>JAJYPH010000242.1 GCA_021795575.1 Bacillota bacterium
CGACGGCACTGAGGCCACCCACGGCGCACGGCCTTCTCGGCTTGAAGGGGCCGCGTTTCACCGCGTGTCCACGCCCGTCAAATTGCAGCGCCCTCTAGGACGCCGTCACCCCGAGAAGGTGTCGGTGGCGATATTGAACTGAAGCGAGACGCCGTGGGCAGACGTGAGCGAGACCACATCCCCCTGCCACCCGACCACCCTCAACGAGCCTGAACCGGCGGGAGCCGCAAATGCCCCCAGGGTCTTCAGCGTGAACTGGCCGTTAGGCGCCCGCGTCTCTAGGGTCACATACACCCCACCGTACGGCGTGGGATACTCCATCTCCCCGGCGTCGAGGAGCACCCAGGTCTTGCCCTTCAGCGGCCCCTGCCACATGTTATTGGTCCAGAAGGTCCCCGGCAACGCTCCCTGTTGCATGTTGTAGATCTGCGCCTTCCGCTTGGGCGGCGGGATGGAGGGTGGCACCTGTGCCAGCCCCGCTGCGCGGCCAACATGGGGAGCGGGGTGTAGGCTCTCCTTCTCCTGCAACGCCTCTTCCTGGTGAATGGGGCCGAGCTTGTCCTTGGGCCACCCTTTGGACATTTGAGCCAACGCCCCCATGGCATCAGGAGAACTAGCACTGACCCGGACTCCTTGGTAGGCAAAGCTGGAAGCCACCAGCGCAAGTACGGCTGAGCCAACAATCCACGTCTTAGTTCGCAACATGCACCTCCAAAGAATAAGGCATGACGGACGGCAACCCATGATTCGCGAGATCGCTGGACAGATGGTCCCACGCCTGCAACGGAGTATACGAAGATGACGTCAGGTCATACTCATCAAGAGGCCCCTCGAAATTTATGGCTCCTTGGGATCCGTAACGACTCCCGTACAGGCTCACGTTGGTCCAATCTTCTCCGTAGGTCGTGTGGTGCACTTGGGGGACAGTCACCGCCGGAAGAGCACCCCACGAGACGTAGTAAATGTCGCTGGTCGTCCAACCGCTTGAGCAGTCGAAACTTCCTGATCCTCCTGTGTCATTGAAGCATCCCGGAGCGCTTCCGTAGTTTACGTAGATGGCGGGATCAATGCTGTCGTACCCTTGTACCCAGTTGTAAGCGTCGGAGTATACGCTAAAGCCAGGCTCAAGATCGCTTCCACCCCAGATCGTCACATTGGACTCGTTTGCATTTGCTGACCATGTTTGCACAGCCTTAACTACGTTAGCCCACGCCTTTTCCGAAAACGCATCCACTTCACGATTATGGTTTGTACCGACCGATTCATACAAAAAATTATCTGACGCCGACCATGCATAATACCCTGCGGCAAATTGCTCAGCTAAACTCTGAACCTGAGAATTAGATAGTGGTACGTTTGTAATGGTTTCCAATGTCCCGGTGGATGTTTGCGCGCCGAAGTCCAGAAACACCAAACTATTTGTGTTGTTGTTTAGGTTGAACTGTCCCTGGTTGCACCCGAGGTTGTACAAATAGCTCGTGCTCGAAGTCCGGACACAAAAGCTCCAGTCTGTTAGTGGCTTGCTCGCGGCATACGTGGCACGAGGTCCAAATCCCAAGACGCCTGCGCATGATAGAGCCACCGAAAGAAAAGCCCCCCCCACGATTGGCGCGACATGGACAACATCTCTCCCTTCTCGCACCGAGCCGGGCCGCCTCTGAGCCGGGTCACCTCGTTGGTCGCGTCCAGGATCCTGTGCTAAACGGCGGGCCCCCGAAGATTGTGAACTTGAGGTTAGGCTAGCAAACGAGAGGGTGACCTGTCAAGCATCGCCAGGACCGACGGAAGCACTTCGCTCCTTGAACTCTGGTCTTCGCCCACGTTGCCCGCTTCCTCGTTGTTGCGCCGGAAGGGGCTCGTTGGCCCGGAAGCGATTGTTCCACGCCATTCTAGATCAACGAAATCGCCGCGCCGCAAGGAAATCCTTTCGGCGCGTCGAACGGCACAAGAAAAGAAGTTCCGGCACGGGCGTCCGGGGTGACGAGCGTGCGGAAAGGCGCCAACAGTTAGGATGTGGCCAGGTGGCCCGCCACGGCCTCGCCCACGGCGTCCACCAGCGCCGGCATGAGGGCCCGCTGCTTGCGTGCAATGTACCCGCGCCGGGCCAACACCTCCAGCACGCGGGCACGGGTCGCGGAGGTCCCTAAGCCGTGCTTTTTTATCCGCGCCAGCCGGCTGGCGTCGCTGAGGCGGGGCGGCGGCTGGGTCTGGCCGGCCCGGGCCTCCGTCCGTGCGACGGTCACGGGCCGTCCTGCGGCGTCCTTCTCCTCGTCGTCGGGCGGCGGCGCCCTCGGTGGCGGGCGGGGCCAAGACGGCCCGCCAACCGGGCACGACGACCGCCACGCCCCGCGAAAGGAAGCGCTCTCCGCTGATGACCGTCTCCGCCACGGTGCGGACGTCCTGGCGGCGGGGCTCAGCGCGGCCAGCACCCGCCGCCCGATCAGGTCGTAGACCTGCTGGTGCGGGTCGGTGGCGTCATCCGGCGGGGGCTCCCCCGTCGGGAGGATGGCGTAATGGCCCGCGTGGGCCACGGCGGCGTCATCGGTAATGCGGGCCACGGGCAGGGGATGGGGCCACCCCAACACAGAGGATTGATGGGGGCCGGCCCGGGCGAGCCGCTGGAGCCGACTGGCCAGGGTGCCGGGCACGGCGGCGGTCACGTGCCGGGCGCTGGTGCGCGGGGAACTGGTCGCCTGGTGCTGGTAGAGCCACTGCGCGGCGTCCAGGGTCTCCTGCGCGGCGAGCCCGAACCGCTGGTTCGCTTCCCGCTGCAGGTCGCTCAGGTTGAACCGCAGCGGCGGCCGGAGCGTCACCGTCTGCGTGTCCACGGTGGACACCTGCCCCGGCGTGCCGGGCGGGATGCGGACGGCCACGGCCCGCGCCGCGTCGGCGGGCACGCGATCCGGATGATCCGGGTCGGGCGGGGCGGCGGGCTGCCAGATTGCCGGGTACGTGGACCCGTCGGCGAGTACGCACGTGGCCCGCACGCGGGCGAACGCCTCCGGCCGGAAATCGGCGATCCGCTGGTCGCGGTGCGCAATCAACGCGAGCGTCGACGTTTGGACGCGGCCCACGCTGAGCGTGCCGGTGTCGGGGATGCCATGGCGCAGGCTCAAGGCCCGGGTGGCATTCAAGCCCACCAACCAATCCGCCTGGGCGCGCGCTTCCGCCGCGGCGGCGAGCCCATCGTAGGCGCGGGCGGGCTGCCGGTGCGCCAGTGCGGCCCGGATGGCGTCGGGGGGTGTTCTCGCTGAGCCACAGGCGCTCCACGGGCTGGGTCGCGCCCGGGTGGCGCAGGATCCAGCGGGCAATCAGCTCCCCTTCGTGGTCGGCGTCGGTGGCGATCACGATGCGGGCCACGTCCGGGCGGGCGAGCAGATCGCCGATGACGTCCAACTGGTCCTCGCCGTTGGCCGTGGGGGCCACGCGAAACGCGGTCGGCAACATCGGCCGGGTCGCCCACTGCCAGCGCTTCCAAGTGGGGTCGTACGCTTCGGGTTCGGCCAAGGTCAGCAGGTGGCCGAAGCCCCAGGTGATGAGGTAATCGCCCGCGGTGAGATAGCCGGCGTGGCGGGTGGGGCGGCCGGATGGGCTCAGCGCCGCCGCGAGATCGCGGCCCACGCTGGGCTTCTCGACCAGGATCAGGGTTTGGGCGTGGGTTGCCATGATCGGATCACCTCCTCGACAAATGGCTGGGCGGGCCGCTACATGCCGACAGACCGGCCTACCCTCGCGTCCGGTCCGGAGTGGCCCACTCCTCCCCAGGGCAGTCACTCCAGCGCTCTCTTCCGCCATAACCCAGGAACCCAAGCACTTTTTTCCTACACCGCGCTGAACTGGCAGGAACCCATCCTCACGGTGGCGAATCGTCCTGAACAGCGGGGTGCTAGGAGCCTTTTCGGAAATTCGGAGGCCGCACCCGGCTTACGGTGTAGGGGCTGCGGGACGAAACGTTCCCCCACCAAAGGGTGGCAGCGGACGGGAATGTGGTCCCAGATCGATGAAATACCCCGCATAGGCTTGACAAACGCGAACGCCTCCCGAGACTCGGACGACTGGTATTCACTACCAGATCCCTGAGTCAAGGAGGCGATCACGTGCTCCTCATGCACGGAGATCATACCACCTACCGTGAGTCCCTCCCGTCCCTCGATCCGGCCGTCTGGGGGGAGATCGCGGCCTGGTGTCGGCGCGCCGATTTCGAGCCCTGGCGGCCCACCTTGAGCCCGCCGCCAGGCCAACGCGGCCGCCCCGGCCGCGACCCCGTCGCCCTGTTCCGCACCCTCGCCCGGCAGGCCCTGGTGGGGGAGCCGTCGATCACCGATGGGGTCCGCCGGGTCCGCCAAAGCCCCGACCTCGCCCGGCTGTGCGGCGGGACACCCACCACGGTCCCGGCCGTCAGCACCCTGTA
>JAJYPH010000050.1 GCA_021795575.1 Bacillota bacterium
GCTGGGCAGGGGCGGTATAGCCCGGCGCCTGGCGGCGAAAGCCGGCGGTGTCCCCCCGATACGTAAACCCGGCACTGGCGTAGACGGTGCCCAGAAAGTGGGCTGGGTCCAGGAAGGTCTCACACGCCAACACCGGGTGGCCATGCACCGCCTGCCCGTCCGCGCGAACGGCGCAGCGTCAGCCCGAGCCCGGGGGACCCCAGGTTCGGGATGTGGAAGCGCGGGAGAATCACGAATCGCGCGTTGTTGACCCCATAGCGGAGCCGGTCGTCGCGTTGATCCGGCGTCCAGCCCATCGCGGCGTCCCGGACCCCGACCTTCAGCGCCGCACGGGCAAACCCCACGAGGGCCACCGGCTCGCCGTCCACGACCGCGACGTAGCGAAGCTTCGCCGACCAGCCGCGACCGGGCCAACTAATGATGACGGGCCAGCAACCGGTCCCACGCGGCCGCGTCCTCGCGGCCCTCGACCAAATGCATCACTATGCGGCGCACCGTCTCGGGCGCCGTGCGCGGGCGGGGCCGCGCGTCGCGAAGAGGTGTCAGGGTCCTGGCTGACCACAGTCGCCGCGAACACGTCAGCCCCGCCGCGTCAATAGGTCCGTCCGCCACCTTCCGCCCGACTTTGGGTTAGCCCTGGGGTTGACGCGTCGGACAAAGTGTGCTACGTGGAGAATGGCCATCTGCTTCCGCATACCCTGTGCTTATGGCCTGCCGTTATGTTGCCCGCGCTCATCTCCGGTCCTCTATATCCAGACCAAGTTTCAGTCGCCGACGGATTGCCAAGTTGCGATCCCGTGCTGAGCGGGCCGACACCTGTCCCAATTACTACTGTTGATCCCATATACTACCTTGTTTCTCCGTTGCTTCTCATCACTGGCTAAGAGAGGTGTTGCACAATGGCTACCCCCAGGACGAGTGGCCGCATGCGCCAATGGGCCATCGCTTCCGTATCCGCTCTGCTGTTGGCGGGTCTCTCCGCCTGTGGCGGATCCCCCACCCCCGCCGCCGCGTCCGGCGTGCTCAACATCGGACTGGCGGCGCAGGGCAGTCCCAACTGGTGGCCCCCCATCTCTCCCGCGACCAGCTGCGGTACACTGACGGGCGGCGGCGAGCAAGCCGCGTTCATGTACATGCCGCTGCTGTGGATCAACCGCACCGACCAAATTTCCTATCCGAAATCGGTCGCCTCGGGAATTTCCGTCAACAACGCGGATACTGTGTTTACCATTCACATGAAGCCCAATTGGCAGTGGTCCAACGGCCAGCCGGTGACCGCCCAAAACGTGCTGTTCGACTGGTCGCTCATTAAGGCGGCGAGCTCCTCTAGTTCTCCCCTGCCCTACTGTTTCGCCGGGGGCGGAGGCGTGCCGAATGGCTGGCAGAGCGTAACCGCTCCCAACAGCCACACCGTGGTGGTGACCACCAAGGCGGCGGTCAATCCCGTGTGGTTTGAACACAACGCGCTGGCGCAGCTGGTGCCCGTGCCCTCGGTGTGGCAGAAGTACTCCAACATGCAGCGGGAGTTGACGTGGATCCAGTCCATTGGGAGTACGCCCAACAACCCGGTGTACAAGGTGGTGGACGGTCCCTACACCATCGCCAAGGCCGTGCCCGATCAGTACTGGACGTATGTGGCCAATCCGAAGTTCAGCGGGGTGGACAAGCCGTCCATCAAGACAGTGACCTATCATTATGAGACCTCCAGTTCCAACCTGTTCGCCCAGCTGCACCGCAACGCGCTGGATGTGGCCCCGCTGCCTTTGTCGCTGTATGGCCAGCGGGGACAGTTGACGTCTTACCATGTGGTCGCGCAGCAGCTGTTTGCGTTTTTCTACATGACCTTGAATTTCCGGTCCAACGCCAACGGCATTGGCGGCTTGTTCAACAAGCTGTACATCCGCCAAGCGCTGCAGATGGGAATCGACCAACCGGCGATCATCGCCTCCATCTACCATGGATTGGCAGAGCCCACGCTTGGTCCGGTCCCGCGGTATCCGAAGAACGCGTACTTTGACTCGGCCATCAAGGGCTATCCGTACAGCCCGCAACAGGGCAAGACATTGTTGGAGCACCACGGGTGGCATGTCGTCAACGGCGTCATGACGCGCAACGGGCAGAAGCTGGAGTTCCCGCTGCTGTTTGCCACCGGGTCGACGTCCCGTACCAACATGATGCAGCTCATCAAGCAGGCGTGGGCCCAAGAGGGGATCGTGGTCAATTTGCAAACGATGGCCCCGTCTGCCGTGGGCCCACTGGTCGGCTCTGTGGCGAATTCGTCCAAGTGGGCGGCTGATGGGGATACGGGATGGATTTACGTTCCCGACTACTACCCCACCGGGGGCGAGCTGTTCCTGCCCAGCGCGGGGTTCAACCGGGGCGCCTACAACAGTTCCACGATGAACACGCTCATCCATCAGACGTACGCGGGCGGAACGACCACCCAGATCAAGAACCGGTTCGACGCCTATCAAGTGTACACGGCCGAGCAGTTGCCCGGGCTGTGGATACCTACGCCCGAAAGCATCGCTGCCGTGCGCGATGGGGTGCACGGCATGCGCGCCAACTACAACCCGATCATCGCGCTCACCCCATTGAACGAGCTGTCCCTGGGGTCGGCCCCGTGAGCCGCGGCGCAGTATCGGGGCAGCGCGCCCCATACCCCGACATAGTCGCAGAAACGCATGTGGGGCGTTAAAGGCCCGGTCCGTCTGGACTTGTGATCGCCGGTCTGGCAGGGTAACCCCTTGCATACGGACCCGGCGATCGCGGCCGGGCGGTACCCCAGTCGGCAACCACTGGGAGGTGATTTTGGGTCCGTCCTGCGATTGACAGATCGTCGCCGGGGTGGTAGGCCAACGGTAATTTAAAATGGTCTCCGTTTCCTTTGTTTCCTGTTGAAACCTTATCAACGAGCCCAACTATATGCGAGCAAGCCGCTTGACATCGGTCCGGGACAAACAGGGAGGGAGTTGGGACCGTGTCGACTGATGAGGGATCGAGCGCCAGGGGAACCGTGACGGTGCGTGCCCTAGCAGGCAAGAGCCGGGGACTGCTGCTTCTCATTGTGCTGGTCGCGGCGCTGCCGGCGTTCTTAGAGGGCTTTGACAGCAACCTGTACTTCTTCGGGTCGCCGTTCATCGTGCACAACGTGCATGCCAGCGCCGCGTTTTTGGGTACGGTGGCCACCGGGTTCGCGCTGGGGATCGCCATCTTCAGCCTGGTGGGGGGATACTTGTTTGACACGTTCTCGGTAAAGAACACCGTGTTGCTGTCGGTGGCCATCTTCGCCATTTTCACGGTGATGACCGGGGTGGCCGCGAGTCCGCTGTGGCTGTTTGTCACTCGCTTCATGGTGGGCGTGGGCATCGGAATCTTTCAGCCCGCCATCGTGGCACTGCTGGGCGACATCTTCTGGGAAACGCGCGGGCGGGCCGTGTCCGCCTTTGCCGTGTTCTTCGGAGGCGGCCTGTTCGTGAGCCCGTATCTTATCACTCCGTTTCTGCCGCACTACGTGACGCCTTTCGTCCTGTCGGGGATTTTCTCGCTCCTGGTCATGGTCGTTTTTTACCTGGTGATCCCGAAAACCTACAAAGAGACCGAGAAGCGGACCGTGCGCTTTGCCGGCATCTTCAACCGCAACGTGCTCGTGCTGTCCGGATCTATCTTTCTTTTCGGCATCGTGCTGTTCGGGTACCTGGGGTACTACTCGGACTTTCTCTTAAAGGGGCTCTCGCTGCCGCCTGCCCAGGCCGCCACGATTGCGTCGATGGGAGGCTTGGGCGGACTTATCTGCGCCTTTCCTATCGGGTATCTGGCCGACAAGGTCGGGCGCAAGAACATTGTGAGCTTGGCCGCTTTTCTCATTGCGGCCGGCAGCATCGGCATCTTCCTGTTCGCGCCGAGCATTGCGGCGCTGACCGTGTTTACCTTCGCGTTCGGCGCCGGGTGGGGCATCTATGTGGATCTGGTGTGTACGTTGGGACAGGACTCGGTGGATGACAACTTGGCGGGAACGGTCACGGGCTGGCTGTTTCTGGCCTTCAACGTGGGGGCGCTGTTGGGCGGCCCGATTTTCGCCGCGCTCCTGTCTCACGGCTTCGTGACGGCGGGTCTCGTGACCATGGGGCTCGCCAGCGTCCTGTCCCTGCTGCTCACGTTCGCGACGCGGGCGGTCAGGGAGAGCAACGTCATTCTGGCGCCCACGGAGGTAGCCACTCCCCGGTAGCTGTTAGGGGCGCGTTGGCATCGGGATCGCATGGAGAGGGAGCCGAACGGCTCCCTCTCCATGCACGATGTGGCCTCCCGCCACCGTGTCAAGCGTCGGGGATGGGGAGAGAGCCTCGTTCGGAAGGCGGTTCCTGCCGTACGGGATGCCGAGCCGTGGGGGCGCATTCCCCTGGCACCGTGGCCCGGTGGCCTAGCCATGGGCGCCGGTTGTCCGCGACACCGGGTATGATGCGGTTATGGACAAGCTGCCCCGCGCGCTGTGGTGGCTCATTGCCGGCGTCGTGCTCAACAGTCTGGGATTCGCCTTTCTGTGGCCTCTCACAGCGATCTACCTCCATCAGGTGCTGGCCGAGCCCATGCCCATCGTGGGCACGGTGCTGATGGTCCAGTCGGTCGCCGGGCTCGCGGGATCCGTCTGGGGGGGATCCCTCTATGACCGGTATGGAGCCCGCGGCCCGCTCTTGGTCAGCGCCTTGCTGGCGACGGGGCTCTTTGTGGCGTTGCTCATGGACCACGCGTTGGGTGTGTACGCCATCGCCAGTGCGGGGGCGTCCCTGGCGGTCGGCGTCGTGTTTCCCTGTCTCAACGCACTGGCGGCCCACCTGTGGCCCGCGGGCGGCCGTCGGGCGTTCAACGCCATTTACGTCGCGCAGAACGTCGGCGTGGCGCTTGGCTCCATCCTGGGGGGCCTGGTGGCCACGTTGGGGTTTCGTTGGACGTTTTTGGCCGCGGCCGTTCTGGTCGGCGCGTTTGCCCTCATCATTTTCCTGGTGTACCGGGGGCCCGAGTGGGAGACGAAGCCGACCAGAACGCGCATGGCTCCGGCGCCACGGACCCGGGCCGCACTGGGTGTCCCCACCCTGATGCTGGCCGGCGGCTTGGCCCTGGATTGGATGGCCTATGTGCAGTGGCAGACCACGGCCCCCAATTTTATGCACGCCGAAGGCTTTCCCCTGCCGCTCTACAGTCTCTTGTGGACCATCAACGGGGGCCTGGTCCTGCTGGGCCAACCCCTCATTTCGTGGGTGACACGGCGCGTTCCCTCCGTGAAACGGCAAATCCTGCTGGGCAATGCGTGCTTCCTGACGGCCTACCTGGGTCTGGCGGCCGTCCACCAGTATGCTGCCTACGTGGGGGCCATGGGCTTGGCCACCTTGGGGGAGATGCTGGTGTGGCCCGGCGTGCCCGCCGCCGCGGACCGGCTGGCGCCGCCGGGGCGTCGCGGCCTCTACCAGGGCGTCATCGCCGGCGCGGGCGCCATTGGGCGGGCGGTTGGCCCACTGGCCGGGGGACTGCTGTTCGTGGCGAGTGCGCCCGCGCGCCTGTATCTGGCCATGGCGGGCGTTTACGTCGCGGCCGTCCTGGTATTTGTACTTCATGACCGGCACGCATGGACCGGAGAGGTGCCGTACCCTCCCGCTCCGCAAGCTTGACCGGACCCGGGGGCGCCGGCTGGGCTCGCGCGAGGGGTGGGCGAGTCGGGGAGACGATGAGGGGACGGTCCACGCGCGAGTGGCGCCTCGCCGTGGCGAGCCACCAGAATCCCTGCAGGAGTTTTGGCCGAGCGCGCCGAATGGGCCCGTGACTTCTTCAACGTGGACGATCTGACTTGCCGCCAAGGAGGCATCCCTTCGTGAGTCAACCGGCGCTGGACGCGCCCCGCCCCGTGTCACCCCCCATGCGTGAGGTGCTGAACCCGAAATTGACGCTGCTCCTGGTGGTGGACGGCCTCCGTGTCCTAGCCAACTACATGCTGACGCCGTTTTTGGCCATCTATTTTCATGTGGCGCTGGGGTTTTCCCTGCCGCTGGCCGGCCTGCTCGCGGGGCTGCCGTTTCTCTCGGGATGGCTGTTGGGGGTCGTGGGTGGCTATCTCGTGGACCGGCTGGGGCTGGTCCGGTCTTATGCCGTGGGCGGTTTGCTTACGGCCGTGACCGTGGCAGCCTTGGGGCTGGTGCATGCGTTCCTGCCTGTGGCGGTGATTCTCATTGTATGGGGCGCCCTGCGTCCGGTGGGCCGCAATGCGATCGATGCGCTGGCCAACCAAAACGCTAAGCCAGAGCATCGTGGCCTGATGCAAAACTATCTGTATTGGATGTCCAATGCCGGCGTGATGGTGGGGTTGTTGATCGCCGCCGAGGTGCTGGCGGCTGGCCACAGCGCCACCCCGCTCTTTGTGGTGGCCGGCGTGCTGGCGCTGCAGGTGGTGCCGATTTATGTGGGGTTTGCGGGCGGCGATCGGGGGAGCGGCCAGCCCGGCGCCGAACAGGGTTTCCGCACCGCGATGGCGACCCTGGCGAGCGACCGGGCCCTCCTGCTGGGGGCAGCCGCCATGCTGGCCGTCATCCTGGTGGAGGCTCAGCTGAATGCGACGGTGCCCTTGGACCTCACGCGGCACTTTGCCAACGGCTCGCAGCTGTTGGGTCCCCTGCTGGCCATTGACAGTGTGATGGTGTTGGCCTTCCAACCGCTGGTGGGCAGGTATCTGGGGCGCTTTCGCCCCACGCGGGTGTTTCTGGCCGGGGCGGTGCTGGGGGCGGCCGCGCTGGGGCTCGGAGGGCTGGCCAACTCGGTCGGCCTGTGGGTGGCGGCCATGGTGCTGTACGGACTGGGCGAAATCTTGTGGGCCACCCAACTGAACCAGCTGCTGGGTGAGCTGCCGCTGCCCGGCCGGGAGGCACTTTACTTCAGCGTCGTGGGCATGGCACAGTCCAGCGCCATGTTTTTGGGCCTGACGCTGGGTCCCACGCTGCTGCGTGGGGCACCCGACGTGCTGTGGGGCGGTCTCGTCGTGGTGTCGGTGGTCGGGGCGTGGGCGTTTGTCGGCAGCACCGGTGCCCTTCGCCAGCGGCAGCTGGCCACGCCCGACGTGCAGGTGCGGGCGCCGGGCTTTGCGGAGCCTGCCGCCAGCGCCGCTGAGCTGGCGGCGGTGCCCATGTTCCAGGGCGGTGGCGCAATTCTCCCCATCGCCCGCGTGTCCGAGACCGCCATCTTTGGGGTGCCGGTCAACACCACGCCCATCGTGTTCCTGGAGGCGCTCGCCCCGTCTGATTGGGACCGGGTGTGGAGCTACGGGTCTACGAGCGACGTGGCGGCTGGCGCCATGCTGGTGGACGCCGGGGCGGCGGAGCGGACCGTATACCTGCTGGAGGCGGGCGAGCTGGACGTGCTGGTGTCGTCGGCGGATGGCCACGCCGAGCGGCTGACGCAGATGGTGGCGGGCTCGGTGTTTGGCGAGCAGGCATTCTTGGACGGCTTGCCGCGGTCCGCCTCGATCCGTGCCGGGACGGCGTGTCGGGTGCGGGAGCTGTCGTGGGAGGGATTCCAAAGCCTCTCCGCTCACGAACCGGCGTTGGCGCAGACGGTGCTGCTGGATCTGGCGCGGGTGGTATCGGAGCGACTGCGCCGCACCACGGAGGCCATGAACCGGCTGCGGTCCGCGTAACGGCCTGGAGGGAGGCGCCCGGTGAATCTCGAGTATGAGCGGCGAGTGCGACAGCTCGCGATGGCATGGCTGGATGCCCTCGACCCCTCCCATGCCCGCCTCTTTCGCCGCGAGGCGCTCCGAGGGTTTTCGGTGGATGGCCAGGCGATTGCCCTCATGAACGAACAGGGAGGCATCATGAAGCCGCGGCAGCTGGATGCCGCCCTGTCGATGCGCACGGCGTTCACACCGCCGGGCCGGACGCCGCCGTACGCGGACGAGCCGGGGCAAGAAGGCTTGCAGCGCTACATGTACCGGGGGACCGACCCCGCCGCCGCTCCCAACCGGGCCATCCGGCTCGCCCACGAGGCGGGGCTCCCCATGATCTGGTTTTTGGGCGTGGCACCGGCGCTGTATCTGCCCATCTACCCGGTGTGGGTGGTGGGTGAGGAGCCCCGAGCCCTCCGGTTTGTGCTGGCGTTTGAGGAACAGCTGTTCGTTCCCGTGGGACAGCCCCTGTCCGAGGACCGGCGGGGCTGGGTGGAACGGGTGACCAAGGCGCGCCTGCATCAGGCGCGTTTTCGGGCCCAGGTGCTGAACGCCTATCGCTATCGGTGTGCCATGTGCCGCCTGGGGGTGCCCACGCTGTTGGACGCGGCCCACATTCTGCCGGACGCGCACCCGCGCGGCCTCGCCGTGGTGCCCAACGGCCTCGCGCTGTGCAAGATTCACCACGCGGCGTTTGATCAGAATCTGGTGGGCGTCCGTTCCGACCTGGTCGTCGCCGTTCGCCGGGACATTGCCGCGATTCAGGACGGACCCATGCTGGAGCACGGGTTAAAAGAGCTGGCGGGTGCGAGGATCACGGTGCCGTCGCAGCAGGGGCTCGCGCCGGATCGGGACCGCCTGGAGGAACGCTGGGCGGAGTTTGTGGCCACAGGGTCGTAAGCGCCAAAACCGCGCGTAGGATGGACGCCATCCACCGCGAGCGGCAAGATGACTCTGGGTGGCTGTGGCTGGACGCGCCACACCTAAAGGGGTGGCAGCGGTGGCACGGATCCAATTCTTACTGCCCTCAGTGGGTCCCAGCGGGGGCGTCTTTTCGATCTTGCGGCACGCGGACGGCTTGGCCCGATCCGGTCATGACGTGGCGGTGGTCAGCATGAAGCCACCCAACCCCCACATCTCGGAGGTCCTGCCGGCGGTGGTGGCCAACCTGCCGATAGCCGTGCTGACCGTGGACGGGCTGCCGCCGGCCGATGTGCAGGTGGCGACGCACTTTACCACCGTGCCCATCGTGGGGCAGGCGCCGGGGACGCTGAAGGTGCACTTCATGCAGCACCTGGAAGAGCTGTTTGCCGTGGACGAGCCGGATCCCGGGTCGTTTGTGGAGGCGGCCCGCTACTGTTTTAGGCTGCCGCTTTATCGCCTGGCCAACTCGCGCTGGCTGCAGGGACAGTACGAGCGCCTGTATGGCTCGCGTCCGGTGCTGGTGTACAACGGTGTCGATGCACCCGATGAGGGACCCTTGGCCGACTGGGCCCAGGGCCCGTGCGTCGTGGTGAGCTCCGCCCAAACGTTTTTGTGGAAAGGGGCCCGGGAGGCGTTCGCCACCATGGAGCTGGTGCGGGCGGCCCTGCCCGCACGCGATGTGCAGTGGCACGTGTTTGGCAACGCGGACCGCATCCCCGAGCGGCCGTGGATCCACCGGTTGGGGATTGTGCCGCACGACGAGCTGCGACAGCAGTATCAGCGAGCGCAGGTCGCGCTGTCGGTGTCGTGGGCCGAAAGTTATCCCCTGCCGGTGCTGGAGGCGATGGCGGCGGGCACCGTGGTGGTCACCCAGCCGGTGGGCACGGAGGACTGCGCCCGCAATGGGGACACGGCCTGGGTGGTGCCCTCGCGGGATGTGGACGCGGCGGCGCGGGCCGTGGTTCGCGTGCTGGTCGACGGCCAGGCCGCGTCGCGGCCCATGCGGGAGCGGGCGCGCCGGGAGGCGGCCCAGCACTCGTGGGCCCGCGCCACGGCGCAGATGACCCAGGCGCTGGACCGCGGCCTCGCCGACTGGCATCCCCCCAATGCCGCCACGGTGACCCAACGGCTGCTGGAGAGGCTGGGCCTCCCGCCCGCGACGACCGAATGACCAGCCAGAACGCCACCGTCTCCATTGTGATGCTGGCATGGAATCACGTGGAGATGACGGCGGAGGCCGTCGGCCACGTTTTGATGAACGCGTCGCTGCCCACCCAGCTGGTCATTATCAATAATGCGTCGACCGACGGAACCCGCGCGTTCTTGGACCGCCTGCCCCGCCAGCTGGGGATGGTGACCGTGCAGCGCGTCGACAACCTGGTCAACGTGGGATTTCCGGCCGGGGTCAATCAGGGGCTCGGGGTAGCGGACGGCGACTACGTGGTGCTGCTCAACAACGACGTGCTGGTGCCGCGGCAGTGGGATCGCGATTTGGTCGAGGACCTGACATCCCATCCCGAGCGGGGCCTCATCGGGCCGGTGACCAACCGCGTCACCGGCCCCCAGCACCGGTCGGCCCCCTATGCGCTGTCTGAGTTTCTGAACTACGCGGCGGCATGGCGCACCGAGGCGGGCCATGCAGTGCAGCCGGTGACGCGCCTGGTGGGGTTTTGCCTCATGGCGCGCCGCGCGGTGCTGGAGCGCATCGGGGGATTGGATGCCCGGTTCAGCCCGGGCATGTTCGAAGATGACGACTGGGGAGTGCGGGCCCAGATGGCCGGCTACCAACTCGGCATCTCCACCCGGGTGTACGTCCACCACGTGGGCAGCGTGTCGTTCGGAGAGGACCTGGACGGGACCCGCGCGTTGCTGCGCCACAATGGCCGCCTCTTTCAACGCAAGTGGCGCGGCCCGAGCGGAGCGGATCCCCGCACCCTCTCCCTGCCGCTGGCCCCGGCCATCCGACCCGCCGGGACCCCGGCGATGGGGATGGCGTCGGATTTTGCGCCGCCTGGGCGTCGGGCGCTCACCTGGGCCCATGCCGTGGGTCGGTACGGGGCGGTCCGCCCCTGGCTCGTTTTGCTGGACCCCGCGCTCGAGGATGCGGATGCGGTGCGGCGCGAGCTGGCAGACGCCGCCCGGGCGCTCGGCCTCCACTGGGGCTCTCATGTTGAGCTGCACGTGGAGTCGTACCCGTACGCGCAGTACCTGTCGCGCCTGGCGGTGCCCGGATCGGCGCTGGTTCTCGCCGGCGCGGCGATGGAGCCCTGGTTCCAGCAGTGCCTCGCCCCGTGGGGCACCCCGGCCGTGGGCGACGGCGGGCCCGACCGCGAACGGGGATGGGCCCTCGTGTGGAACGAAATCGCGGCCAGTCATGCTTGAGGGGCGGGGCGCGGACCCGGCCGAGGTGCGCGGGGTGGCGGAGCGCGTCGCCGCATGGTTGGGCGGCGCCGAGACAGCCGAGCGTGTGCGGCGGCGACTGCTCGACCCGCAAGAGGTCGACCCCGCCGTGGCCGCGGGACGGTCGTTCATCGACGAGAGCGCCGACCGGCGCGCGCTGCTGGAGCTGCTGACGGCGGTCGGCTGGCGCCGGCGCCTGCTGGTGTGCGAGCCTGAGCCAGACCTCGGGCTGTCGGCCGCCTACTGGGGTGCGCGGGGCTTCGAGGTCATGCGGCCCGACGAAGACCCAGCCGCGGTGGACGCCATCCTGCTGGCTGGCGGTGCCGTGCCGGCGGACGTTAGCGCATGGGCCGCCGGCCTGCCGCCGTTGGGCCTGGTGTGGGGCGGGTCGGAAGTCGAGGCGGCGTGTCTCGCGGCCGGGCTCACGCCGGGGGAGTCTCTGACGGAGGGCGGTCGCACGCTCTATCGTCGGCTTCGGCCCGTGCACGTGGTGGTGCCCGTGTATGGCGCGGTGGCGTATCTGGAGCAGTGCCTCGGGGCCCTGTTGGCGACTACGGCCCATCATCCGCTCTCGGTGGCTATCATCGACGATGCCACCCCGGACCCGGCGGCCGCGGCCCGCATTGCCGAGCTGGCTGCCGCCTGGCCCGGCGCGCACTTCCTTCGGCATGAGGAGAACCGCGGCTTTCCCGCTACCGCCAACGAAGGCATGGCGCTTCGGCCCCCGGGCCACGATGTGGTGCTACTCAACTCCGATGCAGTGGTGACGCCGCACTGGCTGGTCAAAATGGCCGAGGCGGCCTGGAGCCGGCCGGGGGTCGCGACGGTGACGCCCGTCTCGAATTGGGCGGCGGACCTGTCGATTCCGTGCTCCCTGCGGCTGGCGGACGCGTGCGCCGCGTTTCTGCAGAGCCGCCCCCTGAGCGCGGCGCGGCTGTACCCCGAGGTGCCCTCGGGGGTCGGCTTCTGTCTCTACATCCGGCGCGAGGCGCTGGCCACGGTGGGTGCCCTCGACGAATCGTTTGGCCTGGGCTACGGGGAAGAAGTGGACTTTTGCCGTCGGGCGCATGTCGACGGGTTTCTTAACCTGCTGGATGACCGCACGTTCGTGTATCACCATGGCCATCGGTCCATGGATGAGCACGGCGTGGTGCGGGACACCCCGGTGGGCAGCCGGGCCGCGGACGAGGAACTGCTGCGCCGGCACCCGGACCTCAGGCTCGCGGTGGCCCGCTTTGCCGCGACAGGGCATATCCAGGCGATTCGTGAGGCGTGGGAGGGACAGATTCGCATCTACCGACCCAAGCGGCGGCCGCGGCTCTGGCTGCAGGTGTGGACCGACCCGCACCACGCGTCGGGTGGCGTGGAGAGTGTGAGCCGCACCTTGGTGGCCCTGCTGTCGCCGCATTATGAAATCCTGGTCAGCTGGACGGACGTGCGGCGGGTGTATTTGGAGGAGCCCCGTGCCCGTCTGGATGAGCGCGACCTCCCGCGATCGTCGTGGCCGCTCCCTCTTGCCGCCTGGGACGGGGGGCGCCTCGTGACCGACCCGCAGCTCGTGTCGGCCTGGTCCGACCTGTTCACCCGCTACCGCGTGGACGCGGTGTATGCGCTGCATACGCTGGGAGCCGCCCCGGTGGCCGTGGCGGCCGCGAAGGCGCTGGGCCTGCCCGTGCTCCTGGCGGCCCATGACTACGCACTGTTGTGCCCGGACTACACCTTGCTGGGTCCTGCCGGCCACCACTGCGGCGCGCCGGACGACCCCGACGGCTGCCGGGCGTGCCTGGCCAGCAAAACCGCGCTGGTGGGCGACCGCGAGGTGCGGCTGCGCGACATCCGCCGCTGGCGCGCCACGAGCCGCGAGCTGGTGGCGCTGGCGGATCGGGTGGAATATCCCTCGCGGGCGGCCCAACAGCAAGTGGAATCGGTGTTGGGCGCGACGCCGGCCGTCGTCATCCCCCCGTGGCGCGACCCTCCCCGGCGCGTCCCCACCGCCCGCGAACCGGCCCGGGTGGTGGTGGTGCTGGGGTATCAGGGCCGACAGAAGGGGCAGACGCTCCTGTGGGATCTGGTGCCCACGCTGCTGCGCCGGGGCGTGGGGGTGCACTTCGTGGGCACGACGGGGCATCAGTGGCCCACGCTGGAAAACCTGGCCGGGGTGTCGTTCGGCGGACCCTACGCCCCCCGCCAGGTTTATGGCCACCTGGCGGCGGTCAATCCCTTTGCGGTGATCCTGCCCTCGGCCTACGCCGAAACGTTCAGCCTGACGTTGTCCGAAGCGTGGCTGGCCCATTTGCCGGCGGTGGTGTCGCCGTTTGGGGCGCCCGCGGACCGCGTGCGTGAAACGGGCGCCGGATTGGTGGCCGCGGCGTACACCGTCGCGGCGTTTGTGGAGGCCGTAGAAGCCGTCTGGGAGGGCCGGCAGAACTTTCGCGCGGCGGCCCAGCGCGCCGCCCAAGGGCTCGATTCCTCCACGGCGTATGGAGCGCGGCATCTGCATCTCCAGGGGGAGCTGCTGGCGGCCCGGCGACCGGAGGCTCCCGCGCCGGACCCTACCTGACGCGGTGATGTCTCAGGGGCCCCTGGGTGCGGGGCCGTCGGCGCCCGGCGCAAAGGTGCGCAACCCGCACAGTCGCGCCGCCGCGGCCTGGCGTAGGTCGTAGCTGATAAACCCGTCCAGTGAGGTGACTTGAGCAATGTCCAGCGCCGACGCCACGTGCACGGCATCCAAGGAGCGCAGCCGAGGCTCTGGCACCGCACCCGCGGCCTGCAGGAGCGCCGTGGTGACCCGCACCAGGGCGACCGCGGCCAACACCTCGTTGGCCCGGTCCAGCAAGGCGGTCAAGGCGAGCGCCGAGTCCCAGGCGGCGGCACGCCGCAGGGCGCGGGGCAGCTCCACCAGCGTCAGCTCCGAGGAAACCCACTCGCCGCCTTGAATGAAAAGCACCAGGGAAGGCGTCTCGGGCTCACGCCAAACCAGCTTCACCAGCGCCGAGGTGTCCAAATAGTGGAGGCCGTCGCTCACCGTTCTTGCCGCACCTCGTCCAGCGCGCGGCTGAGCGCGTAGGGATCGCCCGGTCCGTCCAAGGGTTCGGGCAACACCCGGCGCAGGGGCCGCGTCGCGCGCCCCTCGGCAATGAGCCGGTCCAACTGAGCGCCAGTCGCCGGGGGCGGCCCCAACTCGGCCACCGGTCGATTGCGATCCGTAACCAACAGACGCTCTCCGCGCCCTACGCGCTCCAGGTACTGGCTCAGATTCTGGCGCAGCTGCGCCACGCCTACGGTCTTCATGTACAGCAATGTAGCATAACCCGTGCCGCCTGCAAGCCGGAGAAGGGCATTAGCTGGCGGTGGCCTGGGTTGGGGGCGCTGCCCCTCCTGGACCGAACCAACGGTCATCGCCCCGCGGGCCAGCTGGGCAGCGGCAGCTCCTCAAACCCGGGCCGGCTAAAGAGAAAACCTTGGAACAGCTCGACCCCGATGTCCAGTAGGGCCCATAGGTCGTCCGGGGATTCCACCCCCTCCGCCACGACTTTGGCACCCAACTGCCGACAGACGTCGGTCACGGCGCGTACGACCGCGCGTTTGGAGGGCGATGCCGCCACCCCGCGCACCAGCGAGATGTCCAGCTTGACTTCGTCGGGCGCCAACTGTTCCAACAGCGACAGGTTGGAGTACCCCGTGCCGAAGTCGTCCAGCGCCACCTGCATGCCGCGCTGTCGGTAGTCGTGGAAGATAGCGGCCAAGTGTGCCACATCCTTCACTTCTTCGCTCTCCACCACCTCAAAGATGAGGCGGTCGAGCGGCAGTCCATAAAGCGCGGCGGCCTCCAGGGTGGTGCGAATGCATCGCTCGGGCCGATACACGGCCTTGGGCAGGAAGTTGATGCTGAGATGGGTCGCAATCCCGAGGCGGCTGGCCATCTCAATGGCTTTGACCCGACACGCCTGGTCAAAAAAGTACCGGTTGGCGTCGTTGACGCGGCTCAGCACGTAGGCGGCCGAGGCGCCCGCGGAGCTCCTCACCAGCGCCTCGTAGGCGAAGATGGTGTGATCCGCGTAGCGCACAATGGGTTGGAACGCCATGGACAGGTCAAACGTCTCGTGGGCCGCCGCCAGGCATTGGCCGCAGGAAAGGGTCGGCGGACCGGGATGCTCCATGACGATTCCTCCCACCTTCTTCGAACAACGTCCATGAACGGACCCTATCGTACTATGGTCGGGCGGAGCGGGTTGGGTGGTCCGACCGTGCCGGGGTACCACGGTCGGACGGTACGACGGCGCGCGCCAGCATAGGGGCCATGTTGTAAAAGCACTCTGGCGAAAGCCGGAAGACGGCCGGGGGCCGCGAATCGCCTCCAGAAATGCTCGCGGACACGCTGTTGACGTCCGATGACGTCTGCCGGAGGCGAGGGCATGAGCAAAGGTTCAGGGGGGCGGGTCTGGCTAGCTGGCTGCGGGTGGCCACCACCACGGCATCGGTGAATCCCGTGTGGGTCGAGCAACACGGGTTGGCGCCACGGATCGCCAGTCCGCAGGCCACGTGGGACCAGCACCGCGGCACCCCCCGAGATGAAATTCCTCAACCAGGGGGCGAAGGCGCCCTCCTCCCAGCGCCACCGCACCATGGACCCGTATCAGCCGTCCGCCGCCCGGAACCTTCCGGGGTGGTACATGCCGATGGCCATTCTGTACGACGTCACACGGCCCACCGTGCACGGGAGACGGCGCAGTACAATCCCATCACCACCGATCAGTGGTACAGCCACTGGCGGATCGGTTCATAGCGCCAGAATCAGGGGGGGCGGGCACAGTGGCCATCGTGGTGCGGCGAGACGAATGGGAGGTGGCCCACATCCGGGCGTCCGACGAGGGCGGCGCCTTTTACGGGCAGGGATGGGTGCACGTCCAGGACCGCTGGACCCAGATGGACGGGGACCGCCGGAAAGCGTACGGGGAGCTGGCCGCCGTGCGGGGACCGTCGGCGCTCGCGTCCGACCAGTTCTGGCGGCCGTTGGCGCTCAGGTCGGTGGTGGCGGACGAGTATCGCGGCTTGGACGAATCCACCCGGGCCATGGTGGACGCCTACACCAGAGGCGTAAACGCGGCGCTCGCAGCCTTGGGTCGCGGTACGGCCGAGCCGTGGCGGGGAGAAGACTGCCTGGCCGTGTTCAAAGCCCGTCACCTCCTGATGGGCGTGGTCGAGCGCAAGCTGTGGTGGAGTCGGGTGGCGCGGCGGGCCGGCACCCGCGCCCTTACGGACCTGGTGCGGATGCTGTCCGGCGACTCGCTCGCGATCGTGCCCCCGGGCCGGCGGGCCTTGGGCCCGCCGGTGAATCTTGACGCCGTGACCCTCCCGGATCCCGTGGTCGAGGGCGAGCAGGGCAGCAACAGCTGGGTGCTGGGCGGCGAGCGCACGGAAGGCGGGCGTCCGCTCTTGGCCGGCGACCCCCACCGTGCGGTCGAGCTGCCCAATGTGTACTACCAAGTACATATGGCGGGCGGCGGCCTGGATGCCATCGGGCTGTCGTTCCCCGGCGTGCCGGGGCTGCCGCACTTTGGCCACAATGCGTGGGTGGCGTGGGCCATCACCCACACGGGCGCCGACACCCAGGACCTTTACGGGGAGAGCACCGCCCAGGTGGTCGACGAGCGGGTGGAAGCGGTCGCTGTGCGCGGCGCCGCCGACGCGTCCGTCGTGTGCGCGCACACGCGCCTGGGTCCGGTGGTGGCGCGGTGGAACCAGGACACCGTGCTGGTGCTGCACGCCACGGCATTGGACCCGGTCCCGGCACAGTACCGGTGTGTGCGGGACATGCTCCACGCCGACAGCGTCGCGGCGCTGTTTCAGTCCCAGCGGGACTGGGTCGACCCGGTGAACAACCTGCTGGCGGCAGACACGGGGGGGCACATCGGCTACCTGATGCGGGGCCGCGTGCCCCTGCGCCCGATCGCGAACATGTTGGGCCCGGTGCCCGGCGATGGGCCGGACTATCACTGGTCCGGGTTCATCCCGTTCGAGGCATTGCCGCGGGTGGTCGATCCCGAGGTCGACCTCGTGGTGACGGCCAACAACCGCGTGGTGGGCCCAGAGTACCCCCACCCGATTGCGCCGGTGTTTGCGGCCGACCATCGCGCGCGGAGGATTTGGTCCGTGCTGCAGGCGCGCGGCCGCGGCTGGACGGCGGACACGATGGCGGCGGTGCACCGGGACGTACAGTCCCGCCCCGCGGCCGCCTTTGCTCGGTGGACCAGGGATTTGGTGGCCGGAACCCCACTGGAGGCGGCGGTGCTGCAGCGGTTGGCCGGGTGGGATGGATCCCTGGACGGGGACAGCGGGTTGCCGCTGGTGTACAACACCTGGCGTGAGGCGCTGGCACAGCGGGCCCTGGCCCACGCCGTGGGGGAAGACCTGGCGCGGGAGGCGGCGACCGGGGCCGACGCCGGTGCGGTCAGCACCCTGGCGCGTTTGCGGGCCCGCGTGGTGGACGAGGACCTGATGCCGACCCTGCCCGCTGAGGCCGCGGCCGACGCCTTTCACGAGGCGGTGGCTCAGCTGGGGGCGCGCTGGGGGTCGGACCCGTCCCGATGGCGCTGGGACGCTGCGCACCGGGTGCGGGCCGCGCACGCCTTGGCGGCCGAGGGCTCCGACCGCGGGCCCACGCTGGATGTGGGTCTGCCCGGGGACGGCGATACCGTGCGGGCCGCGTCGTACGGGCCTGGCAGTTTCCAGGTGACCGGCGCCTCCGTGGCGCGTTACGTGTTTGACGTGGGGGCCTGGGACCAATCGCGGTGGGTGGTGCCGGGCGGCACCGCCGAGCGCGGACCGACGGCGCTGAACCAGCTGGACGCGTGGGCGGGAGGGAAGCTCGTCCCTATGTGGTACAGCGAGGCGGCGCTCCAGAAGCACGTCATCAGCCGCACATCCCTGCGCGGACCTGCCGCGGCCGACGACAGCGCGTCCCCAAAGTAGCCGCGCGGCACCTATTTTCGACAACGCGGTCGTATCGTCACCTCAGCGCACCGCGTTAGGTTCGAATCAGGAAGTCTTCCTCGAGCGGCCGCTCATCGCGATGGACCGAGACGTAGAGCTGATACAGACTGGAAACCACGTGGTGGACGGTGTGCTCCCGCGGCACGCCGTCGCTGGACAGCGTCGTGCGCGACAGCACCAAGAGGGGAAATCCCGCCGACACGTCCAGGGCGGTGGCCTGGCGGGCCGACGCGGCTTCGGCCGCAACGGTCCAGCGTGCTTCCTGGAGGGGTACCGCGATTGTGGCGGCCAACAACCCGTAGACGGTGGTTGACGCTGCCTGAGCAAACTCGAGGGTCAGGTTGGTCCAGAGGTAGCTGGTGGTAAGGGCCATGGGCCGCTGATTCACGCGATACAACCGCTGCAGCCGCCGAATCTCTGCTCGGGTCTCGATCTGCAGAACCTGGGCCACGTCTCGCGAGGCGGCCACGAGGTCGCACGTGAGCAGCTCAGCGGTCACGGCGGCCCCGCTCCGCCGCAGAGCGCCATAGAAGCCCTGCAGCGCCCCCATCTCCATCGTGACCACGTCGTTGCGGACGTACGTCCCCTTGCCATGATGGGTTTCTACCAGACCTTCGTCCGCCAGGAGCTGCACGGCGGTGCGGATGGTCACGCGGCTCGTGCCATACCGGCGGCGCAGGGTGTCCTCGTTGGGCAGACGCGTACCGGGGAGGTATTCCCCGGCCTCAATGTGCTGCCGCAGGATCCCGGCGACCTGTTGATACAGGGGGATCGAGCTGTCGCGGTCCAACGCCACGCGGCGTCAACCCCTCTCCGTGATTGGCGTGTGTGCGGCGCAAGCCAGCGCCGGATGCTCCAGGCGCGGCGCCTGGACACCTGGCGCGATGGGTTCGCTACGGCCGGAGGGCCAAGAATCCCCGTGGCGGGACCCC
>JAJYPH010000243.1 GCA_021795575.1 Bacillota bacterium
AGGACAGGGTCTCCTTATGGAGATTGGGCGTCATCGGGGAATGCACCACCTCTGGCGTGCTGGCACCGGGCCACCCTTCGATCTCGATGCATCAAGGAGAGGCATCGGTGTGCTGCTTCGGTCTGCACGCCGGTCGGCGCCGAGCCCCTCTCTATCAATCAATCGCGGCAAAGTTCCAGCGGCCTCAAGAAGATGGGTTCGACGTCGTCGGCGATATCCCTGCCGGCCCCGCATCGACCTGCGCGCCCGTCCACCATGTCGGGGCGGCGCCCTGAGAGCCAGGCCCCGGGGATCGAAGAGCCTGGTCCACCGCCCGGCTTGATTCGCCCGGCAGGCAGGGATGCGGCACGTGCGCCGCGAAGGGTAGGTGACGGGCATCGTGGTGGCACGGCCCGCTCGCAGAGCCAGCAACCAGGGCGACCTAACATAAGGAGGGATGGATGATGGGCAGCAACCAGACGGAAACCGTGGCGGACGCCGTGTCCTCGCTGGAGTGGCGGCTGATTGGCCCGTTTCGCGGTGGCCGCGCCACAGCAGTGGTGGGCCATCCCCAGGACCCGCTGTGTTTCTATTTCGGTGCGTGCGCCGGTGGCGTGTTCAAAACCGTGGACGGGGGCCTGCACTGGCAGAACGTCTCGGACGGCTTTTTTCGCACGGCGTCCGTAGGAGCGCTGGCACTGGCGCCGAGCCGGCCGGAGGTGGTGTACGCGGGCATGGGGGAGGCGTGCATTCGAGAAAATGTGCTGCACGGCGACGGGGTGTACCGGTCCGATGATGGCGGCGCAACATGGCGTCATCTGGGCCTCGGCGACACCCGCCAGATTTCCCGAATCCGGGTCCACCCCGACAATCCCGATGTGGTGTACGTGGGGGCGTTTGGCCACGCCTTCGGGCCCAATCCTGAACGGGGCGTCTACCGATCGCGAGACGGGGGCCAGCACTTCGAGCGCGTGCTGTTCGTGGACGACCAGAGTGGCGTGATTGACCTCAGCATGGACCCCAGCCGGCCGACCGTGCTGTACGCGGCCACCTATGAGGCGCACCGCACCCCGTACAGTCTGGAAGCCGGTGGGCCCGGCAGTCGCCTGTACCGGACGCGCGACGGCGGCGACACCTGGGAGGAGCTGACCGGCCGCCCCGGCATCCCGGAGGGGGTCAAGGGCCGCCTCGCGGTGGCGGCGGCACCCCAGGCGGGCCGGGTGTATCTGTCGCTGGAGATGGGCGGCAGCGATGGGGGGTTGTACCGGTCCGAGGACTACGGCGAGCACTGGCAGAAACTGACGGATAATCCCGAGCTGCGGCAGCGGCCCTGGTACTTCAGCCACATCTTCGCGGACCCGGTGGACCCGGATCGACTCTACGTGTTGAACTTCGAAAGCTGGCGCTCGCAGGATGGCGGGAAAACCTTTGAGAAAATGTCCGCCGGCCACGTGGATCACCACGATCTCTGGATTGACCCCCAAAACCCCCGCCGGCTCATCAATGGTCACGACGGCGGGGCCGCGGTGAGCTTTGACGGTGGGGCGTCGTGGTCCACGATCCTGAACCAGCCGACGGCGCAGTTCTACCATGTGACGACCGACACGCGGCATCCCTTTCGGGTGTACGGCGCCCAGCAGGACAACTCCACCCTGTCCGTGCCCAGCCGTACGGACAGCGCCGCCATCACGGCGTCCACGTGGCACGCGGTGGGTGGCGGCGAGAGTGGCTACATCGCCGTGCGGCCAGATGACCCCGATATTGTCTACGCGGGCAACTACAACCTGTTGACGCGGTACCACCACAAGAGTGGCGACGTGCGCAACATCACGGCGTGGCCGGCCGACGTGTCGGGCGCTGGGGCCAAGGAAGCCCGCTACCGGTTCCAGTGGACGTCACCCATGTTCCTGTCTCCGCACGACCCGAAGACCCTCTATCACGCGGCCAACGTGGTGTTCCGCTCGACCGACGAGGGCCATAGCTGGACGGTCATCAGCCCGGATTTGACGCGGGATGACCAGTCCAAGCAGGAGTCGTCGGGCGGCCCGGTGACCAAGGACAACACCAGTGCGGAATTCTACTGCACCATCTTCGCGCTGGCGGAGTCCCCCGTGGCTCGAGGCGTCTTGTGGGCGGGCTCCGACGACGGTCTCGTTCACGTCACCCGCGACGGGGGGGCCACGTGGACCAACGTGACGCCGCGGGACATGCCCGACTGGGCTCTGGTCGCCATCATCGAGCCATCGCGAACCGATCCGGCCACCGCGTACGTGGCGGCCACGTGCTACAAGAGCGACCAGCTTCAGCCACTCATGTACCGCACGCGGGACTTCGGCGCCACGTGGGCCCCGATCACGGCGGGCATCCCCGACGATGAGCCGACCCGGGTGGTGCGGGACGATCCCAGGCGCCCCGGTCTGTTGTGGGCCGGCACGCTGCGCGGGGTGTACGTGTCCCGGGATGGCGGGAACGCGTGGGCGCCGCTGACGCTGAACCTCCCCGTGGTGCCCGTCTGGGACATCGCGTTTCATGAAGACGCGGTGGTATTGGGCACGCACGGCCGGGGCTTCTACGTACTGGACGACGCCACGCCGCTGCGCACCCTGTGGGACATGGACGAGAAGGCAGCCGTCGCGCCATCGGTCCGGCTGTACCCGGGCGCACCGGTCGTCCGCCCGCGGGGCGGACGCGGAGATGGCGGCCGGCGGGAAGGGGCCCGCGGCGTCGCGATGATCGACAACGAGATGGCGGCCTGGGAGCGCACGTGGGACCGTGACGGCGAGCCGAGTATCCGTTGGCTGGACGCGGGGGCCAATCCGCCGGCTGGCGTGCCGCTGCACTACTGGCTGGGAGCGGACGCCGTCGCGACGGCCGAGGCTCCCCTGACCATCCGCGTCCTGGACGAGGCGGGCCGCGTGTTAAAGACGCTGTCGTCGCACCCCGCAGACCCCAAACCGGGCGTGAAGCCCGAGAAGAAGCTGGCCACCACGCCCGGCGCACACAGGGTGCTGTGGGATGCGCGCTACCCCGACGCACTGCCCATGCCCGGTGCCGTGTATCGGGGAGGCGGCATTCGGGGTCCCCTGGCACCCCCCGGCACCTACCGCGTGGAGCTGACGCTCGGGTCCGCGCAGGCGGTGCGCGCGGTCGAACTTCGACGGGACCCCCGCGTGGAGGCGACCGACGCTGACCTGACGGCCCAGTGGGAGCTGCTGTGCACGATTCGGGATCAGGTGACCGCGGCCCACGAGATCGTGTTTCGCATCCGGCGCACGCGCGACGCGGTTCGCTTCTATCAGGAGCTGGCCGGGCAGCCCGAGCCGGCGGGGCTGACCGAGGCGGCCGCCGCACTGTGGGCTCGGCTCGAGGCGTTGGAGGGGGAGCTGCACCAGCCGAAGGCGCTGTCACCCAAAGACCTGTTGAATGTGCCCGGCAAACTGGCGCAGCGGCTGGCGTCGCTGGCGGGGGCCGTGGGGACGGGCCAGGCTCGTCCCACCAGTCAGATGCGTGAGGTGCACACCGTCCTGACGGAGCGGTTGGCCGCGCTCCGCGCGCAGGCGGACAGCGTCTGGGCGGAGGAGGCCGAAAGCTTCCGCCGTGTGGTGGAGTCCCTCCACCTGCCGGTGCTGCCGCCTTCATAAGAGGCTCGCAGCAGGGGCTCGCCGCGATCACCGGAGTGTCCCACCGATTCACCTGGGGAAAGGGTCCGGCTCAGCCGGACCCTTTCCCCACGGGCCCGGCGCTGGTGCCGCGGACGGCCAGGGCGCGGGGAGCAGGCAAACACTGCTCCGGTCGCCGGCGCGGGAGTGGCACCGCGGAGTGCCACCCCAACGGAATCTGATGCACCACATCCACACCACTCAGCAGCCCAAAGGGCTGCGTGTGGATGCGCGCCGGTTCTGGCGCGGGTACGCTCAGACGAGTAGGGGGACCGCGCCTTCCAGACCATGCCCACGGCTGCCGATAGGGTCAGCAAGTGGTTCGGTAGGGGCCCGCCCGCTGACAGGTCGGACAGGCAGTAGCCCAGCGCTGCTGCCAGATTGGCTGGCGCCAGGGCGGCCCGCGCAGGGGCCCGGAGATGTCCACGTTCTTCAAGGAACAAACTGGCACAGAGATCGGCCCGCTGGGCGCGAGAGCCAAGCGAGCTGGATGAAGAGGATGAATATGGGTCGATATGGACATACTGGCCGTCGAGGTGATGTTCATGGATTCAAACACCCCGCTCGACCCGCGGCAGCCGCCCCCAGGGCGGCCTGAAGGGGCGGCGCGGAAGGTGCGGCCGATCAAACAGTGGTTGACGGGTGCGTCGCGGAGTACTCTGATGGGCATTCTCGCCGGAGTGGTGGTGGTGGGGGGGGCGGCCTACGCTGCCGCGAATCTGGGCGGCTTTCGCACCGTGCACACGACCG
>JAJYPH010000244.1 GCA_021795575.1 Bacillota bacterium
TCCATCAGCCTCTGCTCGGGCTCCACGATGACGCCCCCTCGTGCTTGTCATTTCTACGGGGATCGAAACATCGGCGCTCTACCATCGTAGCATCATGAGAACAACCGACGAGCGGTTTTGGATGATCGTGGCGGGGTTGGGCCTGTTTCTGGCCACCCTGGACACGGGCATTGTCAACGTGGCGCTGCCCAGCCTCGAGGCCGCTTGGCGTGTCGCACCCCAAGCCGTGACCTGGGTGGTGGCGGCGTACACCGCATCCCTCGCCGCGACCGTAATTTTCTGGGGTCACCTGGCGGACCGCCTCGGACCTCCCAAAATCTTTGGCCTGGGTCTCGGGGTATTTGGGGCGGCGTCCCTGCTGTGTGGCGCCGCGCCTTCGTTGACCATGCTGGTCGGGGCGCGCACCCTGCAGGGGTTGGGCAGCGCGATGGTCCAGGGCACGGCGGCCGCCCTCCTCCTGCAAGGCACCAGCGCGTCGCGGCGGGCCGCGGCGCTGGCCACGCTTGCCGTCTTTCAGGGCTTGGGACCGGTCATCGGACCAAGCGTCGGGGGTCTGGTGCTGACGTGGCTCTCGTGGCGCTGGCTTTTTTGGTTGAACATCCCGGTGACCGTTTCCCTCTTGATCGCGCTGCGACGCGCACGGTTACGAGGTGCGGCGCCGCAGCACACCCCCAAGTCGTTGTCGATGGGCAGCCAGGTGCTGCTGGCGGGCGCCATTCTGGCCGGCCTCATGAGCCTCTCGCAGGCCGATGGGGTTCTCTGGGCCGCCGGGGCGCTGCTGCTGGTTGCGGGATGGTGGATCCGCGAACGGAGCGTCACCTCCCCCCTGGTTCCCCGGCCCCTGCTGTCTGATGGGCCGCTGTGGGCCGCGGTGCTGGCCGTTACGGCCGTGGGCGGCGCCACGGCGCTGGTCTTTCTCATCCCGCCGTATGTGTTGGGGCTGTATGATCATTGGCCGCCCGCTCTCGTCGGCTTGGTTAACATGTCCGCCCCCGCCGCGCTCGTGGTCGCGGCACGGCCGCTCGCCCGCACCATGCCCCGTTTGGGCGCCCCCCGGCTCATGACCGTCGGTCTCTTAGGGATAGTGGTGGCCACGGGCGCGCTGGCGTGGGTCGGCGCCGCGGCGCCTCCGGTGGTTTTAAGCGCGCTCCTCGTGGCCTATGGCGTGGGCGCGGCGGCGTTCTTCCCCAGCAATCTTTCTATCCTGATGGGTCGGGACGCCTCACGGGGCGGCCTCTTGGGCGCGCTGCAGCGGATGGGCATCAACCTGGGCACCGCCATCGACGCCACCGTCGCCGGCGCGTTGCTGACCACCGGCGCGGGTGTCCCCGCTGTGGCCGCGTCAGGGGTCCGCCTCGCCTGGGCGTATGGGGCGGCCACCCTTTTGGTGGCCGCCGGTGTCGCCGCCTTGGTGAACCACCGGATGACGTCTGCTCCGACGACCCGCCCCGACGCGCGGTGACGGCTCTGCCACGGGTGGACCAGGGGCGGGCCCGCGGCGCCGGTCGGAGACGAGAGCGGCCCGCCCAGCGCAGTCGTCGGCGTGGCGCCGTCCGCGCTGACCCAACCTCGAGTCGGCGCCCGTGTCGTCGCCGAGACGCTAGACCGCGCCGCTCGCAGAGGTGCGCCGCCTACGGCTCCCAACGCGCCATCGGGGCATGGCGCCCCGCCCATCGCCCACCCCATGCTGCGGGGGAGGGGGTGGCTGGGGATTTGTCGGCGGCCTGGGCGTCGCCTGTACGCTCTGACGGCCGTCCTGGCCTGACCCAACGGCACCCGACGTCCCGTGTTCACCCAAGCCTCGGCGGAAGCCGCGCCGGGGGAGTCGCGCCTTTTCCCCGCACTCGGCAAAAACCCACGGCATGCGCTATACTGACCGCACTTTTTTTGATTCCCCTCCCATTGAAAGGTGCTGAGGCATTGGGTCTCATCGAGCGATTTCGTCCTTGGTTGGGCTTGGGGGACGTGGCCCCGGTGTCGTTGGGCGAAGGAAATACGCCCTTTTTTCATTGGGACACCTGGAATCAGACGCGTCTGTGGCTGAAGCTTGAGGGATGCAACCCGACAGGGTCGTTCAAGGATCGCGGCATGACCGTGGCGGTGAGCGCCGCGCGCCGCGATGGCGCTCGCGCCGTCATCTGCGCCTCCACGGGCAACACCGCCGCGTCTGCCGCCGCATACGCCGGCCGTGCTGGCCTGCCGGCCGTGGTGGTGGTGCCCCACGGCCAAATTTCTCGGCAGAAGCTCCTCCAAGCTGCCGTGCACGGCGCCCTACTGCTGGAACTGGAGGGCAACTTCGATGCGGCGCTCGCTGCCGTCCGCCAGACGGTGGACGACCATCGTGGCTGGCTGGCCTTGGTCAACTCGGTCAACCCGTGGCGACTGCGCGGGCAGGAAACCGCCGCCTATGAAATCGCCGACGCCTTGGGCGCCGCCCCGACGGCCGTTATCCTGCCGGTGGGCAACGCCGGCAATATTTCGGCCTATTTTCAAGGGTTTCAGCGCTATCAACGTGGTCTCCCCACCCTTATCGGGATTCAGGCCGCTGGAGCCGATCCCCTCGTGGTGGGCCAGGACCTGGCAAGCCCCAAGACCATTGCCTCCGCGATTCGGATCGGCCGGCCGGCCAGCGCGCACAGTGCACGGGCCGCGACGGCCAACACCGGCGGATTCTTTCGGTCCGTTCCGGATGAGGCCATTTTGGAGGCGCAGTCTCGTCTCGCGAGAGGCGGGGTGTTTGTCGAACCCGCGTCGGCCGCGGCCTACGCCGGGGCGCTGCTTCTGCATCGGGAAAGCCAGCTGCCTCCCGGCGACGTCGTGCTGGTTTTGACGGGTAATGGCCTGAAGGATACCGACACCCCGCTGCGCTGGGCCAACGTGAGCCCCGTGGGCACGACGGATGCCCGGACCATCGGGCAGACGATCCTCGAGATGTTGCCGGCGGACGCTCCGCAGGAGAGGGGCAGCTGACGCGACGGCATGTGGCATGTAAAGGTTCCGGCCAGCAGCGCTAACCTGGGTTCCGGACTGGATACGCTGGGCATGGCCCTCCCGTTGTGGCTTGAGTGCTGGTTCACACCGGCCCACTCCCTGACCATCGAACTGCATGGGGAGGGGCGCGACCAGGCGCCGCCAGACCAAAGCAACCTGATTTGGCGGGCGGCCCTGGCCCTCTACCAGGCGAAGACCGGCGACTCCATGCCCCCCGGACACTTGGTGGTATCCAGCCAGATCCCCATGAGGCGGGGTTTGGGCTCCAGCGCCGCTGCGGTCGTGGCGGGTCTGCTCTTGGCCAATGCCTGCTTGGGGGGAAGCGTTCCAATCGAGGAACTCCTTCAGTGGGCCGCATTCCTCGAGGGGCATGCCGACAATGCCGCGGCCGCCCTGTACGGGGGACTGGTATTGGTATCGCAGCGTGACCAACGCGTGATGGCTATCAAGTACACGGCGCCCGAGCTGTCTGTTGTGTTGGTCATCCCCGCCTATGAGGTGCCGACAGACATGGCGCGGGCGCTGTTGCCCAGCCAGGTGCCGCGCGCTGACGCCGTCTTCAATGCGCAGCGCGTGGGTCTCTGGGTTGATGCGTTGTGGCGCCGGAACTGGGACCTCTTGCGCACCGCCGGAGAGGATCGCCTGCACCAGCCCTATCGGAGCCCCGCGATCCCCGGGATGGACCAATTTTTGGCCACGGCTCTGGATGCGGGCGCCTGCCTGGCCACGCTGTCTGGTTCTGGCCCCACCGTTCTGGCCTTGGCGCAGCCAGCCCACGCCCCAACCGTTGTCCAGGCACTCGAGCACGCGCTCGCATCACTGCCGGGGCTTGATGCGTGCGTCCGCGTCGTTATGCCGTCCAACAACGGGGCACATACGCTGCGCGACAGCCGCAGCGTCCCGGACGAGGTGACGGGCCTCGCGTGAGCGCGTGCCACCAACGCCCAGCAAGCTTGGCGCGCCGGTCGCTGGCGGTCACCCCGGTGGGCGATGCCACGGCGCTGGCCTTTCTCGTCCCGCCGTATTTGTTGCGAGCGCATGGTCATCGGCTCCTCGGCCTCGTCGGCCTCGTTAACCTGTCCACTCCCGCCGCGCTCGTGGTCGCGGCGCGGCCTCTCGCCCGCACCATGCCCCGCGGGGGCACGCCCGGCTCATGCCCGTCGGTCTTTTAGGGATGGCGGCGCCGGCGCCCTGGTGAACTGGCGGATGATGTGAGCAATCCGCCCCGCCCGATGGCTAAGGGACCCTCATTTGGGCCATTCGCCTTCTCGCCGCTACGCGCGGTGACGGCCCGGCCACTCTGGGATGATGGGGGGCGGGCCCACCCCATCCGGCAAAGCGTCGCATTCCCGCCGGATCCCGGCCACCGAGC
>JAJYPH010000245.1 GCA_021795575.1 Bacillota bacterium
CGCCCGGCGACTGGGCGACAAAGCCCTGATGGTGGTGCCGGCGCCGCACGGTGACACCCGCACAGTGCCTGTGCCTCGATCCGTGGCCGACCAACTGGTGCTGACCGATGCCCACGTCGTGGACATCGCGCGGCTACTGCTGCGGCTGGAGTCCCGGCTGGGCTATCCCGTCGACATCGAGGCGGCTTTTTGGAACGAGAGTCTGTACCTGCTGCAGTGCCGACCGATCACGACGACCTTGGCCGTGGAACGGGGCACGCCACACCAGGACCAGGAGGCTTTGCCATGAACGAGGCGTCCGCCCCCCCGCCCCGGCGATGGGACCCACCGCCCACATTTCCCGTCCACTGGGAGGACCCGGCGGACGCCACCCTGTGGTGGACCCACGAAACCGAGCACGCGAGTCCGCTGGTCCTTCCGTGCCAAGTGGTCCAGCGCCACTGGATTGGGGACGGGATGGTGCACGCCGCCCGCCTTTACGGGGCGCCACTGGCCGGGCGGCGCGGGCAGCGCCTCAACACCTACTGGTACGATGCCATGCTGCCGCTGGACGTGCCGCCGGACGAGGTGGCGCGACTCGCCCGCGAGGGCGAAGCGATCAAGGCGGAGCGGTCGGAAGCGCTCGCCACCTGGTGGGAGGAACGCTGGCGCCCGGAGTTGGACGGCCTGCTGGCCTACTGGGCCGAGGCGGACCCCGACCGAATGGACGATGCCGCCTTGGCCGCATGGCTGGAACAGTCCAGAGACCCCTTTCGGCGCATTTGGGAAATCCACTTCGAGCTGGTGTTTTGCTTGTTCCCCACGCTCCGCACCTTCGACGACCACTGTCGCGACTTGTTCGGCGCCGATGACGACCCCATTACGGGCCAGGAACTGCTCGTGGGCGAAGAGAACGCCACGCTCAGCGGCGCGCTGGCGCTGTGGGATGTGAGCCGCCAGCTGCTCCAGCACCCCCAAACCTTGGTGGCGCTGGAGGCGCCCACGGCGACGGCGGCGCTGGCGCAACTGGCGGCCACGCCCGGCGGAGAGGCGGTGGCAGCCGCCTTGGGTGATTGGCTCACGCGCTACGGCCAGCGTCCCGACGAACGGCGGGAAGCGCTAGGGGCCAACTGGGACGAAGACCCCACCGTGCCGCTGGCCATGCTGCGCGCCTATGGGCAGGCCACCACCCCGCACCCGCTGGATGCCTGGCGCCGCCGTCGGGCGGAGCGCGATGCCCGCACCGCGGAGGCGCGACAGCGCCTGGCCGACTACCCGGCCGCCGTACGGGCCGCCTTTGAGGATCTGCTGACCCGAGCCCGGTATGCGACGCGCCTCGCGGAAGACCACAACTTCCATCTGGACCAAAAGTCCTTCTACTGGCATCGCCGGGCCGTCATGGCGGCCGGGCGGCGGCTTGCCGCCCGCGGATGCCTGGATCAGCCGGCGGACGTGGTGTTCCTGGCCCTGCCCGACATCGTGTCCGCCCTCGCTACCGGGGAGCCGTCTCCCGGCGCGCTCAGGCGGCAGGTTGCGGCGGAGCGGGCCAACCTGGCTCGTTGGGCCACGGTGGATCCTCCCGAGCACCTGGGCACGGAGCCCCCGGTGGGGCCTGCAGTCGTCCTCCCTCCGATAGCGGGGACGGCGGAGGGACCGTGGCAGGGCGTGCCCGCCTCCCCGGGCATCGTGCGGGGCCGGGCCCGCGTCGCCCCCGCATTGGGCGAAGCCAGCGCCGTGGAGCCCGGCGAGATCCTGGTTACGACCACGACCAATCCCGCTTGGTCGCCGTTGTTTGCCATCTTGGGCGGCCTCGTGACCACCCTGGGATCGGCGCTGTCCCACGGCGCCATCGTGGCCCGGGAATTTGGCCTGCCCGCCGTGGTCGCGGTCGCGGGCGCCACGTCCCACATCAAGACCGGCGACTGGCTCGAACTGGACGGGTCTTCCGGAACCGTCACGCCCGTCGCCGCCCCGACGGGCCGGTAGGGTCGCCGTGTGCTAGTTCCGCTTGGACAGGAACCGCACCACCTCGGGCCCCACCACCTCCGGATACTCCGCCGCCGGGTAGTGTCCGGCGTTCGCGACGATCAGGCGGCGTCCGTGCACCTGCTGAGCCACCCAGGTGCCCTCAGCGGCCGCGTCGCGGAGTTCGCGGTCCTTGGCCCCCACCACCACCAGCACCCGCGTCTTCACCTGCGCCAGCGCGGCGGTGGCCGGTGCCGCGCTGCTGCGGTTCAGGGAGACGGCGGCCCGCCAGTGCCCGGGCCGCGCCAGTGCCGCGCGCACGTCACGGCTGTGCGCCTTCAAGCCGGCGGGGAGCCGTCCGGGGTACAGCGAGCGGTAGTACGCGATCCACAGCGCCGGTCCCCACGGCCGCCACTGGGCGGCCACACCCAGCGTGCGCTCGGTCAGGCTCGGGGAGGGGGACCGGACGCGCGGGGACACCAGCACCAGACCTGCCACCCGCCCCCCGCGCTCCGCGGCCACCACGACGGCAGCCCCCGCCACGATGCCGTGCGCGACAACCCCCGCGCGGCCGCCCACCGCATCGATGAGGGCCCGGAGATCGTCGGCGACGGCCGACAGATCGTAGGTGTCGAACCCCGCGTCGCTCTCGCCGTGCCCCCGTAGGTCGGCTCGTACGGCGGCGAACCCCCGGTCCGCCAAGAGCCCCCCCAGTGCCGCGTAGTGGGTCCGGACATCCCCGGCGCCGGGGAGCAGGACCACCGGCAGGCCCTGACCCTCGACATCGTAGGCGATGCGGCCCCCCGGACGGTCGAGCTGCTGTGTCGGCCCAGCGCTCACGGCGCGGACACGAGGCGGGCGCGATCCTCCGTCTGCAAGAGCGCCGGTACATCGGAAAAAGCCTGTACCACGCGCCAGGGCACTCCCGGCGGCCCATCGGGCCGGGCTTCATTCCGGGTGTTGACCCACACCGTCCGGAGACCCAGGCGGCTCGGCACCAGCACCTCCCACTCGACGTTGTCGCCCACCATGATCGCGGTCTCGGCGGTCAGTTCGCCAGCCGCGAGCGCACGGCGGTACATCTCGGGCTGGGGCTTGCCCACGCCCTGCTCCCCCTCGATCAACAGGGCGTCAAACCAGCGGGCTAGGTCAAAACGCACGATCTTTTCCCGCTGAGACACCCCCTCGCCGTTGGTGACGAGCACCAACCGCAAGCCCAGCGCGCGGAGTCGCGCCAAGGCCGGGACCACGCCGGGAAACAGGTGGAACTGCCGCTGCTTGTCCGCGGCGTACGCTGCAGCCAGCGCCTTCACGAGGGGAGGGTCGTCGATGCCCAGCGTGGCCAGCACGTCGCCCACCACGCGCTCGCGCTGGAGGACCGGATGCAGGCGTCCCCAGCGATGGCGTTCGGCATCGGCCCAAAACACTTCGGCCGTGGCGCCCAGGATCCCGGCCAGCTCCGCCGGGGTTTTACCGATTTGGCTTCCCAGGCGCTCGTCCAGTGCCTGGGAAGCGGCCAACCAGGCGATGGCGTTGGACCGTCGCCCCACGCTGTTCAGCAGCGTGCCGTCCAGGTCAATGAGCATCCCCCGGACGACCCGCCCGTCCACCACCACGATCTCACCGCGCGGCATCAGCGGGCGGCCTCGCCCACCATGACCACCGACTTGATGGCGTCGGGCGCCTTGTTGAACGCCTGGGAAAACTTGCTGAGCGGCACGCGCTCGGTGATGAGCGCCGGCACGACCGGACCAAATCGGGTCACAAAAGCCGACAGGTCCTGCACGGCCTGCTGGTAGTGTCGCCGCGCGGCGTTCACCGACCCGATCATGGCTTGGTTCTCCAGCACCATGGTCGTGTTCATGAGGTTCACGTCGACATCCAGCTCGTGGTGGCCGCCGGTGACGCCCGTGAGCACCAACACCCCATTGACCCCCAGTGCGTTCAGCGCGCGGAACAGCAGCGGCGCATAGCCGGTGGCTTCCAGCGCCAGGTCAAATCCGCCGGAGGGGGCCGCCTGCTCCAGCGGCGTGGTGCTGTCGTCGATGTAGTGCGCGCCCACGGACGCCACCAGCTTCGCCTTGGGCGAGTTCGCGGGGCGGCGGTCCACCACGTAGACGTCGAGCCCACGGCACACCAGCAGCAGCACCCCCAGCAGGCCCACCGGGCCGGCGCCCGTCACCAGCGCCCGGCGGGGTTCGCCCGACCCCAGCTGGTGCAGCGCAAGCCCGCGCTCCACGGCCTTTTCCACTATAGTCAGTGGCTCCGTCAGCATGCCCACCTCCGCCAGAGCCTCGGGAATGGGGACCACCGCGTCGGCTCCCACCACCAGCTCCTGCCGCATAAAGCCGTGGAGCCCTTTGATCCCGTGCTCCTGATACCCCCCCGTGAGGCACTCGTCCCACCGTCCCTGGC
>JAJYPH010000246.1 GCA_021795575.1 Bacillota bacterium
AGGGACCGCCACCCCCAAGAGCTTCTCCACCGCCAGCGCGAACCCGATGCTGTTGCACATCGGCGACACGTAGTTGAGGCGGTCACAATACGGAATTGTTTGCCAATACGTGTGAGCCTCCGCCATCTTCTCAAAATTGCGGTGCAAATAGCCCAGTTCCACATCCGCGTCTTTCACCACGTCGCCCTCCAATTGGGCAATCAGTCGGAAGGTCCCGTGCATGGCGGGATGGGACGGCCCAATGTTCATGATCACGGGTTGGAACTCGAGGGAGGGCTGGTCTCCGATGGGAGACCGCTCGGCCTGCACCAGTCTGTCTTCGGGAGCCGGATAGCGCACCGGTTGTCTGAGCCCGGTCGGGTAGTCCCGGCGCATTGGATAATGCTCGCCAAATCCATCATGCGTGAGGATCCGGCGAAGATCCGGGTGTCCACGAAAGCGAATGCCATACAAATCAAACGCCTCGCGCTCATACCAATTCGCCGCGGGCCAAACCTCGGTGATGGAGTCCACCGCCGCCGAGACACCGGACCCCTCCATCGGCACGCCCACCTTCAGCCGCAGACGACGGTGGTGCTGGGAACTGTAGAAGTGGTACACCACGTCGAAGCGGGGATCCCGCGTCCAATAATCGACGGCACACAGGTCCATGAACATGTCCATCGCGAGCGGCGGGGATTTCACGGCGTTCGCAACCGCCTTTAAGAACTGTGGTGGCGTGCGAAGGCTCAGGTCACCGCGAAAGGTGGTCGCGCCAACGACCGCGTCGGCGCCACACCGGGCTCGCAGTTCGGCCACCCAGGGTTCGTCCCGGGCCTCCGTGGACCACGAGAACTCCAGGAGGGCCGGCGACGGCCGCGTCAGCGCCACCACCGACGCATCGTCCAATCGAGGCATCAGCTCGTGGGCCCGGGGGGCCACGGCGGATGGCCGCTCGTCCCGGATTTTGTCTTCCAGCGCCAAGATCGAATGCAGGACCGCTTCGGGCGTGGGAGGACAGCCCGGAATGTAGACGTCCACCGGGATGATTTCGTCGATGCCCTGCATCACGTGATACGAACGATAAAAGCCGCCGGATGTGGCGCAGGCGCCCATGCAGATGACCCATTTGGGCTCCGGCATCTGTTCGTAGATAGTTTTCAACACGGGAGCCATTTTGTCAGTGATGGTGCCCATCACCATCAGCACATCGGCCTGGCGCGGACTGAACCGCAACACCTCCGAGCCGAAGCGGGCAATATCATAGCGTGGCGACGCCACGGCCATGAACTCGATGGCACAACACGCCGTTCCAAACGGCATGGGCCACAGGGATCCACTTTGTGCCCATCGTTTCAGCGCGTCGAGTCGCGTTGTCACAACGTTCTGATACTCACCGGCGTGGTCCGCCGGCGTTGAGCGCGTCCCCGGTTCCATGCTCGGCCCCCTGTCTGGCCGCGACACCCGGCCCGTGGCCAGCTTAGCATACGGGCCGGCCGCGGTGATCTCGCTCACGTTCTCCCACAGGGAGTCTGCCAGACTGATCGCGCGGCGACCAGGGCACGCGGCCGCACCAAGGCCGCGGGGCGGCAGGGGGGCACTCACATGGCAAGACTCCGTCGGGCGGGGCCGCCGTCAGACCCTTGGCCCGCGCGCATCCGCCAACTCGCCGACCTGGGCGTGCCCATCGCCGAGTGGGAACCCATGCGTCGCTACACCACCCTGCGCATTGGTGGGCCGGCGCGGGTCATGGTTCATCCCCGCAGCCGCCAACAACTCCTAGCCACCTTGACGCTGGCCGGCGAGCGCCGGTGGCCCATCTTCCTGCTCGGCGAGGGCAGCAAGCTGCTCGTCCACGATCACGGGTTGAACCGGCTCGTGATTGCAACCAAGGACGCGCTCGCCACGTGGGGCGCTGGTTCGGACACCGCGAGTGACATCGATGTGGGAGCGGGGGTGGCCATTCGGACGCTGGCGCGAGCCACCGCCACGCAGGGCTTGTCGGGCTTGGAATTCTTTGCGGGCGTGCCCGGCAGCGTGGGGGGAGCCGTCTACATGAACGCGGGAGGCCGTGGCGTCGACGTGGGCCAGTTCGTGGACTTCGTGCGCGTGTATGACCTCCCTGCACGCCGCACGATCATCGTGCACCGCCCGAATCTGGCGTTCGGGTATCGCACCAGCATCCTGCAGCGCCATCCGTGGCTGGCTTTGTCGGCGCGGCTCCATCTCGCACCTCAAGATCCCCGCGTGACGTTGGCCCGCATGGCGGACTTCCTGGCGCGCCGCCACGCGGCCCAACCGGTCGACGTACCCTCTGCGGGCAGTGTGTTTGTGAATCCGCCGCAGGCACGCGCCTCCATCCTTCTGGACCACGCCGGCGTGCGCGGATGGCGCGTGGGCTCCGCGGTGATTCCCTCATTTCATGCAAACTTCATCACGAATGAGCTGCAGGAGGGAGGCGCCACCGCTGAGGAGGTGTTCACGCTGATGCGACGCATGCATGAGGCGGTTCGGGGTCGGTACGGTGTGCACCTCCGCCCGGAAGTTATTGGAGCGGGGTTCGGCGACGCCTGGTGGGAGGCGTTTGGCGTCCCGTCCAGATGACCCGGGGTGTGCCCTCCGCAGACCGCCGCGCCCCCGGACGCGCGTACGTGTGACGGGCGTCACCCTCCCAGCCGGCGGCCAGGCTTATCGTGCAAGAAGCGCCGTGTTCGTCGCCACCCGCGGGCGTCCCTGGGCCCCGGCGGGTGCAGCGAGGCCGCCCGTGCCGGCGGCGCGGTGACTTGTGAGGAGGGGTAACGATGACCGCAACTTCTGACCCGGTTGTGCTGCGCCTGGGGGATCCCGCTCCCGCTTTTGAGGCAACCTCCACGCAGGGGGTGGTGCGGCTCGCGGACTTCGCCGGACGCTGGCTGATGCTGTTTTCCCACCCAGCCGACTTCACGCCGGTCTGAACCTCTGAGTTTATCGCCTTGGCAAGGCGATACGGTGAGTTCACGGACCGCGGCGTCCAGCTGCTCGGGCTCTCGGTGGACTCGGTGTATTCCCACTTGGCCTGGATTGACAGCATCAAGGACACGTTCCATGTGGACGTCCCGTTTCCCGTCATTGCGGATGGGGACAGCCGGGTGGCCCGTCTTTACGGGATGACCACGGCCGATGGGGGAACCACGACGGTGCGCAGCGTGTTTTTCATTGGCCCTGAGCAAACCATCCGGGCCAGCATTACCTACCCGGCGGCCATTGGGCGAAACGTGGCCGAGCTCTTGCGCGTCATGGATGCCCTGCAGGAGAATGTGTCCAGCCAAGGCTGTGCCATCCCTGCCAATTGGCGGCCCGGGGAGCCCACCTTGAGCCCGGCACCCACCACGACGGCTTCGTGGCAGGAGCGCCGCACTGCGGCGGACGCCGGGGTCAAGGCGTGGTACTACAAGGTCAACGAGTAAGAGGGCGGCGCCCCGTACGTCCACCCTTGGCCGGATGGACGTACGGCCCACCCCGCCAGCGGGGTGCGGACCGTCCACGTCTGGGGGAGTCGATCGCGCGATGGACAACATAACACCCGTCTTGGACCACGGCTACGTGAGGCTGGCCGGCGTCTTTGGCGACGACCTCATGGTCGTCAACGCCGCACGCGTGTCCTACGGCAAAAGTCACTCCACGTTCACCGCTGGCGACAGACGCCTCATCCGCTATCTGTGGACGCACGACCACCGCTCGCCGTTTTACCATCCAAAGCTCCAGTTCGAAGTGCGAGCCCCGCTGTTGGTCACGCGGCAGTGGCAGCGGCACATTGTGGACAGCACCTTCACGACGGAAGGGGTCGCCATCAATGAACAGTCGCGGCGGTACACCCAGGACGACCTGGAGTTTTACCTACCCGCAGAGTGGCGGCAGCCAGACGAGGCCAACAAGCAGGCAAGCCGTCCGGCGGCCGCCAGCCGCCCTGACATCCAGGCGGCCTTGGCGGCCTGGATGGCCGACGGCGTGGCCCAGTATCATGCGGCGCTCGCGTCTGGGGTCGCGCCAGAGCAGGCCCGCCTGTTTCTCCCCGCCAACGCGCAGTACACCACCTGGTACTGGACCGCCTCGCTGTTTGCCGTGCTGCACTTCTGGGCCCTGAGACAGGGAGAAGCGGCGCAGTGGGAGATCCAGCAGTATGCCACCGTCGTGGGACAGGCCGTTCACGCACACTTTCCCGAAACCTGGGCGGTGGCCGGCGGTCCGGAGTCTGCCGAGACGGCGACCTGACGGCGTCGCACGCACTCCCGCCCTTCATCCGCCGGAGCGATCAGAGAAGCACCCGTCCTATCCGAGGGGTGCTTCTGCCGCATCCGCCAAGTGTGCGG
>JAJYPH010000051.1 GCA_021795575.1 Bacillota bacterium
TGCCACATGGGCGTCTACGGCAGCCAGGTAGCGGCGGAGTACGGCATCGGCCGGGAGGCGCAGGACGACTGGGCCTACCGGAGCCATGTGCGCAGCGTGGCCGCGATGGACAGGGGGCGCTTCGCGGAAGAGATTGCCCCGTTCACGGTGCCGGAGAAAAAGGGCGCGCGCCTCGTGGAGCACGATGAGGGACCGCGTCGGGATACGTCACTGGCGAAGCTGGCGCAACTGAAACCGGTGTTTCTCTCCGACGGCACGGTGACGGCCGGCAACGCGCCGGGTCTCAACGACGGTGCCGCCGCCATGGTCCTCATGAGCCGCGCCGAAGCGGTGCGCCGGGAGCTGCCGATTCTGGCGACCGTGGTGAGTCAGGGCCAGGTGTCGCAAGCGCCGCCGTACCTGCACACGGTACCCGCGCTGGCGGGCCAGGCGGCTCTCAAGAAGGCCGGCCGGTCGGTGGACGATCTGGCGCTCCTGGAAATCAACGAAGCGTTCGCCGCCGTGGCGCTGACCAGCATCCGGCTCTTGGGCGTGGATCCCGAGCGGGTCAACGTCAACGGCGGGGCGGTGGCGCTTGGCCACCCCATCGGGGCATCGGGCGCCCGCATCCTCATGACCCTGATTCAGGAGCTGACGCACCGCGGCGGGGGATACGGCCTGGCCGCGATTTGCAGCGGGGGCGGGCAGGGTGAAGCCACCCTGGTGCGCGTCGGCTAAGGCCCCTTAGGGGTGGCCCCCTGCCGCGCATGTCTCCCTTCGTCTCTCAACGTTGTGACCCCAGAGGTGGATGGCTGTGATTGTCCGCGAATACTTTCAGCCCGGGGCCCCCGACCCGGTGCTGCCCTATGAGCGCGTCCTGGCTATGGTGGAGCGCTACGTGCCCGGGGCCGACCGCGTGGCGTTCGTCGACGAGTCAGGCGGCGAGGCGCGCGCCTACCTGGTGGACACCCCGGTAGGCGATGTGGTGTTAAAGGTCCAGCGGCCGCAGCAGTTGCGGACCTGGACCAGCCTGGCTAGAGAAGTCGCTTTTCTGGACCACCTCGCCAGGGTGGACCCGGGCCTCCCGGTCCCGCGTGTGCTGGGCCACGGTCACGACGACGATGACGTCGAGTACACGGTCATGACGCGCGTGTTCGGCGATGCGGTCGTGCGGGCCGGCCTGCCCGACGCCGCGCGCCCCGCCACCCTGCACGCGCTGGGGACCGTGATTCGCCGGGTGCACGCAGTGCCCCAGGCGGGGCTGGAGGCGTCCGGGCTTTTTCCGGAAGAGTGGTCGTCGGAAGATCTGCGGGCCAGCCTACCCGAAGACGTGCACGACTACGCCGTCGCGCTGGGGCGGCGTGAGATCCCCTGGCCCGCCCCGATCACCCCCGAGGCCGTGGGCCGGTGGGTGGCCGACCAGGTGCCGGACGACCCCCCGCGCGTGGCGCTCCACACCAACCCCGGGCCCACGCACACGTTTGTGGACGCCGGCGGCCGCTTGACCGGGCTCATTGACTTCGGCGATGCCTACCTGGGCCCACCGGTGCTGGACCTCTCGCGCTGGACTCGTCCCGCGGACCGCCGGGCGCTCCTGGACGGTTACGTCGCGGCGGGACCCACGCTGCCGCCCGCTTTTTGGGCGCTGTGGCCGGTGGTGGAGGTGCTGGCCGACCTGCTGGGTGTGCTGCGGCGGGACTCTCTGGCGGCGGCGTCGGCAAGGCACTTGGCCGAGGTGCTTGACCGCGCATAAGAAGGCGTGGCTGTGCAAGAGCGCGCAGGATGTGCACCGCCTCCGCGACGATGCGGGTGTGTGGCTGTGGCGCGATCTGGGCTGGGAACTCAGGCCCTGCATCGGCGATTGGCCTGGTAAGCAGCCGAGACCCGCACCGCGTGAAGGGACGCGTGCCCCACTTCGCGACCGGGGGCGCGCAACCCAGGCAGGAGACCCCGGACCCCCTGTTGGAGGTTGCCCGGCCCGCCAGCTCACCGACGAGGAGGCCGCGTGGCGCGGATGGTGGCCGGGGCGCCTCGACGACATGAAGCCAATGGGGGACCGGGTGGCGCACGACATTCGTCAGGGCGATGCGGGGGAATGGAGCGTCCAGTGGACCGGCTCGACGGTGTTGGTCTGGGCGCGCCCCGAGATGGCACGCAGGTGGGCGGCCGCTGGCCGCGCCAGCGTCTTTCCTGACGTGTCAGGAGCCTCCGCGGGTTCATGCGGGCTGCGCTCAGCCGCCGCCTCGTGATGAGAAACGCCCTGGGGCTGGGGGGTGGTGGACCAGTTTCAGCGCCGCGTGCGACCCGTGGGGGCAAGCGGGGGCGGAGATTCATGGTCAGCGAACTGCTCACGCGCCTCCGCGCTGAACTGGGCCACTGGACGCGGGGATGGGCCGCCGTCGGGGGCTACCGCGGCCGAGCGGGAGGCGGCCGCAGAAGAGGGCGAGCGACAGGCGCCCCGGCGGTGAGGCCGCTGACGGTGCGGGACTCGCGGCGGGAGTCGCTATTGGCCAGCCTGCGAAGCTGGCGCCACCGTCGGCCCCGCGCCCAAGCCGCCGCGGGACATCGCGAGCGGCTGGTTCTGTCGGCCTGGCAACGGGCCATGGCCCCGTATCGCCCAAGCGGTCGCGGTGGCCCGAAGGCCAACGGCTGCTCGGCGCTCCCTGCGCGTACCCGGTCCGGGGATGACCGCGGGGGCCCGCAGCGTCATCATCTTTCTCGCTCGACCCCACGAGGCTCAGCCACGCTCGCATGGTGAGGACGGAATCCTGGAGCGGAACGATGGGCCCCGCTTCGGGCGAGCCACGCCCCTCCTGCAGGGGCGGGTTCACGTTGGGGTGCCAGGAGGCAGTCCGCTGGTAGGTTGAATGGGGACCCTGCCTGTGCTTATATAGGGACGCGGCCATGCGCCCGGCGTCGGCCCGGTGTCGTGCGCCACTACAGGGACGCGGCCTGGCGATACAGTCCGGTGGTGCACGGAGCGTTGGCTGGATGTCGTTCCCACAGGAGGCTTCGTTGGTGCCAAATGCCGGAGACACCGCGTGGTTGCTGGCCAGTGCCGCGTTAGTGATGTTTATGACCGTGGGCCTGGCTTTATTTTATGGAGGGCTCGACTCCAAGAAAAATGTCTTAAGCATGCTGGCGATGAATTTCATAACCATTGCCCTTGTTAGTGTAACCTGGGTTATAGTGGGATTTTCGTTGGCATTTGGACCTAGCGTGGGCGGGGGAGTTATCGGGAATCTTCACTACGCATTCATGAACCACATGCGTGGTGTGTGGCCGGGAACCCATGTCCCGAAGTTAGTGTTCATGGCGTTTCAAATGATGTTTGCCATTATCACGCCGGCGCTCATCACGGGCGCGGTGGCGGGGCGACTGAAATTCAAAGCGTGGATTGCGCTCTGCGTCGCCTGGAGCATCCTGGTCTATCCCGTGATCGCGCACTGGCTGTTTGATCCCACGGGCTGGCTCTACCAACTGGGCGCTCGCGACTTCGCGGGTGGGGCCGTCGTCCATGCCAGCGCCGGTGTTGCCGCCTTGGTCCTCGTGCTGCTGATCCGGGATCGGTCTCGCACGTCCCAAGCGTCCTATCATCCGCACTCAGTGCCGCTGGTCCTACTGGGCGCTGGTATTCTGTGGTTTGGGTGGTTCGGATTCAATGCTGGCTCCGCCCTCAGTTCGGGACAGCTGGCGGCCAGTACCTTTGTGGCCACGCAACTCGCCGCGGCGTCGGCGTGTCTGTTGTGGGCCGTCATGGAGCGCGCTTACACGGGCCGCGTGACGGTGGTCGGGTTGTCTACCGGTGCAGTGGTGGGATTGGCGACGATTACCCCGGGATCGGGCTTCGTCGCACCCATGCCCGCGCTCCTGATTGGCGCGGCAGCCGGTGTGGTGTGTTATTTGGCGACGCGCGTGGCGATGCATGCATCCCGGTTCGATGACGCCTTTGACGTGGTCGCGTGCCACGGGGTGGGGGGTGTCCTTGGGATGTTGCTGCTGGGTGTGTTTGCCCAGTACGCAGTGAATCCTAGTGGTCTCATACGCGCCAACGGCTCGCACATCAACGGGTTGATGTTTGGCCAGGGTCATTTTCTGGCCGACCAGCTGATTGCCGTGGTGGCCGTGGTGGCGTTCGTCATGCTGGTGACGTATGCCGTGGGCGTGGTTGTCAACGCCACCGTTGGTCTCCGCGTGTCCCCAGACGAAGAGGAGCAGGGTCTCAATCTCCCGTTTGACTGGCATCCCTATGACTTCGGAGACACTCCGGCGGGTGCCGCTGCGTCTCCCCGGTCCTGAGGAGCGGGGCCACAGGCTAGTTCGTGCGGCTCCGGAACCGCAATAGCTCAGACCATGTCTCGGGGGACGCCCGGGCGGCCCTGACGCGGTGGTCCTGCCGGGGGCACCGGCAGCGCGCCCGAGGTCATCCGGATCGGCTGAGGAGCTTGTAGGTGGCAAGCAGGGACGGCAGGGGGTGGCCCGTCAAAGCCGCGGCCGCTTCAGAGGGGTGAGACGGCGTGGGGTGGTGCGCGCAGGGGGAGCGGCCGCAGGCATGCTGCCCCCGGGGGGCGTCTGGGCGGCATAGCATGGACCCGACGGCGCTATCCGCCGAGAAGCGCGTGCGCGACGTGTTCAGCATGGCGAGTGAGATAGTGCCCCGGCCGTGGGATATGGGGGATCTGCATCCGCCGGAGGAGGCCGATGGCGGTGTGTCGCAACGTCGCCCTGCCTCGCTGGCCATGCCTCGTCCGAATTGGCGACCGTTCCTCGTCGTCCACCCCGTCGCGTTCCTCGTGCCACGGAACGTCGATGCCCCCGTGTCCGCGGATCCACGCCCCGATTTGTGCAGCGGTGGCCTGCGCAGGTGAGAGGTCGGTGGGGCCGAACGCCATCTCCGTGCGGAGGTGGGATCCCTCCCACGCGGTGACCGGGGAGTCCATCCGGAAGACGGGGATCAGACCGGGCCCCGCGCTACATATGCAGGACGGCGTACGGGTGTGCGAAGTCGCGTTGGCCGGACTGCCTCACAACACCGCAAGTGAGAGAGGCACGGAAAGGCACCCGCCGTCTTCGGCGGCAGCGGAGATGGCCAGGTGCCCGGCTGGCGCCATACCAGCCCGGGGCCAGCGTCATCGGCCGGTGCCGCCGCATCGCGGACGCCACGGAGAGGCCGGGTCCGCCTGCGACCGCTCGTGGATGTCGACGCCGGTGACATGGGGCGTGCCGCCCTCCCGAGGCGGAGGGGGCCTGGCTCCCACCGCGTAGCAGCGGCCGTTGGTGGCTCAACCCCTGCGCTTGGGCCCCATTGCCCGCAGCCCCCTCGGTGTGATCAGGGACACGCTCCCGGTCTGATGGCCTCCGCCTAGACTCCTGCCCCGCTACCCGCTAAAAGATATTGGACCACGTCCCTGGCGGTGTAAGCGGTATGGCCAGGGGCCATCAGGTTCCTCGTCTCGTGGATCGCATCTCCGCTGGTCAGGATAGGAGGTTCCACGTCGCCGTTCTGGATGCGTTGAGCAAAGCCCGCCGTAGCCATGAGCCCATTGCAAAGACACTTCCGGCCCACCGTGTCCTCCGCTCGACCACCTTTAGCCACGTACCCCTGCACCGGCTCGGCCGCACAACGAAATCGAAGGCGCCCCTTCGAATCGGTGTACGCCTCTCGGAGGTATCCCAAGTCACACCGGCGGGGGCGCGCCGCATAGATCGCTGGCTCCGACAGGGTACCCTCCACTCCGACGACCTTAAACGGGAATCCGGTGGGTGAGGCATCCGGATCGGTGCGTACGTTCACTGGTCCAGTCCTCACCGCCGCCAACACCCGCTCCCGCAGGGGGGGAGCCATGCCGGATTCCTCACAGTAGGCAAATAACGTACCGACCTGCACTCCTTGGGCTCCCCGGGCCAGCGCCTCGGCGAGACCACGTCTTGACCCATAGCCCCCGGCGATGTAAAAGGGCTTGCCCAGGTCTCGCATCACCTGCCAATCCACTTCGTCTCGTGGGCCGTAAATCGGCTCTCCATCCGGATTGAGGTGCTTGGCTCCTCGTGGCGGGGCGCTGTGACCCCCCGATTGGGCCGTCTCGACGACGAATCCCTCCACCCCCCCCGGCGTCTTCCTGTCCATCAGAAGGGCCAGGCTGTGCGCTCCGATCACGGGGAAAAACGGTGGGCGCTGCAATGGACCGGCTTGGGCCGGTCCGTTCCACTCCGGGTCGAAGGTGATGTCAAAACGCGTACCTCCCACGCCTTCCCCGCGCAGGGCCGCCGCCTGGTGGTCGGCCATTCGGTCCAGTGCTTCAGGAACTTCCCGTGGGATGCCCGCGCCCATCAGGACCACGTCGATTCCGGCACTCATCGCGCCATACAACACCGGCAAGTTGGGCAGCGGGGCCTTGGTCAAGAGGTTGACGCCAATCCGGCCCGCGTGCCCTCGCTTCGCGAGCCAACACTCCACAAAGCCGCCCATCATGGCCAGTGCCGCACGCGGTGAGCGAACGCCCGCGTTCCAAGTAGGCAGGCGGACATAAGGCTCTCCGGCACCTCTTCCCCCTGGGCGAAAATAGCGCGCCGTGATGTCTCGGGCCAGGACCGGCCACGGACTTTCCGCCAGCGCTCGACGGATGTGCCCGTCCTCGTCGCCATCTTGGAGTCGTCGGACTAACACGGTATCAATACCCGTGCCCGACACCACGCCCAGTCCACCTGCCAGGGAGACAGCCCGGGCCAGCCGCCAATTCGAAATGGCAACCCCCATGCCGCCCTGAATGAGGCGGGGCCAACTTTTGTCCACCACCGGGTGCACCCCATCCCATCAAGTCTTCAAGAAGCCACGCGACGCACTACACAACCAGGTTGGTGGCCCCGGCGGCCACGCGATTCGAAATGCCCTCCTGTCTACTATCGACAGCGGAGAAGGTTTGGGCCATGGGCCGAGCGGGCTTGTTTTTTTGCTCCAATGGCCCATGGCGCCCTGCTGTGTCGATAGCGTCGAGTCGTCCCAACCCACGTACCGAGGCACCGCGGGTCCGTCCCCTGGCCGAGACGCCCCTCATGCCTTACGGCCAAACGATTTGGTGAGTCGACGGATCGCCGACCACAACCCGCTGGCTTCATCGTCCGACACCCGGATTCCCTTGTCGCCTGCGCGCGGCCCGCGCCGCGCCTCTGGCATTCAGCGGAGGAATGAGTGCCGGGCACCGGAAAGATCGGATCACGCGGTGCGCTGGTTGTCGGGATTCTCGGAACGGCGGCCGCAGCTCGTGCGATCCCGAACGGCGCGAGGGCCTCCTGGGGGATCTGCCCGTCTGCGGCTCGCGCGGTCCGTCGTTGGCGCGCTCCCTCTCGGACGTGCGGCTGCCCGGGAACCCACGCATCGTGCCGCCAATACGCCCCACCTGGCGTGGGGACTTCCACGCGGCGCGGCATGCCTGGGGGCGCGTCCCCGGTTCTCGCCTTGCCCCAGAGGACACCATGCCGGCTCTGGGGTATACCCGCAAACCAGATGGCAGATGGTGACACGAATGCCTCTCGCTCAGCAGGTGGCGACTGGATGATTGGCGGCGGGTCTCGCCTTTTTGGGTCGGCTCGACGCCCGCAACGTGTCCAGACCATCAACGCGGCGCCGGTCACATGGGCACAGGCCCGCGCGGACGCGCCCACGTTGGAACGCAAACGGGGCTGGTTGCCTTCGCGGGTCACTCGGCACCCGTTGTATAGGGAACCTCACGGCGTAATGTCGGCGTTTTATACCGGATTGCATGGGGCATGGACGACTATGGTTCCGGAGCACCAAGGCATGCCAACGTGTCCTTCCGGCTCAACGGCCACACCTACGACGTGAACGGGATCAACGCTCCGCTGACGCTTGCCGAGCATGCGGCGCCTGGTCTCACTCGTCCCCAACTTGCGAAGTCACGGAGCAGTCACCTGCTGCTGGTCACAAGGCAACACGTCCGTAGAGGGGTGCTGGGCGTCTTGACGGGGCTGGTGGCCACGGGGTGCGGGGCTCCGGGCACCCCACCTCCCACGGCAACGGGCAACCACTGCATATCTCGCTGTTTCAAGCGGCATCTTGGGGAGGCGGACGGGTTGAAGCCCGGCGGTACGCTGCGGACGGGACGTTGACCCGGTATCGAACCGAGGTTAACGCGTTGCTCGTCAAGCGGCCCCCATTTGGCCCCGTGAGGGCCTTGCACTGGACGGCCCCTGGCTCCGGTGTAACCTGGAGATTGTGCGTTGTTTGACAGCTACGCCGTGCCCCAGTTAGGCGCCGATCTACAAACGGCCGGGTACACACGCCGGTACCGGTCAGCGCCTGGCAGACCTCGATCCGCGCGACAGCGCATACGCCGTGAGACCGGCCGTCCATCCGCCCCGGCGACTCGGGGCGACCCCGGAGCCGCCGACCCCACGTGCCGTGACGGGTCCCGGGCCGCTCGCCCGTCCCCCCTGCGCGCATCGCCCCAGGATGTCTCATCCCCTCCGAAGCGGCCGCGACGTTGATGTTACCGTGGGAGTGCCAATGTCATCCGTTTACGCGGGCCGTCGACCGTGATAGCGTGGCTCCTTGTGCTATAGACATGCCGGGGGGGCAGAGCGACGTGAAGCCGAAGGACCAGCGCCCTGTGGTGGTGGTGGATCACCAAACCACGTGGGCGGTCCAGTTTGAAGCGGAGGCGGCGGCCATTCACCGCGCGCTGCCCGCGGACGTGGTTTACATTCATCACATCGGGAGCACGGCCGTGCCCGGCCTGTCGGCCAAGCCCATCATCGATATTCTGCCGGTGGTGCGCGACGTGACCGCGCTGGACGGGGCGGGCGCCGCCGCCCTGGAGCGGCTGGGGTACGAAGCGCGGGGAGAGTACGGTCTCGCCGGGCGTCGATACTTTGTCAAGGCGGATGCCCGGACGGGGACGCACCACGCGCACGTGCATGCGTATCAGGTGGGCCATCCGGACGTGGGGCGCCATTTGGCGTTCCGCGATTATCTGCGTCACCAGCCGGTCGTGGCCATGGCCTATGGTCGGCTGAAGGCCGGCCTGGCCGCGCAGCATCCGCAGGACCTCGAGGCATACACGGACGGCAAGGACGCCTTCGTGAAAGAGCAGGAACAGCGGGCCCTCGCCTGGTGGGGCACGGTGCCCTTGGTGCTGGTAACGGGGCCCGTGGGGGTGGGCAAAACCACGGTCGCCAGTGCGCTCGCCGACGCCTTGGTGGACGAGGGGGTCCCCACAGCCTTTGTGGATGGCGATGCGCTGACGGAAGTGCACCCCGCCTCGCCCGGCGACGAGATGGGCGAGGGCGTGCTGCTGGCCAACCTGGAGGCGGCGTGGGGCGTATACCGCGCGGCCGGGGCCCGCTGCCTCGTCCTGGCCCAGGTGGTGGAATCCGAGGCCGGCATCCGGCCGTTTGCCGACGCCATCCCGGGTGCGGACGTCACGGTGATTCGGCTGGACGCACCCTTGGATGTGATACACCAGCGGATCGCCCAGCGCGGGGCGGGGGAGTCTGATCCCTGGCATCTGGAACGCGCCCAGGCACTCCACCGCCTGTACCACCGGACGCCGCTGGGCCACGTGACGCTGGACGCGGCGGAGCCCGTGTCGGCGCTGGTGGAGCAGGCTCTGGCGGCCACCCGCGTGATGGAGCGCCTGGTCACGCCGCCAGGGTGATGGTCGTCAGCGGTGCGTGCGGGTGTGGGCTCGCCCGACAAACGTATCCCACAGCACAATCAGGAGCACGGCCGCCAGCAGCCAGGGCCACAGCGCGAGCCACGTGCCTACGACCACGTGCGCCAGAAGCAGCACCACTAGTGCCGCGAGTGCCGCCGCCAGCCAGGGATGCCGCGGCCAAAGCCGCCACACCGCCCAGGCCGCCAACCCCAGCAGCACCAGCGAACCCACCCACAGCACCACACTCACCACCAGGTTGACCACGGCCCCAATCACAAACAGCGCGACCAGCGCCGCGACCACGTACAGAAGCCAGCGTCCGGCTCCCCCCATCGGTGCACCTCCTGCCTGGCATGCTTTTCTCCATGATACTCCTCGAGGCAGGAGGTGGCGCCGGCAGGGAGGTGGCGGGGCGGTGGGGGTCAGCCGTTGGCGGATTGGATGAGCGCCGAGACGGTTACGGCCTGATACGCCTGGCGCTTGAGCCAGGGCAGCAGGATGGCCAGCGCCGTCACGGTCTCCGAGCGGTTGCCGCCGCCGTCATGGAACAGCACGATGCTGCCGGGCTTCACCAGCCGCTCCACCTGCCGCACGATGTGCCGGACCCCGGGGCGCGCCCAGTCCCGGGTGTCCACGTCCCACAGCACCAGCGTCAGATGGGCGGCCTGAAGCTCGCGGTCCAGACGCGGGGTGCGCATGCCGTAGGGGGCGCGATAAAGCGTGATGGGTCGGGTGAGGGCGGGGGCGACGGTGGGCAGATACTGCCGCTCGCGTTCGGCGTCGCGGACGATGTGGGCGGCGCCCACTGTCGACAGGTTCAGGTGCGTCATGCCGTGCAACCCGATTTCCATGTGGTCCCGCACTTCCTGCTGCAGGAGGCCGGGAAACTGCTTCACCTCCCGCCCCACGACAAAAAACGTGGCCAAATCGTGATAGCGGGTCAGGAGCGCCAAGATTTGTCCCGTGTAGGGCGCCTGGGGCCCATCGTCAAACGTCAGGGCCACCACCCGGGACGTGGTGGGCACGCGCGACAGCACGGGCTGGCTGGCTCGGCCCAGCACGGCCAGACCGAAAGCCAGGAGCCCCGCGGCCGCGGCAGCTCCCAGAGTGCGTCGGCGCATCCGGCTCCCCCTCTCTGCGGCTTCGGACCGAGAAAGGCTATGATAAGGGCCAGACCGACAGAACGAGGCGCGACGACTCGGCCGGCAGCGAGCACGAAGGGGGGCCGCCTAACATGGACGCACAGCCCCTGCCCCACCTGACGGCCGCAGGGCAGGTGCATATGGTGGACGTGGGGGCCAAGCCCGACACCGTGCGCACGGCCACCGCCGAGGGATGGGTCCAGGCCCGGCCCGACGTCATCGCGCGGGTGCGCGACGGCGCGGCGGCCAAGGGTGACGTGCTGGCGGTGGCTCGGGTCGCCGGCATCCAGGGTGCCAAGCGCACGGCCGACATCATCCCCCTGGCGCACCCGCTGGCGCTCACGGGCACTACGGTCGCCATTACGTTGGAGGCGGACCGGATTCGCGTGGAAACCACCGTGACCACCCGGGGGCCGACCGGTGTCGAGATGGAGGCGCTGACGGGGACGGTTGCCGCCTGCCTCACCCTCTACGACATGCTGAAGGCGCACGACCGGGGTATGGTCCTGGGCCCCATTCAGCTGCTCAGCAAAACCGGCGGGCGCACCGGTGCCTGGCGGCGGGAAATCGAGGATCCCCATGACTGAGGGCCTGCCCGCGGCGGTGGTGACCACGAGTGACGCCGGCTATCAGGGGTTTCGGGGGGATGACAGCGGGGATGTCCTGGCGGCCTGGGTCGGGGCCCGCTTCACGCTGACCGCCCGCATTCTGCTGCCGGACGACGTGGATCGCGTCATCGGGACGCTGTACGGCCTGGCCGCGCGAGGCGTCCGCCTGGTCATCACGACCGGCGGCACCGGGCTCGGGCCACGCGACGTCACCGTCGAGGCGGTGGAGCGGGTGGCGGCCCGCCGCGTGCCCGGCATCGGGGAGGCATTACGCGCCAGCGCGTGGGCCGCGCTGCCGGCCGCCATGCTGTCGCGACAGGTGGCAGGGGTGTTGGGCAGCATGGTGATGGTGGCGCTGCCCGGCTCCCCCCGCGCCGTGGCCGAGGGCTTAGAGCGGTTGGAGCCGGTACTGCCGCACCTCCTGGATCTGGTGGCGGGGCGTACGCGGCATGCGGCCCCGGGGGAGTCGCCCCGGTAATTCCGAGAAAAAAATTTCACGGACGCCCCGTCCGGGTTGACTTTGCCCGCGAGCCCGCTATAGTAAGCCTGGAACCGTTAGCACTCGACTGGAGTGAGTGCTAACAAGTGTGATCAACACCTTTCCAAGGAGGCAGGAACATGGACATCCGTCCGCTGGCCGACAAGGTCGTGGTCGAGGTTGTTGAAGAAGAGAAAACCGCCTCCGGCATCGTGCTGCCGGATGTGGCCAAGGACAAGCCGCAGAAGGCCAAAGTGGTGGCGGTGGGCGCGGGCCGCTGGCTCGCGAATGGCCAGCGCGTGCCGGTGGAAGTGGCGGTCGATGACGTCGTCCTGTTCACGCCGGGGGCAGGCACCAAGCTCAAGGTGGGCGACCGGGCGCTCCTGGTGCTGAACGAGATGGATTTGGTGGCGGTGCTGGAGACGGCCAACGTCGCCGTCTAGCCGCTGGTCGCTCGCCGACGTGCCGAACACAGTTTGATAGGGGGGCCATATTGTGCCGAAGCAGATGGTGTATGACGAGGAAGCCCGCCGAGCGCTTGAGCGCGGCGTGGACAAGCTGGCCAATGCCGTGAAGGTCACGCTGGGACCCAAGGGCCGCAACGTGGTGCTGGAGAAGAAGTTCGGGGCTCCTCTGATCACCAACGACGGGGTGACGATTGCGCGGGAGATCGAGCTGGAGGACCCGTTTGAAAACATGGGCGCGCAGCTGGTCAAGGAAGTGGCCACCAAGACTCAGGACGTGGCCGGCGACGGGACCACGACGGCCACCTTGCTGGCCCAGGCCATGACGCGCGAGGGCTTGAAGAACGTGACCGCTGGCGCGAACCCGATGGGCATCAAGCGGGGCATCGAGCGAGCCGTGGACGCGGCGGTGGCGGAAATCAAAAAGGTCAGCCAGCCCGTCAAGGGTCGCGAGAGCATCACGCAGGTGGCGTCGGTGTCGGCCAACGACCCCGAAATCGGCAAGCTGATTGCGGAGGCTATGGAGAAGGTGGGCGCCGACGGCGTCATCACCGTGGAAGAGTCCAAGACCACCGGCACCACGCTGGAAACGGTCGAAGGCATGCAGTTTGACCGCGGTTACGTGTCGCCGTACATGGTAACGGACACGGAAAAGATGGAAGCGGTCTTGAGCGACCCGCTCATCCTCATCACGGACAAGAAAATCTCGGCGATTCAGGACCTCCTGCCGGTGCTGGAGAAAGTCGTGCAGCGCGGTCGGCCCTTCCTGATCATCGGAGAGGACGTCGAAGGCGAGGCACTGGCCACGCTGGTGGTCAACAAGCTCCGCGGCACCCTCACCGCGGTCGCGGTGAAGGCTCCGGGCTTTGGCGACCGCCGCAAGGCCATGCTGGAGGACATTGCGATCCTGACCGGTGGCCAGGTGATTTCCGAGGACATCGGTCTGAAGCTCGAGAACGTGACCCTCGAGATGCTGGGCAAGGCCCGTCAGGTGAAAGTCGCGAAGGAAGAAACCACCCTGGTGGACGGCAGCGGGACATCGGACGCCATCAAGAAGCGCATCCAGGTGCTGAAGAACCAGATTGAAGACAGCACCTCGGACTACGACAAGGAGAAGTTGCAGGAGCGTCTGGCCAAGCTGTCGGGGGGCGTCGCGGTGATTCAGGTGGGCGCCGCCACCGAAGTGGAGCTGAAGGAGAAGAAGCTCCGCATCGAGGATGCGCTGTCGGCGACGCGCGCCGGTGTCGAAGAGGGCATGGTGGCCGGCGGCGGTACGGCGCTGATTCGCGCCCTGCCCGCTATCGAGAAGCTGGCGCAGTCCGCGGACGGCGACGAGAAGGTGGGCGTGGAAATCGTCCGCCGCGCCCTTGAGGAGCCCGTGCGGCAGATCGCGGAAAACGCCGGGGCCGAAGGGTCCGTCGTGGTGTCGCGGGTGAAGTCGGAGAAAGGTACGGTGGGCTACAACGCCGCTACCGGCGCGTACGAGGACCTGGTCAAGGCCGGCGTCGTCGACCCCGCCAAGGTGGTGCGCGCTACCATCCAAAACGCCGCCTCGATCGCGGCCATGCTGCTCACGACCGAGTGCCTGGTGTCGGACAAGCCGGAGAAGAAGGAAGCCGCCATGCCCAACCCGGGTATGGGCGACATGATGATGTAGCCAGGCTTTGCAGCCAGGCGGGACCCTCCCTCGGAGGGTCCCGCTGTTTCTATGCGGATGGGGGCCCTCCCTCCCGCTGCTTTACAACGGTGGACCAACATGGTGAGATCATCCTGGAACATTGAACCCCATATGGCGGATAACAGCAGGGGTCGCCGGGCATCCTGGAGAGTGATGTCGGTAATCGAAGGGGGGCACTCCCGCGCGGGAGGATGATGGACGTTACGCTGGGTGAGATTGAACGCATATCCCCGGAGGCGGCGACGAGGGTGCGCGACGCGATTCGCCAGGGACAGCTGGCGGCGGACCGCAAGACCGGAGTGGCGGGGCGGCCGTACCTGGTCCGGACCGAAGACGTGCTGCAGTGGGATGGGGCGCTGGAGCCCATCATGCGTCGGGTCGTGGCCGAGGGCGCTGACGGCGTCTTGACGGCCGACGGCGGCGACCCACGGGTTCGGCGGATGAACGGTCGGCGCCTGCCCCGGGAGGGGCTGGGGGCCCGGGCGTGGTCCGAGAGCGACGGCCGTGAGACGATGGGACGCCTCTTAGCCCTGATGGAGGCCCAGGCGGCGATGATGCGGACGCTGGTGGACGGCATGAACCGCGCCAACGGGCATCGGGAGGACCGGCTCGATAAAATGCAGGACGAGCTGCAGCAGATGTCGTACAAGTTGGGCCAGGCCCACCAGGAGATTGGCCGCTTGGAACGGCACTTGGCGGACCGCCAGGGGTTGTTGGCACGCACCGGCGAGGCCTAGCGCCGTGGCCAACCAGGTGGTGGCGTGCACCGTGGTGGGCTGCCGCGAAAACGAATATGGGCAGCGCTGTGCATTGAAGGAACTGACCATCGCCGCCGGGCCCCCGCCCGCCGGCGGCGGGGGCCTTGGTCCCGGTGAGGTGGCGGCCGCGTTTTGTCAAAGCTTTACGGCCAAGTGAGAGGTGGGGCGTACCCCACCTCTTTTCCGTACCCTCTGGGGGCGTGGCGCCCCGAATGTGTACAATACCAGCAGCACAACCCGGGGGGCGGGGTCGCACCACGGGGCTGGAGAGGGGGAGGGTGTCGTGGACGGCAGGGAGGCAGTGTCCATCGGCGCGGTGGAAGACGCGACCGGCCTCACCGCCCGGCAGATCCGCTACTACGAGCGATGGGGGCTCGTGGAACCCGGGCGGTCGGCCGGACGCCATCGCCAGTACACCTGGGACGACGTCGACCGCTTGCAGGAGATTCGCCGGCGCCTCCAGGCGGGCCAGTCGTTAGCGGCCGTGCGGGACGCGATGACGGCCGGACCGGCGGAGCCGGCCGCCCCTGCGTCGGAGACGACGGACGCGGCCAGCCACTTTCGGGGACAGGCGTGGGTGCGGCGGCACGCGGGCCCCGTGCGGTCGGGGACCTCCCCCGTCCGGCGATCCCTGGCGTCCAACCGGCCCAGCCAACGAGAGGAGTGACAGGATGGCACCACCGTATCCGGGGGAGCGCACGGAACCCCTGGTCATGCACGAACAAATTGCACATAAAGTCGAAGTCCTGGGCCGCCGCATCACGGTGGACTACGAACAAAAGCCGCTCACGCTGATCGTCATCTTAAAAGGGGCGTTCATGTTTGCAGCGGATTTGGCCCGTCACATCGACCTGCCGATTACCATGGACTTCATGGCCCTCTCGTCCTATGGGGAATCCACGCGGTCATCGGGCATTGTCAAGATCCAAAAAGACTTGGATCACAGTGTGGATGGCCGCCACGTCCTGATTGTGGAAGACATTGTGGACACCGGGCTCACGCTGAATTACCTTTTCGGCCACTTAAAGGCACGGGGGCCGCTCTCCCTGCGGATCTGCACGCTGCTGGACAAACCGGAACGCCGCAAGGTGGCCGTGCCGATGCACTACAAAGGCTTTGAGATTCCCGATCAGTTTGTGGTGGGTTACGGCTTGGACGTGGACGAGCGCTATCGCAATCTCCCGGATGTCTGCCGGCTGATCCGGGAGGGAGAGGCGTGAGCGACGGCCCCGCTCTCACCGGCGCCCCCCATTCCGTGGTGATCATCGACTTTGGTGCCCAGTACAACCAGCTGATTGCCCGCCGCATTCGCGAGCACCATGTGTTCTGCGAGGTGGTGCCGGCGCGCCGCGCCCACGAGCGCCTGGCGGAGATCCGTCCGGCGGCCCTAGTGCTGTCGGGCGGTCCCATGAGCGTGTACGACGACGGCGCGCCGGCCGTCGATCCCGCCTGGCTGGATGGCCGCGTGCCCGTGCTGGCCATCTGCTATGGCCTCCAGGCGGTGGTGCACCAAGAGGGCGGCCGGGTGCGGTCGGCGGGGCGCCGGGAATACGGCCGGGCACCGCTGACGCTGGGGGAGTCGACCCACCCTCTGCTGGCGGGCCTGCCCCCCACCAGCACGGTCTGGATGTCGCACGGCGACGAGGTGCAGCGCCTGCCCGACGGGTACCGCATCCTGGCGTCGACACCCGACTGCGCCCCGGCGGTGATTGCGCGGGACGACGATCGGGTGCTGGGCGTCCAGTTTCACCCGGAAGTGCGGCACACCGAGGCGGGGCAGCGTCTGTTGGAGAATTTTTTGGTGCGCGTGGCCCACGTGCCGCAGGACTGGACGCCTGCCCACTTTGTGCCCGACACCGTGGCCCGGATTCAACGAGAAGTGGGGACGGCCGAGGCGCTGGTGGCCCTGTCGGGCGGGGTGGACTCCGCCGTGGCGGCGGCGATCGCGCAGCAGGCCCTCGGCAGCCGTCTGCATGCCGTGATGGTGGACAACGGGCTCCTGCGGGCGGGCGAGGTGGAAGAGGTGCAAGCGGCGTTTCCCCATCTCGACCTGACGGTGGTGGATGCGCACGACCGATTTGTGTCGGCCCTCGCCGGGGTGACGGATCCTGAGCAGAAGCGCCGCATTGTGGGGCGCGAGTTCATCCGGGTGTTCGAGCAGGCGGCCGAAGCGTACCCCGGGGTCGAGTGCCTCATTCAGGGCACCGTCTACCCGGACGTGATTGAGTCCGGCGGGGGCGGGGCCGCCACGATCAAGTCGCATCACAACGTGGGGGGTCTGCCGGACGACGTGGCGTTTAGGCTGGTGGAGCCGCTGTCGCTGCTGTTCAAAGACGAGGTGCGGCTGGTGGGCGAGGCCCTCGGACTGCCGGCGTCGCTGGTGTGGCGCCAGCCGTTCCCCGGGCCGGGCCTGTCCGTCCGCATTCTCGGCGAGGTGACCGATGAGCGGCTCCGGATCCTGCGGCAGGCCGACGCCATTGTGCGCGCCGAACTGTCGGGCGCCGGCTGGGATCGGGAAATCTGGCAGGCGTTCGCGGTCCTGCCGGGGATTCGCTCGGTCGGTGTGATGGGCGACCACCGGACGTACGGCGAAACCGTCATCGTGCGGGCGGTGTCCAGCGACGACGGGATGACGGCCGACTGGGTGCGGCTGCCGCACGATGTGCTGGATCGGGTGGCTGCGCGGCTGGTGGGGGAAGTGGCCGAGGTCAACCGGGTGGTTTACGACATCACGTCGAAGCCGCCCGGCACCATCGAGTGGGAGTAGGCTGACCGAGCGAAGAGAAGCCCGCCGACCGGCGGGCTTCCGTGCGGGCCGCGTCAGTGCACAATCAGTGCACGATTTGGACATGATCCGTGTGCCGCTTCAACACGTCGGCCGCCCGGTCGCTCTTGGGGGAATCCACCAGCACGAGCGCCTCGCCGCGCTCCACGTCCTGCTGCAGCCGATGCCCCTCATTGGCGGGGACGCCCCAGTCAATAAACGCGCCGGCCAAGCCGCCCGCCGCCCCCATGCCCAGTGTGGCCGCGAGCGGCCCCAGCGCCAAAATCGGCCCGATGCCCGGAATGACCAACAGGCCGGCGGTAGCCAGCAGCCCGGCCCCGGCGCCGACACCCGCCCCGATGGCGGTGCCGTCCCACAAGCTGTCGTGTCCTTGGTGGTCCTGACCGCCGGCCTGCTGCTTGACCTTGCCAGTGCGGGGATCTTTGGCGACCAGCGACACGTCGCGGTCCGAGAAGCCTTCGCGCTTCAGGTCCTCGACGGCGCGTTCGGCCTTGTCTGCGTCCTGAAACCGCCCGATCACTTTGCCCACGTCATCACCTCTGCGTTAGCGTCCCTGCGCCGTCGCGATTCATACGACCCGGACGGGTCAATCAACCTCGAACCGTGGGAGCCACTCGGTGGGAAACCCGCGAAATCCTGCTGAATTGGGGACAAGGTTTTTCTTCAGGCAACAGAAACCGGTAAACTACGCGCGATGGTGGGCCGCGGATTGCAAACAGGCATCCCAGGGATGTTCTGGATGGGCTGCCCCAGGGAGCTAGCGCAAATCAGGAGGTTGACGAGATGCAGGCATCGCGCCGCACGGGGATCCGTGCACTGACCCTGGCCTCAAGTTTGGTGTGGATGAGTGTGGTGCCGGCGGCCGCCGTCTTTGCGTCCAGTGGCCCCACGGTGACGCCGGGGTCGGTCCGGCTCACGGCCACCGGCCACACGGCGCCGGTGGGCGGGCAGGTCACGTTTACCGCGGCGGCCCAGGACCCGGGCGGG
>JAJYPH010000052.1 GCA_021795575.1 Bacillota bacterium
GCGGGATGTGCGGACCCGATAGTCCAGGCGCTGGACCAGCCGGAGCGCGTGGGGGCCTTTCAGGCCGCGCCCGCCGCAGGGCTCTGTCTTGAGCAAGTTTGGTTCTAGGAGGCGGAGGATGTTCCGCGAGTTGATTCTTACGGTGGCGGACAACCCGTTGGTGTCGAGCACCGTCAAACGCTACGGCCTCCAGATGGGGGCCGGGCGCTTTGTGGCGGGGGAGCACCTCACCGATGCCGTCGCGGTCGCGCGCCAGCTGCAACAGGAAGGCATTGGGGTCACGCTGGACCATCTTGGGGAAGGCGTCAGAGATGCGGCCAGTGCCGAGGGGGCGTGCCAAAGCTACCTGGATCTGTTGGAGGCCTTGGACCATGAGCACCTGCCGGGCAATGTGTCGGTGAAGCTCACGATGATGGGGCTCGCGGTGGACAGCACGCTCGGATTTCACAACACGCGCCGGGTGGTGGAGCGCGCCACCGCCATGCAGGGTCCCGACGGACCCACGGGTTTTGTTCGCATCGACATGGAAGACACCCCGTACACCAGCGACACCATTGCCGTGTACCGGCGCCTCGCCGACGAATGGTCTCCGGACCGCGTGGGCTTGGTGCTGCAGGCGTATTTGTACCGCACCCGCGACGACCTGGCCGCGCTGTCGGATCGGCCGCGGCGCCTGCGCTTTGTGAAGGGTGCGTACCAAGAGCCGGCCGAGCGGGCGTATCCCAGCAAGGCCGACGTCGACGCCAACTATGTTCGGCTGGTGGAGCAGGCCGTGGAGGCGGGGCACCACGTGGCCGTGGCGACGCACGATGAAGTGATCCTTCGGGACCTGCTGCAGTATTTCCGGCGCATTCGACTGCCGCGCGACCGCTATGAGTTTCAAATGCTGTATGGCATCAAGTTGTCGGTGCTGCGGGAACTGGCGCGGGCGGGCCATGCCACCCGAGTGTATGTGCCTTACGGCGAGGACTGGTACGCGTATTTCAGCCGACGGTTGGCGGAGCGCCCCGCCAATATCTTGTTTTTCGGCCGGGCGCTGTTCAGGCGATGACCACCGAAAGCTCCGGTCGCCTCTTGGACCGCGCGGCGTTTCGACAGTTCGTCAACACCGTGGGCGTCATCGTGGCGGCGGCCGACGGGCAGTGGGCGGCGATGAGCGCCGAATGGTGCACTCCGGTCTCGATTGAGCCCCGCCTGCTGGGCGTATACGTCGGCGACACCCGGTTCACCTGGTCGGTGGTCGAGCGCGCCGACGGCTTTGGCCTGTCGCTCCTGTCCGAGACGCAGGCGGCACTGTCCAAGCAGCTGGGCAACGTGTCCGGACGGGACGTGGACAAACGGCCTTGGTGGTGGGCCGACAGCGAGCCGGGAGCGGCGCTGCCCGTGCGCTTGATTGGCGGTGCATCGAGCTGGTACGAGTGCCGCATCGTGGATCGCATCCCGGTGGGCGACCACTGGCTGGTGGTGGGGGAGCCGGTGGCAGCCCGCGTGTTTGCGGACCGCCGTCCCCTCGTGTATCGGGGAGGCCGCTATCACCAGCTGGGACCGGTATTGGAGAAGCCAGAACCGTCGTCGTGACACCCGGTGGGTCGGCGCTCGGCGGCACTTGAGCGGCTCAGGCCGCTGGGCATGCCGTCACGAGCAGTTCCCCAAAGCCGCTGGCGTCGATTCCGAGAATGAGTGCGTTTGCCCAACTCCCGCTTGCTGCCGGCGTCCCAACGGGTCACGGCACTCACGAAAACGTCAGAGGTCGTCGCGATCCGACGACGCGTGGGCGGGCTGAGCCGCGGTGAGTCACTCAGATGCCGCAGGTAATGTGCGTGTCGAGCCACAGTCGCATGGCCCGGTGCCATCGCACCGGGCCTGAACGTCGCGGGGCAGCGGTGCGCCGAAGTCGCCAGCGATCCATATCGTGCCGCGTAAGAATCCCGGAGTGCGCGGCGGCGGTTGAGCAGGGGCCGGCGGAACCCAGCGCGCCACCGGCTGGTCCGCGCGGGCCATCGTAATTTCTCCCCCGTGGCTCACTTCTTCCAGCAGGCGGGACCGTGTGGCCTGGGCCTCGTGGACGTTCACAGCGCTACACCCGGCCGGTCACCACGCGAACGTGCCGCGCCACGAGGCCTGGACACGTCTGCGCGCCCGGGACCCGGCCTACGCGTCCGGCTTGTGAAGGGCCGGGTCCGCCTCCCGCTCGCGGATGCGGCCCAGGGCCGCCCAGGCGGCGCGCAGCACCCGATGGCGCATGGCGTCGTCCGTGCCCGGGTGGTCCACGATCACCACCACCGAATACGTGGTGGGGCTGACATCCACCATCAAGGTCTCCACCCCGGGAACGGAGGGCTTGAGCTGCTGAGCAATGTCGGCCACCAGTGCGTCCGGATCGATGCGCTGGTCCACCTCAAAGCGCACGCGCAGCCGATGCACGTCCCCGCGGTTGCGGTTGGTGATGGCGGCCTGCACCAAAATGCCGTTGGGAATGCTCATGGGGAGCCCCGTGTCCGTGGCCATCTGGGTGTACATCAGGGACACGTCGGTGATGGTGCCAATGTAGCTGGGCTTCAACGCCTCGTGTCCGTACGAGGGCATCAGCAGCGGATACTGCCACGTGATAATCTCCACCCGATCCCCCACCTCAAAGGGATGAAACATCACGAGCCAAATGCCACCCAGCATGTTGGCCAGGACGGTTTGCCCCGCGAGCCCCAGCACCACGGTCAGAAAGGCACCGCCAAACACGACGGACGGCACGCCCACGCCAAACGCGGCCAGCACGCCCACCGCCACCGCCATGTACAGCACCAGGCGAATCACAAACCGCAGCGTGGTCACCTGCCGAGCGGGCAACGGCCCGCGCCCCGGTTGGGCCCGTCCGAACCAATAGCGCTCCAAGAGCCAGGACAAGAGCGCACCGAAGGCCAGGACCAGCACCGCCCGGACCGGGTCCTGTAGCACCGGGGGCACCAGATGCATGAGCCCCGCCCGCGGGTTCAGCAAAATCGCCACGATCAGCGCGACGATAAAAACGCCCGTGATGGGGAGCACCAATCCTCTTCCTCGCCTTTGCGGTCCCGTAGCGATCTCCTCCTCGCGCGTCTCTGCGTCTCATGACGGGCCGCCCGCGGTTGCACGGGCGACCCACGGCCGTGCGCCTCGCCAGGAGCGGTGCGCCGGTATCCTCCTACGGTATCAAACCGGCGCAACTCCACCCGGAATCTGCCGTACCGACACGTGTCCGGACCACGTGGGAGGCGAGGCGGCGCAAAAAGAAAACAGGGGCCGTATGGCCCCTGGCCGACAGATGGGGTTAGCAAGCCCGAGGCGGCATGGTCAGCCAGAGACGGGTTTCCGCACGCCGACGCGCCGCACAACTGTTGCACAAACCGGCGGACCCGGGGCCCAATCGCGAAGCCATTGTCATCCAGTGGGTGCCCCACGTCCGACGGCAGTCGGTGCACTCCCGAAGCATCATCGCTCTTCCTCCTCGCATCATCTCGTATCGACTCGTGTCTTGGTCCCGTATCCGGATGCTGCCCGGATGCAGCCCCTAGGGGATGACCAAATTGTACCCTCTCGCGGCCATAATTGGGTAACAATTTAGGTTAAGTTTGTGTTAAGAAAACGGCCTCAGCGAGGCCAAGTCGTCAGGAAATTCATCAGAGCGCGGGTGGCCGACACCTGTCGACTGCAGCTGGGGCAAATCACGGCGGGCGATCCCGGTGCGCTCCCGCGCTTGGTGGACATGGTTCGGCGGCACAAGGTGCACTCGCGGTACCACACGGGCACCCCTCCTGGCGCTAAGATTGTGATTGTGGTCACGTTCACTAGTATACCATCCCGCCCGGAAAAGTGACAAACAATTTTTAGGGGCGCCCGGGCAGGCGGGAATCGGCGCCGGGATGGCGAAGTTACTCAGGGAGGCGGATGCGGTTGCGCCCCGAACCGGGCCAAGCTCGCGACGCGGGCGACAGGAGATGAGGCAACATGATCAGGGTAAACCGGGACGAGGATGCCACGGTCCCACCAGTTCCCCCCACGCGCGCGGCGTCGACGGTCGACCGCTGGCACAACACCGCGGTGCCCGACCCGTACCAGTGGCTGGAGCAGGGGGACGACCCCGAGACACTCGCATGGGCGGCCCAGCAAAACGATCGCACCGATGCGGTGTTGGGGAGCCGGCCCGAGACGGCCGCGCTCACGGCCCAGTGGCTGGCCCAAGCGTCGGTGGGCGGCGTTGTGGGACTCCGGCGGGCCGGGCGCTATCTGTTTTACGAGCGGCGTGCCGCTGGAGCCGCACAGCCCATCCTGTATCGGCGCGGTGTCTTTGACGACCGGGAGGAGGTGGCGGTGGACCCGGCCCAGGAGGCGGGGTCGGATCTGGCGTCGCTGGACTGGTACCAGCCGTCCCTGGACGGACGCTTCGTGGCGTACGGTCTCTCCACGGAAGGTGACGAGTGGAGCACCCTGTACGCCCGCGACCTGGAGCTGGGCACGAGTCTGGACATTGCCATCCCTCGTGCCCGTGGTTCTTCGGTTGCGTGGGAGCCGGACGGGCGCGGGTTCTACTACACCCGCTATCCCGAGCCCGGCACCATGCCGCCCGGCGAAGAGTTTTACAACGTGCGCCTCTACTTTCACAGCGTGGAAGGTCCGGGGCCCGATCCGGAAGTGTTCGGATCTGCCATCGGGCGTGACGACTTCCCGGGCGTTCAGCTGTCGGACGAAGGACGCTTCCTCTTGGTGTCGGTCCACCACGGGTGGAGCGCGGGGGAATTGTGGTTTGCCGACCGCGAGCGGGGCACCCAGCTGACGCAGCTGGCAGCCGAGCCGGACACCCAGTACACCGGGCTCTTGGCTGGCCATACATACTATGTGCTCACCACGCTCCGCGCGCCGCGCGGCCGCATCATGCGGGTGCCGCTCGACACGACGGTCACGTGGTCCGATGCCCGGCAGGTGGTGCCCGAGCGGCCGGACGCGACCCTGTTGGACTTCGCCGTCAGCCGAGGGGTACTGTGGCTCCACTACCTGGTGGATGCCCATTCCGAGCTGGTTCGATGGGATCTGGCCACCGGGCGCGGCGAGCCGGTCGTGCTGCCGGGCCTGGGGACGGTGAGTGGCGTGGAGGCATCGCCCACCGACGCCCGCGTCTACTTCGTCTTCGAGTCGTTCGTGGTCAAGCCGGGGGTGTACACGGTGTTGGACGGGCGGGTGGTGCCCCTGGTGGTCGCGGATCACGAGCTGGCAGCGGCGGTGGTGCGGCAGGAGTGGGCCACTTCGCGCGATGGCACCCGGCTGCCCCTCTTTGTGATTGACCCGCTCAACGTGGCCCCGGGACCCGTGCCCACCGTCCTCACCGGGTACGGCGGGTTCAACGTCGCCACCACGCCCACATACTCTCCGGACGTCGCCGTCTGGGTGGCCGCCGGCGGTCGGTGGGCGGCGGCGGTGCTGCGGGGCGGCAGCGAGTATGGTGAGGCATGGCACCGGGCGGGCATGCGCGAGTACAAGCAGAACGTGTTTGACGACTTTCTGGCGGCCGCCAGCCGTCTCATCGAGGCGGGTTTCACGGACGCCGCACATCTCGGCATTACCGGGCGCAGCAACGGGGGGCTCCTGATGGGCGCGGCCCTCACGCAGCGGCCAGAGTTGTTTGCCGCCGTGGTGGTGGGGGTGCCCCTGTTGGACATGCTGCGCTATCCGCGGTTTCTCATCGCCCACATCTGGGCGAGCGAATACGGATCGGCCGACGCCGAGCGGACGCAGTTTGATTATCTGTACCGGTACTCGCCCTATCATCACGTCAAGGCGGGAACCGACTACCCGGCCACGCTGCTCTGGGCGGCGCACAAAGACAGCCGCGTGGACCCGCTGCACGCGCGCAAGATGACGGCGCGGCTGCAGGCGGCGCAGGGAGGATCCGCGCCCATCCTATATCGGGAGGAAGGGCAGGTGGGTCATGGCGTGGGCAAGCCACTGGGCTGGCAGGCGGCCTCGCAGGGCGCCCAGCTGGGGTTTTTGGCGTGGCGTCTCGGCCTCGCGGTCTCCCACCCCACCAGCGCGTGAAGCAGCTCGCGTTCGTGGATGCCACCGGGGAGGCGCTGTCCCCCATGGCGGCGGCGCTCGCGGTGGCCATGCTGGGCGCGGGCTGGCAGGTGGGAGCTTGGGCGATGGCGCCCGCGCAGCACGTGGACCCGCTGGCACGGGAGTCGCTGGCCGAATGGGGATTGGAGGTGGATGGCGCGCCGCCGCGGCGCTTTGCGGTAGAAGATCTTCCGCGCCCCACCATCGTGATCGCGCTGGGCCCGGTGCCGGCGCCGGCACCGGTTCCCGACCTGACGTGGGTTCACTGGCCGCTTCCCAACCGGGGCAGCGGCCTCGCGGCCCGGCGCTCGCAGCGCGATCGCATCCGGCATCGGCTCGAAGCGTGGGGCGCCGAATTCGGATAGCGCTGTGGGGGGCGGTGCTGAGCTTGGCGGCGGCGGGGTGCGGGGCGAGGGCCACGGGGGCACCGCCGCCGCCAGCGTTTTCGCCCAGCCACGCGACGGTGGCCGGATTCGTGGTCGTGCTCACGCCGCTGGCGCATCACTGGCGCATCCGCCTCACGTACCGAGGTTCGGCGCGCCTCGTGTCGTGGACGGCCTCCTGGCTCACGGTGTCGGCCGTGAGTCGCCAGGGGGCCCGATGGTCCCCGCCCCACGGGGCGGTGCCCCAATTTGTGATTGTGAAGCCGCTCACCCCGGGACAGCAGTTCAGCGCCACCTACCCGTATCCACGGCCCGGCCGGTGGATGCTCACCGTGCGGGTGTTGGGACAGGCGTCGCGCCCCATCACGTGGCAGGTGTCGCTTCGGCACGCTCTGACAACCGCCACTGCCACAAGTTGACGGCAGCGGACCGGCAGGGATTTGGCGTGCGGGGGTCAAATGCTTAGGGGCGCCCGGCCGCGCCGGGCTGCGCCGAAAACATATCTTGCGCGAAAATCAGCGGAGGGGGCGAACCATCAGCCATGGTCATCATCGGGAGTTCGAATGCGCGCGTGGGTCTTGAGCGGGGCATGGAGATCCTGCGCGACGGGGGGACGGCGCTGGACGCCGTTGAGCAGGCCATCTGGGCCGTGGAAAGCAATGTGGAAGACCACAGTGTAGGGCTGGGCGGCCTGCCCAACCTGGTGGGCGAGGTGGAGCTGGACGCCAGCATTATGGACGGGGCCACCCTGGCGGCGGGGGCGGTGGGCGGCGTGCATGGCGTGTTGCATCCGATCTCGCTGGCGCGCCGCGTGATGGAGGAGCTGCCCCATGCCTTCTTGGTAGGGGCCGGCGCCGAGCGGTTTGCCCGGGAGTGCGGCTTTCCGGTGACGGAGCTGTTGACCGAGGAGGCGCGCCGCATCTATGAGCGCGGCCTGTCCGGCGAAGACCAGGGCAGCGGCCGCTATGCCGGCAAAATCCTTCGTGCCATGGTGGGACGGCTCGCGCTGGACCCCGAGCGGGCCTCGGGCAAGGACGCGGGCACGGTCAACGTGCTGGCGCTGGACGGCGCGGGCCATCTGGTGGCGGGGGTCAGCACCAGCGGCTTCGCCTGGAAGTACCCGGGCCGCGTGGGGGACTCCGCCGTGATTGGCGCCGGGAACTACTGCGACGACCGCTATGGGGCGGCCGCGTGCACCGGCCGCGGCGAGATGGCGATTCGGGCGGCCACCGCACATACCGTGGTACGCGGCCTGAAAGACGGTCTGTCGCCCGCCGAGGCGGGACGCCAGGCGTTTTTGGAGCTGGACTGGCTGGTGGACGCATTCTGGAGCGGCATGAACGCCGTCGTGCTGGCCCCCGATGGGAGGCACGCCGCCTTTTCGACCATCGAAAACACGACGTACGTGTACATGGACGAGGCATCGACGGAGGTGGAGTCGGCACCGCGCGCCCTAGTGGCCGTGACGGGTCGGCCCGCATGACGGGTCCCCGCAGCCTGATGGCATGGCTGGATGCGTTGCCCTTTGCTGCGATGTCCGCCCACGGGGCGCCGGATGTCGGGGTTCCCGGCGTGCGCGGATTCAAAAGCGGTGTGCCGGTGCCGCAGGCCAACCTGGTGGGGCTGGCGCGGCTCGCCCGTGACGACGTGGATGCAGCCATCCTGGCGGTTCAGCAGGTGTTCGATGGCCTGCCCTACACGTGGGTGGTGGGCCCCCTGAGCCAGCCGCCCGACTTGGGAGAACGGCTCAGGCGGCACGGACTGCAGTTGGGCGAATCGTTGGAGGGATTGGTCTATCGGGACTGGGGGCGCCTCATGATGCGCCCCGCAACCGTGAGGGTGCGCTCCGCATCGGCTGACGAGCTGACGGCCCATGCCGCGCCGCTGGCGGCCGCCTACGGCATGGGGATGACCGCCGACGCGCTGGCGTCCAGCATGCGGGGGCTTTTAGCGCCGACGGGCGGTGCTGGCCCCGCCACCGTGGGCTATCTGGCGTGGGAAGCGGGATCCGAGGAGCCGGTGGGGTGGGGAACGCTCTCGTGGCTCCAGGCCGACACCGCGCTCTTAAATGGGTCGGCCACGGTACCGAGCGCACGGGGGCGAGGGGTTTATCGGGCGCTCACGGCCGCACGGCTCGAGGACGCCCGCCACGCGGGGGCCGCCGTGGTGCTGGTGTCGGCGGTGGCGGATACGTCCGCGCCCATCTGCCGCCGGCTGGGGTTCGAGCCCGTGTGCGGCCTTCAGCACTATCTGGGCAATGTGGCCGCCGGGCCGGTCGGGTAGCGCACTGGCCGGCCCGTGCGGTGTTGCAAGCGCCAGAGGAGCCCTTCACGACGCGACCGTCCTGCATCATGGGCGTGAGCACAAGGTGTGCCTGCTGGCCCAGTTCCACGCTCCCCCGTTCCTGTGCCAGACCCCTCCATTCGGCCGCGCCCAGGGTGCCCGCGCGGATCGCCGCCTGCTGGGTGAGGGCCACCGCCACCAGCTGCCCCCGTTCGCACAGGTTGGTGCCAGGCGGCCCGCACCGGAGGCGGTGCCCATCGGTGGGCACGGGGCCACGCTCTCGATGCGCCTCGCCGACCATGGTGGCCTTGGCCCAAGGGGGCGCTGGCTCTCCGGCGCCCGCCGCTTCCCGGACGGGCATCGGGGCCACGAGCCTGGGCACCAGGGCCGTCCTGGGACCCAGCATGCGGTCGATGGCCTCGTCATTCAGGTCCAGGCCGTGTGCAATCGAGGTGAATCCGGCCCGCACCGCATTCTTGATTCCCTCCAGGCTCTGGGCGCGCGCAGGCGGTCTGCGCCCCTCGTACTTGGCCTCCGCGGCGGTGACCGACCGCTCGTCGGGCAGAAGTGGCTGTGACGGGGATGGTCGTGGGGGCTCAGCACGCCCCTGGTCGAGGCCCTCTTCAGCCGCGGGCCGGCCACGAGACCTTCCTCCTGCGCCATCTTGGACTCGTGGTCAATCCCGGGCCCGTCCCGCGCGCTCGTGACGCCCGGGGCCCGCGGGCGCCGCATGCGGTCCTCGGCCCGCCGTGTAGCTGGCCGGGCGCGGCCCCGGCGTGAGAATGTCCGGGCCCTCGGTGCTGCAGTGGCGTGGATGTCAGAGAACCCCGGCCCACGGAAAGCTTCGCGACGGTCCGGGGAATGCCGCGGGATGCCGCCGCCGAGGTGCCACCGCGATGGGCACGATGCCAAAGAACGAACCCCGAGCGGTGGAGGGCGCGCCTCGGCTGCCGGCGGGGTTTCGTCCTCCGCCCGGTGTGAGCCGGCGATAGGGTGTCGCGACAATCCATATGGGTCACACATTGCCATATAAGACATATGGTACCGATGACGGAAGAAGATGCTTCCGCAAGGTCCCGACCACCGAGGCGCGATTGAAACCCGGCAAGAATCCTGGATAAGCAAGGAGGGTGCATCATGGCCGTGACTCCGGGCCCCTGTCCCACCACAGGGTGTCCTCCACCGACCGAAATCGACTGCATCGTGGTCGACAAGGTTTATGCGTCGTGTGTGCAGACGGTGACCACCTCTGACACCTTCACCATCGTCGGCTGTCTCGCGCCTATCACCTGCAGCGTCGACCTGGCCGCGTCGAGCTGTACCGTGGGTGCCATCACGCCCAGCGGCACGACCGACATCAACAACGTCACGTTTGTCGTCACCACCGCCCTGACGGTCACCTGCGCCGCAGGCATCACCAGCAGCGAAACGATTGTGACGACGGTGACCGTGCCCCTGTACAACCCGAGCGGTACCACTCCCTCGTGTACCCTGCTGTCCGCTTCGTGCGTCTGCGTGCTGACTGGCACGTCCACGGTCAACTGCACGGTCTCGGTGTGCGTGCTGGCCCAAACGACCGCTACGGTTCAGCTTCTCATTCCGACGTACGGATTCTGCGTGCCGGGGCCCTGCGAGGCGGGACCGGTGCTGCCGTGCCCCCCCGTGCCGTTGTTTCCCCCCCAGCAAACCTGAGGGCGGTAGTGCAGTCGGCGAGAGCCCCGGCCTCCAGCCAGGGCTTTCGCCGTTGTGGTTAAGATTCCCAGGAAGAGGCAGGAAGCGGCACAGTGACCGGCGGCAGGGGGAGCCTCGTCAATCACTGTGGCTTGGTGGCCGCGCTCCCGGCGCGGTCGGGCGGCGGGTGTCACCCAAATCCCACGCGGCTGCCGGAGGAGACGGGCAAAGCCGTCGCGGCGGGCCGAACCCCCCTGAGCGGATTTGAGGCGGTTGCGTGACTGTATGCCGTGGTCGCCGCCGACGGTGCGTAGGAAGGCGGCCGGGGTCCGGCGGCGGCCACGCGGACGGCTGTGGCTGCACCAAGCGCCCTCTTGTCGCCGGCTATCGGGTGCGAGGGGCTTGGAGGAGCGCCGGGCGAGGTTTTTGGGTCGGGCTCCGATACCATGACCGCTGCCAGCTTCTGGGCCCGTCCGGCGTCGATGTCGTCCGTGGGCCAGTTCAAGACAAGGATGAGGGGATGGGCCCCCAACATCGGCCAAGGGGCTATGGGTACGCCCAAAGCCTCAGCCGCGCGGACGACCTCCCGGGCAACGTGAGCCGGGGCGGGCCAGGGCCTCCGCAGTTCGGGGGGCGACCCGGGCCGGACCTCCAGGGCCCAGGCCGGCATCGCCCCGCCGGCGGGCGCCGTGCGGCTGGACCGGCGTTGCAGCCGCCGCAGGTGAGTCTGCAGGTGTTCCGTGGTACGGGGGCGTCCGCCGCCGTCCATTACCACCGGCCAGCCGTAGTGCATCGTCGTCCCTCCGGTACCAATGTATGGGCGATTCCGAGCAACGTGCGGGCGGAGCCCCAAGTTGACGGATGGCGGTCGACGCCGCTCCTAACTGTTGGGCCCGATGAACAGCTCGGACACGGCCACGCCATTGCTCAAGGGGGCCACCCCCACGCCGACCTGGGTCTCGTAGGGATTCAGGACGTTCGACCGGTGCGGCGGCGACGCCATGAGCAACTGGAATGCCGCGGTGACGCTGGACGCCTCGGCGATGTTTTCTGCCCCCATGCCCTGCGCGGAAATCCCAGCGGCCTGCTCCATCTGAATTGGCCAGCCCAGGTGAGGGAGATCTGACGTGAACACGCCGTCGGTCGCTAGCGCCTGTGCCCGAATCTCGGCAAGAGACATCAGCGTGGTGTTCACCGTGTAGGGAGCGAGCCCGTGCTGGCTCCGCGCCTGGTTGATGAGTTGGATGAGCGTCTGGGCGGCCGTTGTACCGCTGGGCGCGGTGGTCCCGGCCGCCGTGCCTCCGGCGTTGCCGGTGGGGGCCGATGGGCTGGGGGGAGACGGGGCTGCGGCAGGGGCCGCACCCGCGGCGCGGTCCATCAGCACCTGATAGGCCTGGCTGACGGTGGCCACGCTGGGAGTTGTCCAGGACGACACGTGGACTGTGGTGGCCGTCACCCGTACCGCCGCGGGTTGGATACCCCAGTGAGGCGCTCCGAGGAGGCCGGCTGTCAAGAGAAGGCTGGCAAAGTAGTTCATCCCGTGTTCGCGGCGTGATCCTAGGAAAAGATCCGGCGCCGCTACCCCCTTCCGCGTATCCGCTGGCCCGGCTGCGAACCCGGGAGCTTCCGCCCATCCGGGGGCCGGGTGCCTCATGACCATACCGGGAGGGCCCCGCCCTGGCGATCGACCCCAGGGCATGCTCATTGCCTTCACGGGCAGCCAGACCCCGTCCCATCCCTCATCCGGCTTCGCGTCCATAAATTTCGGCGAATGCCATCGGAATCCAGATTTAGTCATCGGCCCCCTGGGAACAGAGCGCCACATCCATGCGCGAACCTCTCGCCTGCTCCAGCGCACCCTGCCGGTGGCGGTGAGAAGGCTCAGCGCGAAACCTTGACCTGAAACCCGAGGGGCCAGTGGTACGTCACGTGTCCGACAACATGCCGGAGAGGAGTGGAACGGGACGTGACGACAAAATCGGGCCACCTCAGCGCACCGGTTGGCTTGGAGCTGGACCGGGTGAACAAAGCCAAGCGGCACCCCATCCTGCGCGGAGTGTCGCTGGCCATTCGGCCCGGCGAGGCTGTGGGGCTGGTGGGCCCCAACGGGGTGGGCAAGACAACGCTGTTCAAGGTGGCGGTGGGGCTGTGGCAGCCGGATCAGGGCGAGGTGCGGTGGGAGGGGCGTGCGGATCAGGTGGCCGCGCGGGCCCGCCGCCGTTCCATCGGGGTGGTGGGGGAGCTGGCGCCGCTGTACCCGTATCTGTCGGCGCGCGACCACCTGGAAATGAAGCGGCGCGTAAACCCGGGGGTTGATCCGGGCCGCATCACGGTGCTGCGCTCGGCACTGGGCCTGGACGCCTTTTGGACGGTGCCCACCCAGAAGCTGTCGCAGGGCCAGCGCCAGCGAGTGGCGCTCGCGCTGGCCCTGCTGCCGGATCCCCCCCTGCTGCTGCTGGACGAGGCCACCAATGGCCTGGACCCGGACGCGGTGCGGTGGCTGCGCGAGACCATCGCCAACCTGACGCAGCGCGGCACGGCCATCTGTGTCTCCAGCCACGTGCTGGGTGACCTAGTGCGAATGGTGACCCGCGTGCTGTTCCTGAAGGACGGCACGGTGGTGGCGGATGAGGACGTGGCGGGCCGCTCGACGGAGTGGATGGAGGACCGATACGAGGCGGTGATGGGCCGGGCCCTCACGCCGCTGGCGTGAGGGCCCGGTGAATGCCGGCCCGGGAAAACAGGGCCCATCGGGAGGATGGATGATGGCAGTGTGGTGGGGTTTGGTGCAAAACGAATGGCTGAAGTTTCGCCGCCGGCGGCGCGTATGGCTGGGTGTGGTGGGTCTCGTGCTCCTGACGGGGCTTGTCACCCTATCCCAGGTGGGCAACGTCCAGAACGGCAGCGCCGCCTTCTTCGCGAAAAGCGACCGGGCCCAGATTCCATCGCTTCAGGCCAGTCTGAAGCACGATCACGGGGCTCAGCGGGTGTACGACCGGGTGATCCTGCTGCAGACGCGCTACGATCTGGCGGCTGTGACGGGAAAGCCCCTGCCGCCGCTGACCCCTATCGTGCGGGCCACACGGAGCTGGGTGGCGGCGACCGCGAAGGGACCGCGCGGTGCCAACGGGTACGGCATGGCCGTGACCGCCTATAAAGACGCGCTGTACGCGCGGGCCCACCACCTGGAGCTGCCACCCAGCTCCCTGCCGAAAAGTGGATGGTGGCTGGTCAACCAAGTGTTCACGGGGACGCTGTTGGTGCTGTTTGTGCTGTTGGGGGTCCTGCTCACGGCCGACACCCTCGGCATGGAGGTGGCCACGAACACCTGGAACCGGCTGTGGCTGGATCCGCCGCCGCGTCTGCCTCTCCTGCTGGCGAAACTGGCGCTGGCGCTTGGGGTGGCCGTCGGGGTCCTGGCCAGCGCGGGGATCCTGCTGTTCGTGTCGGGTACGCTCGTGTTCGGTCCCCACGCCACGTGGGTGGTGACCGAAGTCACGTATACCACCGTCCCGGTGCACTACCCCTCGGGGACCTTGCTGCAGCCGGTGATTCTGCACGCCCGCGACGTCACGGCGACCAGCCTGCAAAACCTGGATGTGCTGTCCGTGGTGGGGAGCTTCCTCCCGATGGCGGCCATCGTGTCGGTGGCCGCCGCGCTGGGCTACCTGATCCATCAGGGGACCGTGGCCACGATTCTAGCCGCCGCCTTTGCCGCCACCCCCATCCTGGTGCTGAGCGGCAACGTGCCGTCGTGGATGGCGTGGCTGCCCGGCACCTACCTGGAGTTTGGACGGTGGCTTCAAGGGGCCGTCCTCGGCCTGGATGCCCCCACCTTCAGCCTGGCGGCGGCGCTGGGCACCGCGCTCGCCTGGCTGGCGCTGGCGTGGCTCTTGGTGGCGTGGCATCAGCGGCGGGTGGAACTGTAGCGGTCCCGAGGAAGGAGGGTGCCTGCGATGGGGCTGTGGTGGGGCGCCCTGCACAACGAGTGGTTGAAGTTTCGCCGAAGGCGGCGGCTGGGGCTGGGCGTGGCGGTCCTCCTCGGGATCACGGCCGCGCTGACGGTGGTCAAGGCGGCGCCGCTGGGCCCGTTTGCCAGTACTCACGCCCGCGCGGTCGCCGCACGGCAGGAGGTCCAGTATCTGCAGGCAAGCATTGGCCACGGCCGGGGAAGCGGCCAGCGGTTGGAGCGCATGGATTTGCTGTCGGCCCAGTATGCGCTCGCCCGCGCCACGGGAGAGAAGCCGCCGCCGCTCGGCCCCCTGGTGCAGGCGGCCCACCGCGTGATGCAGGCGGCCCAGGGCCACAACGTGGCCTGGGCGCACTACGCTCAAGCCGTGACCACCTGGAAGGACGCACGCTTCGCCATCGCCCACCACATGGCGCTGGGTCCCGGACGCGACCCGCGCAGCGGATGGTGGCTGGTGAGCCAGGTGTTCAGCGGACCGCTGGTGGTGCTGTACGCCCTGCTGGCGATCATGCTGGCCAGCGACGTGCTGGGCATGGAATTTTACACCCACACCTGGAATCGGGCCTGGCTCGACCCCCCGGGGCGCCTCGGGGTGATGGCCGCCAAGGGCGCGCTGGCCCTGGGAGTGGCGGCCGGCGTGCTGGTGGTCGGCGCGGTGCTTCTGTATGGCGCCGGCGCCGCCGCCTTTGGCGCGGGCCACATCTGGGTGGTTTCCGAAGTGACTTACCTGCCAGTCCAGCTGCACTCCTACGAGGGCGTCGCCGTCGCGCCGTTCGCCTTTCCCGCGGTGCTCCACCCGAGCCAGGTGGTGCCCGCCACGCTGTCGGGCTTCGATGGGACGGCGGTGCTGGGGAGCATTGGGGCGCTGGCCGCCATCTTGGCGGCCGCCGCGCTCCTGGGCTGGCTGGTGCACCAGCCGGGGGTCGTGGCGCTTGCCTCCACCGCGTTGGTCGCTGGGCCCAACGTGTTCCTAAACTACGGGGGCCCCCCTTGGCTCCAGTGGGTCCCGGTGCTGTATCTGCAGTTTGGCTTGTGGCTGCACCAGGGAGGCGGCCTGGCGTCCCAGTGGCCCGGCGCCACGCCCACGGGGGGGCTCTTGGTGTCCCTGGGGTGGGTGGTGGCGTCGGCGGGCGCCGTGGTGTGGCTGGCGCGCCGCGTGGAGCTGTAGCGGGCCTTCCGCCCGTCAGTAGGCCGCGGGCTCTACCGGCAGACCCATCTCGCGAGGTCGGGGTCAAAGGCGAACTCCGCTGTGATGCCGGAGGTGCGGCGGCACCCCAACAGCCTTGACCCGCCGGTCCACGGCCAGAGTCATGGCGGCGTGGAACGGGAGGGCCGCAAGGCCCATGCGGTAGCGGAGCAGGATGCAGCGTACTGCACCAGTGACCCAGCGCGGCCCGCGATGGGCGCCAATGAGCGACGGGCTCTTGATGATGCTGGGCGCGCGCAGGCAGGCGCGCCAGAAACGCGCGGGCGTCGATGAAGAGCCGCTGGCTCACGGTCTGAAAGGGCGCGCGTCTCGGAGGCCGCCTGCGGCCGCCACCCAGTAATCATCATGACGGCCGGACCCTCGGATACCAGGCCGATGAGCTGGTCCATCGGGCCCGGGGGCGACTTCCTGCGCCATCAGGCGAGACGCCAAAGCTTGCGGACCCACTCGGCTTGGGACACGTCCCGGCGCTGGCTCGCCCCGCTCAGCAATGTCTCCAACGCCTCCGTGAGATACGTCTACTTCCGGACGAGGTGCCTGAGAAGATCCCATGAGAACATTTCCGTGACAGCAAGTTGTCGTACGGCGACGCTGTCGGCGGAGGAAAAATACGCCCGGTGCCGTGGAGGTCCGCGCGAACTTCGCGTGGGTCAGGCGTCGGGAGTCTCCTGGCCCGGAGAACACGCGATATGCGGCGCGGTCTGGAGGATCAGGGCATCGGCAGTGATGAGGCGGATCTCTTCGGTTTCCGCCAAGGCCACGTACTCGGCATCGTACGCCGTGAGGCCAAGGAATACCCAGGGCACGGTGGCCGCCAGCGGCGGCGCCTGCCAAGTGAAGCCCATGCGATGGAGCTTGAGCGCCAAATCGGCCAGCGCCGCGGCAGGCCAGTGCCACCGACGGCCCGCCACATTCACGATTTCGAGTTGGAGCAAGGGCGGTGCCATCACGACGAGACGGCCGGCTTCAAAGGCGCGCCGCCAAGTGATGGCGGCGGCGGCGTCGGGTTGGTTGGGCTGAAACCAGTCCAAGACCACGGATGCGTCCAACACGGCTTCGATCACCGGGTGTCCCGCATGGTCCGCACGGCCCGGGCCGCGTCACCCGACCCGTATTGCGCAAATAGCTGATCGATCCGGACCAGGGTCTCCTTAACGTCCGGGTCCGAGCCCGCTCCCTCGGATTGAGCCACGTCGTGCTCTGCTAAAGCCTGCAGATAGGCGCTCCGCGACAGGCGGAGAGCAGCGGCCCGCCGGTCGACCTGCCGCAACACACGGGAATCCAGAGAAAGCAACACTTTCATCATAGCCCGTAGTATATCTTGGATATCCGACGTGCGCAAGCTGCACGGCCGCCTCGTCATGAGAAGCCGCCGGAGGAGGCGCGTGGTCTCGCCCGGCGGCTGGTGCTGGGGTCCCCTACGCGGGGGCGCCGGGCGGCAGCACCGTCACCAGCGTGCCGTAGTGCACGTCGTGGTAAATTGTCGACGCGACCGCCGGTGGCACCTCGACACACCCCAGGCTCTGGGGAAACCCGTACGAAGCCCGGACAAACCCGTGTACGGCTTCCCCACCCTTGAAGTAGTTGATCCAGTATACCGGGTCCGCGTACTTGGTGCCGTTGGGGTTGGTGCCCCGCATGATCTGGAACGGCAGGCGCTCGTAAATGGGGAACGTGCCCAGCGTCGTCGGCGTCAGGGGAATGCCGGTGTTGGTGGGGGTGGTCATGACGCGCTGACCGTTGACCCACACCTGGAGGGTTTCGGGCTGCGTCTCCGACGCCAGGATGTAGCTGTAGCCGTCGGGACTCATCTGCTTATTGAGCCAGGCGTGCTCCAAGGCGTACCACACTTTGCCCGTGGCCACCCCGGTGACCGCAAAGCCATTCACGCGCTGGAACTGCATCAGCGCCCCCTGGGTCATGGCATTGAAGACACCGGGCTGCCACAGCGCCGTGAGCGGCGCGGGCAGCGTGGTCCACCGCCAGCTGAAGCTGCCGGTGCCCGCCTGCCAGATGGCGGGTGAGTTGGGGTTGGGCGTGGAGCCGGACTGCGGGGTCCACGTGACCGGCAGGTAGCCCAGCGCGGCGAGCCACTGCTGCATGCGGGTCACCGATCCCGCGGTGACCGTGGACTGGCCCTGCCATGATTTGGCCAGGTAGGTCCCGGCCTTCGTGCGCGCTCCATGCGATCCCCCGGGCACGGTCACGCTCACGTGGGATCCCGGCGGGAACCCAGACCCCGACGGCGTGAACTGGTACTGCGTCGGGCTTACAGTCTTCCAGGCGCCCGGCACGTTGGGGGTGACGGCCCACTGGGACGGGTGGGCGTTGACCAGCGGCTGGCTGAACTGCACCACCAGGGAACCGGTCGGCGTGATGGTGGTGGCGTTGGTCGCGCTGGCCGTCAGATAGGCCGGGCTCTGCCACCGCACGGACAGCGTGGCCGTGGACTCCTCCCACGTCCGCGTGAGGGCTTCCAGCGTGATGCGCCCCGTTTGACCGGGCTTTAAGCCCGCATTGGACAGCGTGACGGGGCCGGTGTGCCACGTCTGCCAACCAGCGCTGCCGCGCACCCGCCAGCGGGCCACCGTGACACCCAGCGGCACCACCGTGTGCGCGCTGGTTAGGGCGCGCAGCACGGCATGCCGGGGGGCGGTAGGGGCACCGGGGGTGGTCAGGGTCCACTGGACCGGCTGCTGGTAGCCGGGCAGCCACGAGAGCAGCGCCGGGCCCGCCACGGTGGCGGTGACCGTCACCGTCCGGTTGGCGGGCACCCGGCCGTCGGGCCAGATCCGTCCCGCGGTTTCGTGCGCGGCCACCCCGCCCCCGACCCAACTGAGCCGCACGTCGTGCACCGAGGCACCCAAGC
>JAJYPH010000053.1 GCA_021795575.1 Bacillota bacterium
GGGGGGGGGGGGGGGGTAAGACGCGAGTGGCTACGACGGTGCTGTCGTCCAAGGGCCAGTTGGTGTTGCCGGTGAGTGTGCGCACGGAAGCGGGTCTGCACCCGGGAGACCGGTTTTCCGTTCAGTCGCTGGCGGACGGGCGCATTCTCTTGCAACGGTTACCTCCCGATCCTCTGATGGCGCTTCGGGGCGCCTACCAGGGTGAAGAGTCCCTGACGGCCGCGTTGCTGGCGGAGAGGCGACGAGAGTTTGCATGAATGAGGGCGGCGGCCGTTGGGTCTTGGACTCGTACGCCATCATGGCCTGGCTGGCGAACGAACCCGGCTCCGATCAGGTGGCGCGTTTGTTGACCACGCCGTCCGCGTCCCCGTATATGAGTGCGATCAATGTCGGTGAGGTGTACTACCTGTTGTGCCGCCGGCGAGGACGGGATCAGGCCCGTGAGGTGGAGGGCGTTCTTTATGACCACCCTCGAGTCCGAATCGCGGAGGCCGGACGTGATCGCGTGCGCGCGGCCGGCGACATCAAGGCGCTGGGGAGGCTGTCGCTGGCAGATGCGTTCGCGGCAGCGCTGGCGTTGGAACTGGATGCCGTGCTGCTTACGGGGGATTCCGAGTTTCGGCTGCTTGAGCGTGACCGGAGCCTCCGCGTCGAATGGATGGGACCGACAGAGCTCTCGGACCCCGCGTGAGGGGCCGATCCGACGTCCGTCGCGGTGAGCATACGCTCGCCGACCCTTTCAGGCGAGAGACCGTCAGCCCTCATCGCTGGGCCCCAGCGCCAGCGTGAGCGCCCGCGCCCACACGCGGTCCATCATGGCGGGGGTGAGCCGGCCCGTGAACGTGTTTTGCTGGCTCGGGTGGTAGCTGCCCAGCACGGTGGGCCAGGGGCCGCGCGGCTGCCATTCCGCGAGGTGGCCAAACGACACCTGGGGAGACGGCCGCGGCGCCCCGGCGGCCGCCAGCTGCCGGCGTACGCTGGTCCAGGCCAATCCTCCGAGACAGACGTACACCCGGGCCCGGTCCAGCAGCCGCGCTTCCTCGGCGAGATAGGGCGCGCAGGCGTGCAGCTCCTCCGGCGTGGGGCGGTTGTCGGGCGGGGCGCAGCGCACCGCGGCCGTGATGAACACATCCCGGAGGGTGAGCCCGTCGTCGGCGGCCACACTAGTGGGCTGGCTCGCGAGCCCGGCGCGCGCGAGGGAGGCAACCAGAAAGTCGCCCGACCGGTCCCCGGTGAACAGGCGACCGGTGCGATTGGCCCCGTGCGCGGCGGGGGCCAGGCCCACCACGAGGATCCGGGCCCCGCGGTCGCCCAGCCCCGGCACCGGCCGCGCCCAGTACGTCTGGCCACGAAACTGTGCGCGGGTGCCAGCGGCGTGCTCCCGGTGCTCCACCAGACGCGGACAGCGTCGACAGGCGGTGATGGCGGCGTCGTGCGCGGCCCACCGTTGGGAAACCTCTGGGGTCATGGCCGTCCTCCTTGTCGACGGGCTGGGAATGTGCGGCCATCAGCGGGGGACCGTGATCCGGAGTGAGGCTCGGTCGGGGTCGGTCAGCCAGCGGGCCGCCAGGAGCAGCAGCGCCGCGCCCACCAGCAGCGCGACGGGCGCGGCTTCCCCCAGGAACCAGCCGCCGAAGAGCAAGCCCACCAGCGGCTGGGCAAAGAAGACGGTGGCCCCGGCGGCCGGGCCAGCCAGCATGACGCCTCGATGCCACAGCCAAAGCGCCGCCGCCGTGCTGGCGCCGCCCAGGTACAGCACGGCCCACACCAGTCCCCAGGACCACGTCGTGTCGCGGGGATGCCACGTGATGGCCGCCACGGGCGCCAGCACCAGGGTGGCCACCACCAGCGCACCCCATGTGATGCCAAACACCTGGTCGCGCCGAGGGATGTGGCTTGCCCAGACGGATGACAGGGCCCACGCCAGCGCCGCGGCCACGAGCACGACCACCCCCCAGCGAAAGGCGGGCGCCCCCGGGGCCCAAAGCACCAGCGCGGCAATGCCCGCCCCCGTGCACCCCAGACCGAGCCAGCGGCGCCTGTGGCCGTCTGGTGACGCACCCCGTGCGCAGAGAATCATGAACGCGGGCGTGGTGGCGGTGGCGACGCTGGCCCAGTCCGCGCCGGTGAGCGCGGTGCCCCAGAGCTGGCCGGCGCCGGCCAGCCCCAGTCCTATGAGCCCAATGCCGGCCGCCCGCCCCAGTTGCGGTCGGGTGAGGGTGAACCGACGGTGCGTGGAGAGGCCATAAGCCCCCAGCACCCCGAGCGCGGTGGCATAGCGAAGCCACATCAGGGCCAGGAGCGGCACTTGGGTGAGGGCCCAGCGGCTCACCACGTACATGCCGCCAAAAAGGGCGGCGGCCGCCGCCAGATACACGAGGCCCACCCATCGTGGCGTCAGTGCCATGCGGCCACCGCCCCGCCGGCGGCGACGACGAGCGCCCCGGCCCAGACCCATCGGTGGGCCCCGCGCGCCTCACCGAGCCAGCGGCCCCCCATGAGAGGCGCCAGCGCGGGCGCGGTTTGTCGAAGCGCCAGGACGGGGCCGGCGGGCGCCAGGCGAAAGGCATACAGCAGCAGGAGATAGGAGGCCCAGCTGCCAACGCCGGCGGCGGCCGCCCGACCCACGGACCGGATGCCGGCCCTGCAGGTCCACGCGACGATGCCGGACCCCGGGAGCAGCACGAGGGCGGCGCCGGCAAACTGCAGACTGATGTACACGGCCGGGGAGATGAGGCTCACGGCATGACTGTCCACCAGGGAGTACAGGCCGACGGCTAAGCCCACCGCCACCACGCTGGCGCGGGCGCGCGGGGCCAGGGCGCCGCTGGCGGCCGGTGCGGCGACGCCCAGGGTCACCAGCCCCACACCCACCCAGCCCAGGATCGGCAGGTGCTGGCCCAACAGCCAGGCGGCCAGCGGCGCCGTGACCATGAGGCCGAGCCCGCGGGCGGCCGGATAGACGGTGCTGAGCGTCCCCTGCCGGTACGCCGCGGCCAAGGCGCGGAAGTACACCCCATGAACGGCCACGGTGGTGAGCACCAGCGGCCACACGGTGTCGGGGATGCGCCACGGCCCGGTGAGCTCCGCAAACAGGCCGGCCGCCAGGGCGCCGGCCGCGAGCTGGGCGGCGACGAACGCGACCGACCCCTGGGCCGTTCGCACCAGCGCGTTCCACGTCACATGCAGCACGGCCGACGAGAGGGCCAGTACCGCCGCCACGGCCGTCACGGCTGTGGGTCAGACATCTGGGGATCCCTCAAGGACCGTGGCGCCGGCCTCCGCCAACTGGGCGAGGGCCGCCGTCCCATCCGACGGCTGGACGTTCACGGCGCGGCAGCCCCGGGGGTCGACCACCACCGGGAAGCCGGCGGCCAGGGCGTCTTGGGCCGTGGCCGCCACGCAGTAGTCCGTGGCCAGGCCCAGCACCACGACCCGGTGGACGCCCTCGGCCACCAGCCACTCCAAGAGGCGCGGGCCGCCGCCCACCCCGCCCTCGGCCCGGCGGCCACCGAAGCCACTGTATGCATCGACATCGGGCTCATAACCTTTCACAAAGCGGGGGGCATCGGGGGGGACGTCCAAATCGTCGCGCAGGGCCGCCCCCCACGTGTCCTGCACGCAGTGCGGCGGCCACGGTCCCCCGCGCTGCTGGAACGACACATGGTGGGGCGGATGCCAGTCCTGGGTGAAAGCCACGGCCCAGCCTTCCCGACGGGCGCGGGCGATCCACCCGTTGACCACCGGCACCACTTGGTCGCCCTCGGGGACGCCCAGTGCGCCGCCGGGACAAAAATCGTTCTGGACATCCACCACCACTAGGGCTGTGTGGGGCATGGGCACCTCCTGGGCCAATCGACTCACACCGCGTCCCGCAATCGCTTGAAGGCGTCGCCTAAGCGTGGCGGTGGTGCTACTGTAGCACGGGCGGCCGGATGTTTGCGGAGGGTTTCTGAACATACGCGCTGCCATGGGGCGACACCCGCGGGATGTCCCCGCCCCGAGAACGGAGGACAAGCATGACTTCATGGCCCATTGACGAGGTGCGCCGGCACTTTCCGGCGCTGGCCCGTACGGTGGCCGGGCAACCGGTGGTGTACCTGGACGGTCCCGGCGGCTCCCAGATGCCCGAACCGGTGATAGACGCCCTGGCCAACTACTGGCGACAGGGCAGCGCCAACACACACGGCGCCTTTATCACCAGCCAGCTGACCGACCGCCTCATCGCCGACGCTCGCGCGGCGGCAGCGGACTTTCTCCATGCCCCGCCCGGTGCCACGATTTCGTTTGGCGCCAACATGACCACCCTGTCGTTTGCGCTGGCGGACGCGATGACCGGCGTTCTTAAGCCGGGAGACGAAATTGTGCTCACGGATCTGGACCACGACGGCAACGTGGCACCGTGGCTCCGCGTGGCACAGCGCCTGGGTCTCATTGTGCGCTGGGCCCCCATGCTGCCCGAAGGCGGGACGCTGGACCTGGATGGCCTCTTGGCCCTGATTGGCCCGCATACGAAGGTCGTGGCGGTGGTGGGCGCGTCGAATGCGACCGGATCCATCACACCGCTGGCGCCGATTCGGGCCCGCACCCGCGAGGTGGGCGCGCGGCTGGTGGTGGACGCGGTGCACTGGGCGCCGCATCTGCCCGTGGACGCCGCGGCCATCCAGCCGGACTTCTTGCTCTGCTCGGCGTACAAGTTCTTCGGCCCCCACGGGGTCGGCCTTTTGTATGCCGCGCCGGGAGCGTTCGACGGGCTCGCGCCCGCGCATGTGCGCCCGCAGGCCGATACCCCGCCCGAGTGTATCGAGACCGGCACCAAGAACCACGAGGGGCTCGCGGCGCTGGTGGCGGCGATTGACTTCATCGCCAGCTGGGCGCCAGGCGCGCCGACTGACCGGCCCACGGCCCTTACCGCGGCCATGGAGCGCATCGGGGCCTACGAAGCGGAGCTGTTTGACGTCCTGTGGGAGGGGCTGGGTCGTGTGCCCGGGCTCACACGCTACGGCCGCGCCCCCAATGGCGCCCCGCGCACGCCGACCGTGTCGTTCGCCGTGGAACATGTGCCCACCCCGACGTTGGGCCGCCGCCTGGGCGACCAGGGCATCTTCGTGTCCGCGGGCACATTTTACGCGCACAATTGGGATCTACGGCTCGAAGCCCAGGGGGGGACGGGCGCGGTGCGGCTCGGACTCGCGCCGTACAACACTCTGGCAGAGGTCCACCGCGTCGTCCGGGCCATCGAGGAGGCTTGCCACGCCGGCTGACGGGGGGTCGTCCGGCCATGGCGGCAGCGCCGACAGGTGCCCGCGCGATCCTACCAGGTCAAACAGGTCTTCGGCCCATTCGCGATCCTGAAGCGCTCCGTCGCGGCCCAGATGTCGGGCCGCGACGGCCCGCGCCCACAGGAATCGCGCCTTCAGCATGCGCGATCCGCCACCCCCTTGGCGCAGGAGGGCCAATCCCTCCGTGCAGGTGCTCCACACGGCGGGCCAGTCACGCCCCCGGCACAGCACAAACACCAGCGTGTCGTAGAGATTGGCGCGAGCGAATGAGTCGTGCGCGTCGTGCAGCGCGTCCAGGATGAGACGGCGTGCGTCGCTCCAGGGCGCCGCCAATGCCGCGCACCACAGCTCATTGGCATTCAGGCCCGTGAGCAGATCGGGCATGCGTTCGCGTTGGCGGATCTCATCGACTCTGGCCGAGGCGGTCAGCGCGCCGGGGACGTCCCCGACCAGTCCCAGCGCCGCCCCGTACCCGATCCACGCCTGGGCCTCGGCGCGCGGGGCCAGATTGCCCGATGCCTCCAGTACGCGGCTGTAGGCTTGTGCGGACTCGTCGAAGCGGCCCTGCAGCAGGAGACTGGCCGCGTGGGCGATGAGAGCCTGGCTGTTGGCCGGCGAGTGCAGGTCCGCGACGCTGCGCAGCACCGCGTTGGCCACGTCGTAGCGCTCCGTGAGCATGAGCGCGGCGCCCAGCCGAGACACCATGTCGCTGCGGTGGGCGGCGTCGGCGCCCAGCGGCGTGGTGAGCGCGCGCAATACCCAGGTGATGGCGTCCAGGGGCCTTCGGGTCTGAAGCGCTTGGCGGGCCAAGAAATCGGCTGCCTGGCCGGCAAAAAGAGGGAAGGCCAGCCGCAACGCCTCCTGCCACGCTGCCTCGGCCTCGGCCCGGGCGCCTTCCTCTGCGGCGGCTCCCGCCAACTGCGTTGCGTGCGACAGCTTTTCGCGCAGGCGCGCGGCCAAGTCCTCGGGTCTGGTGGCCAAGTCGCGGGGGGATACGCCCAACAGTAGGGCCAAGCGCGCCAGGGACAGCTCATCCAGCTGGCCATCCCCTCGAGGCACGGCCACCGCATTCCGCTCCCGCGGTCCGTGACTCAGCCGCAGCCGCAAGACGTTTTGGCGCACCCAGGCGTGCTCATCCAGAGACAGGACGTGGGACTGTCGAAACCCCATGACGAACCTCCTCGGGGGTGACCTCCGACCTGCTGCCACGGGAGACCCAACTTCGGGCCGCGCGGCCGGGCGGGCGGCTTGGCCCCATGGTAGGAGCCGAGCAGGCCCCGGTCAAGGGTCGGGTCAACTCGGCTGTCTGGATTCGACCGGCGGACGCCGCATGTCCGTCTCGGCGACGCATGCAGGAGGCAAACGCTCGGTCCACCGGTCATCGGCAGGCGGATGTGAGGGGATGGGGAGCAAACGCGTGGTTTGAGGTCAGCGCACGCCGCCGTTCCACGATAGGAGAGGGCGCTGTGGGTACTGTCTGAATGTTGCGCGCGGTGGTCCCGGGCCGCCAACTGATCTTGGATCAGCCGCCAAGACCGTCGCCGGCGGCCATAGACTGGCCTTTCGAGCCGCGGACACCGTGTCCTTGGTGTCCACGCCAGCGAGGGTCGGCGGGGGGCCCGCTGCCGAAGGGATCAAAACGGGTAGGAGGGATCCAATATGGAATTGGGTGCGCAGATTTCCGAATGTGTGACCGGTGCAGGTCCATCCGGCTACGGTTACCCATCCTCGGCGGAGGCCACTCCTGCGGTCACTGTGTTCCAAATGGCTTCGGCCCGTGCCGTCCACGACCGGGTGGCGAGAAACGTGGCCAGGTTGGGAGCCGTGTGGCGCCCATGGCCCCGACGCGCGTCACCCAGGGCCGCCTGACAGCACGTCACGAATTCGTGGCTCGTGCCGTGGTGGACAAACGGTGCCATCGCGGGCGACACGGGAAACGTGGTGGCCACCGGCCTTCCGGCCGCCAAGTATTCGTACAGCTTCAGCGGGTCGCAGGCGTCGGAGAGGGGCGTGGCCACGCGCGGCAGCAGCATCACCTGGATGGAGCGGGTGAGGTCGGGCAGCCGCGCGTAGGGCTGAGGCCCGATCCACTGCACATTGGCACGGCGCTGGGTGAGTGCGCGGAGGCGGGCTTGGGAGGCGCCGTGCACCGGGCCGATCAGCACGATGGACTCGTGGGGCATCGCCTCGGCCAGATGCTCCACCGCGTCGTAGTCGATCCACGGCATGAGGTGGCCGAAAAAGCCGAAGGTCCAGCGCGGGGGCGCGGGATCCCGGTGCCAGAAGGCCGCGTCGACGGCCATACCCCATTCCAGGACCTTGCCGGGGTCGACCCGGCCGAGGAGGGTCTTGGTGACGGCGGGCGAATTCGAGATGACGTGCTGCGCCGCCAAGAGCGCATGCTCGTGCAGGGTACGCACCGGAGGGTCCAGGACGACCGCATTCTCCAGGACGTTGTATACCCACACATCGGGACGCAGGTGGCCCATCCACGAGCCGGGATCCACATGATGATACGACGTCGAATAGAGCACGAGCGGGCGCGCCGCGGCTAGGCGCCGATGGTCTTCGGCCCCGGCGGGCGCCGCCACCCCCGGCGCGCAGATGCGCCACAGCGGGCCCCGGTGCCTGGTTCGATATCGGATCAGCTGCGACGCGTCGAGCAGGTGCACCGGGTCCAGATAATACAGAGGCGTGTCCGCGTGGAGGCGCGCCAGCGTGTGCGCCATGAGGCGCGGGGATCCCGGGAGCGACTCATCCTCCCACGGAAACAGTCCGCACACTACCCAGGTCATCATTGGGTCCTCCGTCCCCCGCCATCGGTGGCCCGGGGAGCGCACATCTTCGAGCGGCCTGCGTTCGCTGGGTGGCCACGTCACCGGTGGCGTACCACCCGGTGCCCCCATTCGCCGCGGGGGCAGCGGTTCCCTGCCTCCGGCGGATGAACCCAGCGGCCTCTGGGATGAGCGCAGGACCGGACCCTTGGCGCCGGCACGTGGCGATGGCCGTCAGCTCCTCGGCCTCGCCGCCCGGGAGGGGCGGGCAGCGGGTGCGAGGTGGTGAGGCCCCACACGGTAAACCCGGGGCCCCGTCTTGTGCCTTCCTACTGCCCTGCCGAGCGATGGAGGAGGGCAACCCGCCCGCCAGGTAGGCCAACCCGAACCATACGCCGTACTACGTCAGATTAACCCCGTTCGTGGCCGAGAGGCGGGTGGGAAAGGCGTGGCTGGCGTCAGCGCACGCAGGATCCAGGCGACGTCCAGCGGGCGCGGTCCCGGCGTCGGCCCGCGGACGCGCGGCCTGGTCGTCGCTACTCGCGACGCGTCACGGAAAACCTGCTCCGTCGCGCCTCGTGCGGTTTCTGACCCGGCTCCGATGGAAGCCGACGCTAAAGGCCGCCTGGCCGCAGAACGGCCAGGGTTGCGCCCACCGACAGGAGGCAGGTGACGGTGGCCGCCCAGTGCCCCTCGGGTCCATAGGGGGTCCCCCGCAGCGGCCGACGCACGGGGGGAGCGGGCAGCAGGTGCGACGTGCTGGGGCCACTCACGGTAAACCCGAGGCCCCACTCCCACGCGTTCCAACTGCCGTGCAGCGCGATGGAGGCGGGGAGCCCGCCCACCAGATACGCCAGTCCAAACAATACACCGTACAGCGTCAGGTTGACCCAGGTCGTGAGGGAGAGGCGGGTGGGGAAGGCGTGGCTGGCGGCAAACCCCATCGAGGAGACGGCCAGGGCCGCCGGGGTGCCCACCACCCGCCCGCCCCAGCCGAGCAGGCCCCCGCGAAACGCGACTTCCTCCACCGCGGACAGGAGCAGGAGGAGCGCAATGGTGGCCCAAAACCGGCGGTGGGCACGCGTAGGCTCGGGCGTCAGGACGGCGCCCGCGCCCGCCAATAGAGCCCACGTCGTCAGGAACAGGACGCTTCCGGCCGCCAAACCGCCTGCGGCGGCGGCGGCCGGGGTGAAGGACGTTGTCAGGACGGCCGCGCCTTGAGCCGGGCAACAATCTCGCCCGGTTCGGGGAAGCGCTGCTCCTCCTGCTTGGAAAAGACGGGCGTTCCGTTCGCCGAGACCACGAACACCCCATCGGTGCCGGGAACCAGCTCCGCCGCCGACACGTCAGCGGCAAGCGCATGCAAGACTTCGGCCACCACCCGGGTGGCGTGCTCCAGGTACCCTCAGGCCGTGCAGTAGCGGATCTGGACTTTCATCGCTGGGTCCCTCCTTCGCATCACGTGAATGCCGGTCGCTATGTTCGCGCCCCCCACCGTGCGGTGGCGGTGCGCGACGTCATCATAGCGCAGCCCAGACGCGCGCGATGAACCTTAGCGGTAGGGCGTGGTGGTCAAGCACAGTGGATGAGGCGGCGAATCGCGTGCTCCCCGCGCTCGACGTTCCCCAGGAACCCCCTGATCCCCGGCTCTGGTGGGTTGCTCCGGGGTTTGTCCCCGCCGCCTTGGTGTGCGCCTGGAGCCTCTAGCAACGGGACCCGGGGGCCGTTCTAGCAGAGGCCCTGAGGGCGTCGTGACCATGGCGACACTTCTCGTTGGCGAGGGCTTCGGGGCCATACGGCGACTCCGACCGCTTGCTGGACTGTCTCGCACAAGCGGATCGCGGGGTGGGAAAGGGTCGAAGTGGACCCAATCAAGGAACCGACCGCCTTAGGGAACGCGTGCCCGAACCTTTCCCCAACGGGCCCTTGGGGGGGGGAGTATTCGGACCAGGCGGTCGTGCGGACAGGCTCGCCGCGCACCCGCCCGCCGACGTATCAGTATTCGCCGTAGCGATCCGGGGACGGCCCGCACATGTGATTGTTCCTCGGCCTCCTCCCGGAGACCGCGATCCCGCAGGTATTGACGTAGATCCCGCCTCTCCAGACGGTGCCCCTCAGCGCGCGCCGTCTGGGAGGCGGGCGTACCCGGATTGCGACCCTCCGAATGTCGCCACAAGCGGTCTTTCCGACCCGGACGGCCGGCGCGGCGCCTCTCCCGCCGTGGCCACCGCTCCCAGCAGCGCCCGGACACCAGAGCCCGTCAGGTTTCGGTCAGATAGGGGCGGCAGCTACACCCGACAAAGCCGCGAAAGCCCAAGGAGTTGTGGGTCGCCATCACGGTGCGCCACGCCGCGCGTTCGGCGGGGCGCACCTCCCGGGTCGTCGCCCACTGGGGGACAACCTGGCCGCGAATCGTCGGCGCGCCCGTATGCATGAGGTGACCTTGCCAGGTCGCCGGCGGAATGTCCAAAGCGATCAGGCCTTCCATCCGGCTCACGCGTTTCCGCGACTATGACGAGGCCTCGGATAGCTGGCCAAGATGTCGTCCACAACGAGGTCCGCGAAATGAGGCCCATGGGCATGAGCCAACACCAGGGCGGCACTAGGCACTTGCATCGCCAGTTGAACAAACTTGCCAGGCTGGTCAGCGTCCCACGGACAACACGCATCAAACAGCACAGGCAAATGGTCTTCGGCCGCATGAGCTACGTCCGCCGCCATGGCTTTGTCGCCACATCAAAGTTCTGGGTGTTGGGATGCAGTTTCAGCACGCGCGATCCGCGGGCACCCACTCTGTCAAATTCGGTCAGCGCAGCCTGCCCATCGGCGGGATGCACCGAACAGACCGGATACCAGACTCCCTGCTCGTCGTGTCTGACCAGAACGCTATCGTTGAACTCTCGGGTAAGGGCCATGTCGCCGGCGGGCGCCATCACCAAAGCCCCCGCTCGAGCAATGCCCGCTCGTTACGCCTTGCCTCGGTAGTCGGTCGCCGTGTGGTTCCAGGCGACCACTTGTTGCTTGGCCGAAACGAGGGGGTGCGTGTGGATGTCAATAATCGTTACGTTTTCCGTCACGATGTCCTCCTTGATCGCGCCCGCCGTCGCCAGGCGCCCTTCGTGCCGCCAGCTGCGGGCGCCCACATGCCGGGTGGGACCCGTTACCCGCGCTTTCGAAGCATCGTCCCCTTGCTCGTGTCATCTCAGCACATCCGGCCACCCCGGGTGGCTGGCTTGACTGCGGTTTTCTATGCTCATGCTCGGCCAGCGTCCAGGCGGCATGCGTGCGACGGCTACCAGGCATATTCTGAGCCCGGCCGACTTCCAGTCTTCCAACGTGTCTACTCTTGGTGGGTGCTCTTCCGGCGCCTGTTGCCCGGAGTCGCCGGCAATCGGCCGCCCGGAACCTTTGAACCCGACAGTCCCGCTGCCCATGCCTCCGTCTAGGGCAAGGACCTCCTGACGCTCGCTTGAGACGCCCCCACACATCCGATGGGCCGCGCATTCCACGCCGCTACGGCGCGCCGTGAAAGGGCAGTATCGGCCAGCCGATTCGCCCAACCACAAACCCCGTTTCCGTCTCCCAGATCCCGTGTGCTTTGCCAATCGACCGCCCGGCCCTACCAGAAACGAGGACAAAACGTCCGCCAGGAGGAAGGCGACCCATCAGCAAACCGGCCCGTTGACACGGCAACCCGCAGCGAACGTGAGCGTAGGCGGCCTCAGGCGGCACACAGCCGGGCCTGTCGCACTACGACCCGAGCCGGTCTAAACGCGCCCAAAAATACCCGACGGCGCTTTCTCTCTGCCATAGCGGCTGCTCGCCCGGCGAGGACTCGAGTCCAGACATTTCGTTCAGGAGATCCGTGGCAGACCAGTCAGAGCCGGCAACCCTGGCCACGATCGTCCCTAAAATCACGGTAAGCGGGAACCACACAGGAAATGTCAATACCAGCACCACCAACCCCGTCAAGCCAACCAAGGTGGCTGCCAACCACAGCGCGACCCACGGCGCCGTGATCCCGCCCAGCACAATCACCAGCACCCGCGCCGCCACGTCCGCGATGGCAGTTTGGTGGAGAAACGCCAATACCACAAAAAAGGGGACGCCAAGCACGATGCTGCCTAGTATGACCAGACCGACGACCTGAAAATATAGGGCGCCTACCGTGCGCGCGACCCGGCTCACAGCCCCCACCGGTCTAACGATGCCGAGGCGCCACAGCGCCCGAGGGCCCACAGTCACCGAACGACGCCATCGCATGACGCGTCCTCCCTTTTTGACGGTCGCGACCCGGCTTGAAGATGCCGGCTGTCAGCCTAGTGCATGCCAACGGGTCCCTAACGATGATGGCGTCCGCGAATGTGACGTAAAAAGCGGGGCGCGCTCAGAGGTCCAGGGCTTTCCTGGACAAGGAGCGTCCCGTTCGGGTTTCCTTGGGTTAGTTGAAGACCTGACAGGAGTCCGAACGAGATGCCTACGGAAAGTGTGGCACGGCATGACCTGTGGCGCAAGGGCGGGATGGCTCTATGCTAAAACCTGTGGGATCGGGCGGCACACAAGCGGCAGCACGTCTAATGCGTTGATCGCTGACATCGACGAAGGAGGGGGCCACCGCGGTGACGGAGGATACGGCATCGCCGGCCGCCGGGTGGGGGCGGGCCGCCGACGCGGGGGACACGGTGGAGGAGATGACGACGGGCGGGCGGTTGGCCGTGCGCGGTCCGCGCCCGACCATGGGTCCCGCCGGCGGGGGCACGTGGGGGCATCGCCCTGGGCGATGGCCTGCCCGCGCCGTGGCCCCTACCGGGGTGGGCGAGACGCCGGTCCCGGTCGCGTGGACCCCTCCTGCGCTATCGGTGCGTGGCGTGCCACCACGTGACGAGGCCCGGCCGCTCCCGCTAGCGGCGTGGCCGCGCGGGTCCGCCGCCGCACCGTTACCCGCGTGAGCCGGGCTGCCTGCTGGGGTACCCGATCCTCGGCAAGACCGGCCACCCCGGAATCGTGCGGCTGTCAATCCGGCCGTGGCCCTGCTCGGGTCAGCCGAGGGAGAAAAAGCCCAGGGCCGGCGGTGCGCCAGCAGCGGGTGAAGACTCGGTGGGTTGGCTTTCACGGTCAGCAAATATTCCCCCCGCGGTCCCCCATGAGCGGGGCCGTCGTGGTCTGCGTATGCAATGCATCCGCGGTGACGAGGGTCTCGTCGAGGGGCCCGGTGGCCCGCACGCGCTGGGTCACCGCGCTTGCGTTTTCTTTCTCGCCGACATCCGCCTGGGCCACCAAATGCAAGAGCCGATGCCTGGGTGCTGGGATCCTCCTGCCGGGCTCGGTCCCCCTGGCGGCAGCCTGGGGGGCGCAACGAAACGGCGTGCCACGTGGCCGGGTGAAGGCCGATCCCGACGCGACGCCCCGGCCCTGCGGACGCGCGCGGTCTGGTTGGCCTAGGCGCCCGGGTGGGCAGGAAATTGGGTGGCGATGAACCGCTGGCCGGTGACGCCGTCTGACGCCGACGACGCCAAAAACCGGATCGGGGCCGCCATAATCTCGGGCGCCAGTAGGGGTCGGCTGAGTTCGGCCCGGGTGTCGTCGGGAATCATGCCGGTGTCGGCGGCGCCCCCGGGAAGCAGGAGGTTCACGGTGACCCCGGTGTCGGCCAGATCCTCCGCCATGATGTACGAGAGGGACTCCGCGCCCGCGCGAGACGGGCCGTACGGGACAAAACCCCGCCGGCGCATGGTCTCGCGGTTCATCGAGATGTTGATGATCTTGCCCCGGCCGGCCTGGACCATCGGGGGCACGAAGGCGCGCGCCACCAAGAAGTACCCGGTGAGGTTGGTGTCGATGACCGCGCGGAATCCATCGGGCGACACCGCATAGAAGGGCGTGGGCTCAACCATGAAGCGCGGGTTGACGGTGCGCATGCCGAGCCCCGCATTGTTGATCAGCACGTCCAGCGCGCCCCAGCGGCGGTCCACCCACCGCCGCGCCCGGGCCACGGACGCGTCATCGCGCACGTCCAGCCCCAGGGCCCACACCCGCGGCCCGAAGGACGCCAGGGCGCTCACCGCGGCGTCGAGGCGGGGACCGGGGCGAGAGGCCAGGGCCACCGTCGCGCCGCCCTCCAGCAGGGCGCGGGCCATCGCGCGCCCGAGCCCGCTGGAGGCGCCGGTCACCAGGATGCGCACGCCGTCCAATCGGACGGCGGCGCGCTCACCGGCTCCTCGGGCACCCTCGGGATCTGTGGACATGGCACCACCCTCCTTGACGCTCAGTGGCTTGGTGCTTCGGGGCCATCCGGATTAGCTATCCGTGTTACACATCCGGATTATAGCGACCCGGACCACGTCTCCTCAAACTGGCGTCCGTCACCCATCGACCGGTGCAGGGCCGGCGGCGAATCGACGCCGCGGTGTCGGACCAGGGGAGATGACGGAGAGTGGGGCGGCGTCGGGGGGTATAATCAAGAAAGCCCAGCGTCCGCCTGGAATGTCAAAAGTATGCGAACGGTCGCGAACCATGACCGCCCGGTAGAAAGAGGAGGGTATCCATGTTGACTTCGCCCTCGCCGTTATCGCCCTCGTCGTCATCGTCTCGGCGGCCCTACCGCCGGTTGCTGTGGCCCGCCCTGCTGGGAGCCGCCGCCCTGGGTCTGGTGGCCGCCGCCCCGGCGGTGGCCGCCCCCCCACCCATGATGCTCTACGTCTCAGTGCACGGAACGGCCTCGGGGCCCGGCACCGTGGCGGCCCCGTATCAAACGATTGCCGAAGCCGTGGCGGCCGCGCCGCCCGGTGCCACGATTCGCGTCATGCAGGGCACGTACGATGTGACCCAGCCGATCGTCCTCACGGAACCGGTGACCATCACCGCGGCCCGAGGGGCTGGCCACTCGGTCATTACCGGCACAGGGCCCATCTTCGTCCTGGGCGACAGCAGCGCCGGCGTGACCGGTGTCACCATCCGCGGGCTGGCGTTTGACCACATCACCAACGCCCATGCGAACGGCGTCATCACGACCCCCGGCTACGGAGCCGGTGACGTGGCGATCCTCGGCAACACGTTTCGGGACACGGCCAGTGAGGCCATTGGCTACCACGGCAATCCCGGTCTGGCCGCGCCGCTGGGCACCCACTGGACGATTGCCGACAACCGCATCGCCAACGTGACCGCCAGCGGACAGTCGGGCATGTTCTTAGGCAACCTCCAAGACAGCCAGATTGTCGGCAACACCATCGTGGGCACCGGCTGGGCCGGCATGATTGTCACGGGCACGGGACCCGGCGACGTGGCCCACATTCTCATCGCCGGCAATCGGGTGAGCCAGGTGCCCCACGAAGGCATCCAGGTGGCGTATGGTCACGACGTCCAGGTGGTGTACAACTGGGTGACCATGGCGGGTCTCGACGGCTACACCAACCCCACGGCCTCGATGGACGCGGCCGTATCGCTGTTCAACACCAGCCAGACCAACGTGTGGGTAGCGCACAACATGCTGTACCGGAACTACCAGGGCGTGGAACTGGGTCAGGCGAGCTACACCCCGTCACTGGGGGCGGTGGGGACCGGCATTCGGGTCATCGACAACAACCTGGTGGACAACCCGGGCGGCGACGCGGTGAACAATGCCACCAGCGGCACCCTCAACGCCACCCAGAATTGGTGGGGGAGCCATCACGGGCCCACGGCGGGCGACGTCGTGGGGGCCGTCGCGGCGACGCCGTACCTGAACCATCCCGTAGGGATCGGTCAGGCCGGTTTCGGGCACCGCTAGTCCCGTTCTCGCATCAAGCCGTGCAGCCAGGCGAGGGAGGATCTCCACCGCCTGGCTGCTTGATGGTGCGCGCGGGGGCTAGAGAGGATCCCCGGCATCACGAGGGGCGCGTTGGGGTTCCGGGCGCCCAATCGATGGGCAGTGCCTTCAGTACATGGCCATCGCGGCCCACGACGGGGTCGGCCGTCAGCAGGGCGTTCCAGATGGCCGCCTCGGTCGTTTCTGCCGCCGCCAGGAACAGCGGATCCAAGTCACGCGGGGTCACGCCGGCAGGCTCGCCCACGTCGACCGCGACCACCACGTCGCCGCTGCCTGGGGCCGAATGCCCGCCGACTCGGGCCAACCCGTGGCTGGCCCGGCGGGCGACGCGGGTCAGATCCCAGCGGTCCACGCCTGCGTTGGTGGCCGCTACGATGATGATGGACCCATCGGGCACAGCGGGGGGCCTGCCCGCACGGGGCCGGACAGGAAACGTCACCAGGTCCTCGGCGGTGCCGCAGTTCAGCAGCACCAGCACGCCCATCACGTGCCCGTCCGGGAGCCGCCGCGACGCGGTGCCGATGCCCCCTTTGTGGCCGAAGCCGGCCATGCCGGTGCCCGCCCCCACGGACCCCTGGGCTGGGGGCGCGCTGGACGCGGCGACCAGGGCCGCCACCGCGTGCTCCGGCTGGACGGCAAAGCCCCACAGGTCGTTCAGGTAGCCGTCGTTGCATTCTCCCACGACCACGTTGCGACTCTGGCCGGGATGAAACCGGCCGCGGGCCCGGAGGTGTTCCAGGTATCCCTGCAGGACCGCCGCCACCGACAGCGTGTTGGTCAAAAAGATGGGGCTCTCCAGCTGGCCCAGCTCCGCCACCTGGAGCAGGCCAGCGGACTTGCCGTACCCGTTGATGACGTGCACGGCGGCCGGCCACGGCCCGACCTCTCCGGGCGGTACGACGACCGTGACGCCGGTGCGCACCGGACCGGCGCCCACCCGGAGCGGGCCATCGCCCCCCGACAAGGTGACGTGTCCCACCATGATGCCCGGCACGTCCACAATGGAGTCGGTGGGGCCGGGCGAAAGCCGCCCCACGCGAATGCCCAGCTCTTTCAGGCTGCCCCGCATCGGCATGGCCCCTTTCTCATGAGTCCGGTCCCAGCATAAGGGTCGGCGAGGAACACGCCAAGCGCCGCGTCCACCCGGTACTACCGCTCGCGCCTCGTTTCGGCGACAATAGGGAGTGAGCGAAGGAGGGACAGCGATGGAATTGACGGTGACGCCGGCGGCCGTGCGGCGCTTCGAGCGGCTGGCGGCGCGGCAAGGGACCGAGTGGTTTCGGGTGCACGGTGCGCAGGACTGTGAGTGCGGCAAGATCGGATTTCGGGTGGAACTGGCGGAGGCGCCGGGCACCGAGGATGCAGTGGTGCGGGTGGCGGGCGAGCGCCCGATTGGACTGTTGGTGTCGCCGGCCTCTCGCCCCTATGTGGACGGCAGCACAATCAGCTTCAGCGACGACCTGATGCACACCGGGTTTGTGGTCGAAAATCCGCACGTGCAAACCTGGTGCGGGCGGGCACCCCAGTAGCGCGCCCCGTCCGGCAGGGAATCGGCCGCCGGGCGGCGAAGGACTCGCTATGACCTGGGCGTATGGGCTGTGTTTTCTCTCGGTGTTCCTGGCGGAGCTCCCCGACAAAACCTCGCTGCTGGTGATGACCCTGGCGCCGCGGCAGAAGCGCGTGGTGTGGCTGGGAGCCAGTGCCGCGCTGTCGTTGCAGGCCGCCCTGGCGGTGGCCGTCGGCCGCCTGCTGGCCGGGTGGACAAGCCCCTGGGTGCATGTGGCGGAGGTGCTGTTGCTGCTGGGGTTTGCCGCCTGGCTGTGGTTCAAGCCCCCTGAGGACGATGGCGATGACGAAAACCAACAAGCCGCGCGGGTGGCGGCGCGGCGGCGTCTCTTGGTGTCGGCATTCCTGGCGGTTTTTGTCGCGGAATTTGGCGACCTGACCCAGGTGGCGATCTTGTCCTGGAGCACCAGGCTCCCCGTGGCGCCGCTGGTGTGGGCGGTGGCGTCGGCTGCGTTGGTGGCGGCGGCCTACGTGAGCGCCACCGCGGGGGTGCTGCTGCGCCGCTGGCTGACGGTCCAGGCGCTTTCCCGCATTGGGGCGGTCGCGATGGCGGCGGTCGGGCTGTGGATGCTGTTCGCGTAAGGCCCGCGGTCCAGAGCTAACCCATGGTTGGTGGACGGAGCATGGGTCCGGATGCCGCCCCGCGGGGCGAACGCCGCCGTGCTGGCGGACCGGGGGTTCGCGGTGCTCACCGGCGACGCCGGGGTGGGCAAAAGCACCGCGTTGCGCGCCGTCTGGGAGACCCTCTCGCCGAACCAGCACCGCCCGCTGGATCTCCCCGCCTCGGACGACTGGACCCCGCGCCCGTGCTACCGGCGGCTCGCCCATCTGCTGGGGACCCCGCCGACCCGCTTTCCCGAGGCGACCGAGCACCAGGTCCGCGACACCCCGTGGACCCTGGCGACCCGACAAGGTCGGCAGCCGGCCCTAGGAGTCCGTCCAGC
>JAJYPH010000002.1 GCA_021795575.1 Bacillota bacterium
CACGGAGGCGCTGCAGGCCCGGGGCTACTCCGCCGAAGCCATTCACGGCGACTTGAACCAGTCCCAGCGGACCCGCGTGATGAAGCGGTTTCGCGATGGCGTGAGCGAGATTCTCGTGGCCACGGACGTGGCGGCCCGGGGCCTCGACATCGAAGGGGTGTCCCACGTGGTCAACTACGACCTGCCGCAGGACCCCGAAAGCTATGTCCACCGCATTGGTCGGACGGGGCGCGCTGGCCGCACGGGCACCGCCATTTCCCTGGTCCATCCGCGCGATGTGCGTCAGATCCGCCTGTTGGAGCGGACGCTGCGCCTGCGCATTCCGCGCCGTCCGGTGCCCTCGGTCCGAGACGTCGCCGCCAAGCAGCGGGAGGCGCTGCGCGGACGGCTGGCCGAGGAAGTGGAGCGCGGCGTCGTGCCGGAGTACCGCGAGATGGCGTTGGCGCTGGCGGAGGACTACGACTCCGTGGACATTGCCGCCGCGGCGATGCGGCTTTTGAACGACAAGGGGCGCGAGTCCGCGGCCCCCAGCAGCTACGGCGACACCGGAGCGGAGCCGGGCATGGTCCGCCTCTTCTTGAATCTGGGCCACGTGGATCGGCTGACGCCGGCCGACGTCGTGCGCGGGGTGGCGGAATCGACCAACATTCGCGGCAGCATGATTGGGCTCATCGACTTTTACGACCGGTTCACGTTTGTCGAGGTGCCGGACGACGCCGCCCACAAAATTATGGCGGCGGCGCAGCGTTTGTCGATTAAAGGGCGCCCCGTGAGCATCGAACCGGCCCGACCCCGAGAGGAGTCTGCCCCCAGACCGCGAATATAGCGGCCAGCGATGCCGGGGGAGGACTAAAAGAAGATGGCGATGGAACGGGACAAGGCACTGGACCTGGCCCTGGCTCAGATCGAGAAGCAGTTTGGCAAGGGCTCCATCATGCGGATGGGGCAGGCGTCCGCGCGCATGGCGGTGGACGTCATTCCCACGGGCGCGCTGGCGCTCGACGTGGCGCTGGGCGTGGGGGGCCTGCCGCGCGGGCGGGTGGTGGAGATTTACGGGCAGGAGTCGTCCGGCAAGACGACGGTCGCGTTGCACGTGGTGGCGGAGGCGCAGCGGCGTGGCGGCGTCGCCGCGTTCATTGACGCGGAGCACGCACTGGATCCCGCCTACGCGGCCAAGGTGGGCGTGGACCTGGACCAGCTGCTGATTTCGCAGCCGGACACGGGCGAGCAGGCGCTGGAGATTGCCGAAGCGCTGGTGCGCTCGGGAGCCATCGACGTGATTGTCGTGGACTCCGTCGCCGCGCTGGTGCCGCGCGCGGAAATCGAAGGGGAGATGGGCGACGCCCACGTGGGCTTGCAGGCGCGGCTGATGAGCCAGGCCCTGCGGAAGCTCACCGGCGCTATCTCCAAGTCCCGGACCATTACGATTTTCATCAACCAGATCCGTGAAAAAGTGGGGGTCATGTTTGGCAACCCGGAAACCACGCCGGGCGGCCGTGCGCTCAAGTTCTACGCCTCCGTCCGGCTCGAAGTGCGCCGGGCGGAGACCTTAAAGCAGGGCAACGACGTGATTGGCAGCCGCACGCGGGTCAAGGTGGTGAAGAACAAGGTGGCGCCCCCGTTCAAACAGGCGGAGTTTGATATTCTGTATGGGGAGGGCATCTCCCGCGCGGGGAACCTCCTGGACCTGGCCACCGAGATGGGCCTGGTGCAAAAGAGCGGGGCATGGTACGCGTACGGCGACCTTAGGCTGGGACAGGGTCGCGAGAATTCTCGGGACTACCTGAAGCAGAATCCCGACTTGGCCGACGAGATTGAGGGACGCGTGCGGGGGGCTTTGAAGCTGGGGGTGGTCGAATCGACGGATCTGCCGGAGGACGAGACCGACGCGTAGGTGCGGCCCCCGTGGGGGAAGCCGACGCCCGCCGGCTGGCATTGCGCTGGCTCGGGTTGCGGTCGCTCACCCGGCGGGAGCTTTCGGTGCGTCTTCAGCGGGCCGGCGTGGCGGAGCCCGAGTCCACGCTGGACGCCTTGGAGCGTCAGGGGTGGCAGAGCGACCGGGCGGTGGCCCACTCCGAACTGGACCGGGCGCAGCGCCGGCGCGACGGCCCGGTGAGGCTGGCCCATCGCCTGCGTCAGCGCGGCGTGGACGAGGGGTTGGTCCGAGACACGGTGGGCGCCGTCGATGCCGAAGCCTGGTGGGAGCAGGCGTGGCGCGAAGCGGAACGGATGACGCCGGGCGATGGACAGCGGGCACGGCTGGCCCGGCGCTTGGCCCGCCAGGGGTATCCGGCTGCCATCATTGCCCGCGTGCTGGACCGCCTGGGCCACGAGGACCCAGACGGCGGTTGACAAGGGCCGCGCAAACGGGGCGGCATGTTGGGGAAGGGGGCGCGGCAATGGCGGAACACTCGGCACCGAGCGGAATCGGAGGGCGAATGATGGCCCGCGGGGTGGGGGCCCTGATTGCGAGCCTGGTTCGGTATCCCGAATTGTCCAGCTTGGACTTTCAGCCCGAAGGCAGCGACGGCGGCCGGGTGACGCTGTCCTTCTGTCTCCGGGGCCGTCTGCCGCATGACCGGGCGGTGGCCTTGGCCGACGCGCTCATGGAAGTGCTGCTGACCTATCACCACCTGTTGCGATTTCCGCTGGCCGGCCACGGGGTGGCGGAGTTCACGACCGAGTACGTGGAGCCACTGACGATCTTGCGGTTGGCCCGGGACATCGAGAGCCTGACGCCCGACGAAGTGGGCATGGTGATTGACCTCCTGCGGGACCAGTGCGGCGTCGACCTCTTGATGGACCCCAACGATTTCAGCGAAGACGACCTTTTGGACCAGGAAGAGACCATCCAGGCGGCCCTCGACTCGCTGGGCCAGGAGCCCGGCCGCCGCCTGTTCGCGCTGCGCGAAGAGGGACGGGTGCTGGTGTTCAACACGTGAAGCGAAGACGCCCGCCGGCTTCTGGTCGCCGCGCCTTTGTGGGCAGGAAGGGCGGCCAGCCGTGCGCGTTCTGATGTTGGGCGATGTGGTGGGCAAACCCGGGCGACGCCTGGTGCGTGCGGCCGTGCCGCGCCTCAGGCGGGAGCGGAACCTGGACCTGGTCGTCGTCAACGCCGAAAATGCGGCGGGGGGCAACGGCCTCACGCATGAGGTGGCCGATGAGCTGTTGTCATCGGGAATAGACGTACTGACGTCCGGCAACCACATCTTTGACAAAGACAACGTGCTCACGTTTATCGACGACCTGCCCGTCCTGCTGAGGCCCCTGAACTATCCCCCGGGCACCCCGGGACACGGCGCCGTCGTCGTGGAGGCCCGTGATGGCACCCGCGTGGGCATTATCAACGTGTCGGGGCGGGCGTTCCTGCCCCAATCCTACGATGACCCGTTTCGAGCCCTCGATGCCACCTTGGACGCACTGCCCGCCGCCGAGGCCATCCTGGTGGACGTTCATGCCGAAACCACGTCGGAGAAAGTGGCGCTGGGCTGGTACCTGGACGGCCGGGTGTCGCTGGTGGTCGGCACGCACACCCACGTGCAAACCGCCGACGAGTGGATCCTGCCCCAGGGCACCGGCTACCTGAGTGACCTGGGCATGTGTGGGCCGTATCGGTCGGTCATCGGGGTGCGGACCGAGCTGGTCTTGCAAAAGTTTTTGACTCAGCGGCCGGTGCGCTTTGAGACGGCCACCGGGCCCGCCCAGCTCTGCGGTTTGATTGCCACCATCGAGGCGGGGCGCACGGTGGCGTTGGAGCGCGTTTACGAGCGGGAGCCGCTGTCCACGTAGCAGTAGAGACGAGGTGCAGCGATGCGGTGGCACGGTGCGGACTTTCCGGTGGTGGATACCCATGCGGACAGTCTGGGCGCTATTCTCGACGGCGCGCGCTCGCTCGCGGTCACCGACGATCCCCCCGGGGGCCAGGCCGACATTCCTCGGCTGTTGACCGCCGGGGTCACGCTGCAATTTTTCTCGTGCTGGGTGGAGTCCGCGTACAAGCCGGAACGCGCCCTGGCGCGACTGCTGGAGTATGTGGATGCGTTTCACACGTGCGTGGCCACCGACCCCCGGGTCGTGCACGTGAGTGGCCTGGAGAGCCTTGGCGTTCTGGAGAGCGGCCCACCGCGGCTGGGAGCCGTGCTGTCGGTGGAAGGGGCCGAGGCGCTGGGGACTGACCCGGCCATTCTGCGCGTCCTGTGGCTTTTGGGGGTGCGCCTCCTGTCCCTCACCTGGAACCAGCGCAACGCGCTGGCGGATGGCGCCGGTGAGGACCCGGGCGGTGGCGGCCTCTCCCGCGCGGGGCGCACGATGATCGCTGAGATGAACCGCCTGCACATGGTGGTGGACGTGTCGCACTTGGCGGCGCAGGCGTACTGGGATGTTCTTGGCGTCTCCGACGAACCGCCCATTGCGTCGCATTCGAACTGCCGGGCGCTGGCGCCACATCCCAGAAACCTGAGCGACGCGCAGATGCGGGCGCTGGCGCGCGCCGGCGGCGTGCAGGGCATCACGTTTGTCCCCGCGTTTTTGGGGGGCGCAGCGGATCGCGGGCGGGTGGTGGACCACATTCTTCACCATCTGGCGGTGGTGGGCGACGACCGCCACCTTGGCATCGGCAGCGATTTTGACGGCGTACCGACTCCGGTCGTCGGTCTCGAGGACGCCACCCAGTGGCCCCAGCTGCTGGACGATCTGGCGGGCCGCGGGCTCGCGGACGACACCGTGCACCGGATTGCCGGCGGAAACTTCCTCGCACTGCTACGAGACCGATGGAGCCAGGGCGGAACACCGTAGCGGGCACCGGCGCCCAGGAGACCGTGGCCGCACCCTTCGCCGTGGCGCGGACCGGCGCGGCCGTGAGAGGGATCTTGGGGAGGTCCAAGACGTCCGGGATGACGGGGAGTGCGGGGCGATAGTGGCTGGGGAGGGCCGCGGCGCGATGGTCGCGGGCTTGCCAGAGGCTCCGGGAGCCGTGCGCCGTCCGGGCCGTGCTGGTGGGGAACCCGCAGCCGATCCGGGGCGGAAGACGGCCGTACAGGACAGCCCGGGGATGGCATCGCTCCTGCGCGTGGGGGTGCTGAAGAGCAGCGACCTCGGCGCCCGCCCGCCGCCCGAGCTGCGGGAACTGGTCTGGTATCGCCAGAGCCTCATCCAGGCCCGCAGCACCGATGTGAACCGCGTCCAGCAGGGGCTGGCAGGCGCCGACATCACGCGGAGCCAACTGGTGCGCGAGGTGTGGGGGACGTATCCGGTCGCCCGGCGAGAGGCGGCATCGCCTCGCATGGCAGGTGACCATCTGGTCGATCGTGGCCGCCAGCCCCGGCGGCGGGCCTGCGGTGAAGTGCTGACTGTGACGCTGGTCAAATTACCACAGCTCCCATAGTCTGTGTGCGGAAGACGTGTTGTATCTGCCCCCTGATCGCGCGCGGGATCGTGATCCCCGGATCGGAGGTCCCGGGACTGGCCGGGGCGACAGTCTGTGCCAGTTTCCCGGCTCCTGGGGCCATTGACGCGTTCCGGATTCCAGCGAGTCTCGATACGCCACCCCGTGGTGGTCCCGGGATATCTAGAAGTCGGACTTGTGCGGGGCGCAGAGCAGTCGGCGCGTCAAAAAGTCTCCCCAAGGACTTGACACCAGATTGGGGCATGGGCCACTATGGATAAAGCGCCCATGCTTGGGCGATTCGAAGGTCGACGAAGGGAGGACTCCTATGTTTCGACCGATGTTTCGATCATATGCTGTCGTTTCTGTGATCGCGGCGCTGTTGCTCATTCTCGGCACGAGTTCCGCCAGTGCGGCGTCGCGTACTGTGAGTGCGGTGGGGTGCAACACGAACGCTGACCAGGCCTTTTCTCCCGGCGCCGGCTCGAACGACCTGAGCGGGTGTCCGTCAGTGAGGCTCGGGTTCGGGACGTTACAGTTTACGTGGAACAACTACGTGAACGTGGCGTCTAATTACAGTTCGGCGGACTACACCACGATTCAGGTAGGGAATGGTTCAGTGACCAGCGGGGCTTATGCGTGGTACGGGCGGCTTTTTGTGTATCAGGACAAAAGCGGAGGGGTCACCGAAATTTCCGATGCGTTTGCGTGCGATGGCATTCGGTACACCAACAAGAGCATTTCCCCAGGCTGGACGATGGGATTTGGGGCGACAGACATCACCGCGGACCAATACGAGTGGATGGCAGTCTCGGGTTCTTGTAACGGCCAGGAAGTAGGCCGCACGCTCTTCACAATTTACCACTCATAAGCCGAAGGAGAGGAGATGCAGACATGCGTATCCCTTCATGGGCCATCAGCATGGTTGGCGCCGGCGCGTTGGTGACGGCGGCCGCGCTCTGGCAGCCTTGGCGCGCGGACGCGGCTTCGTTAAACCGGCCCCGCCCGACCGTGACCTCCCCGACCCCGAGTCTCCAGGTGGTGACGTGGCATCAAGCTAAAGTGCAGGCGCCTTCGCTGATTCGGCAACCGACCTGGTTGCCCCCGGGAACGAGCGCACCAGCGCTGTTGCGCGACCCCGTCCACGGACAACTCACCGTCACTTACACCGGGCCGAACAACGCCTGGACGATACAGATTGCGGAGAACCCCGGCCCGACGACCATAGCGAACCCCAACGAAACGGCCGGGGTTATCGCGGGGGTGCCGGTCACCCTATCCCAGTGGACAGCATCAAGTGGCGCCCAGATGAGCGATGTCTTCTTTCGACTGAACGGAAACGGGTACGATGTGCTCGGCATCAATACCCCGCAAGCGGCCTTGAAACACGTGGCGGCGGGCCTCATTCGTCCGTAGAGGCTCGGAGGGAAGGGAGACCGGTGTGCTAATGGTGGCGAGGCATAGAGGCGGTGCCGGGATGCGTGCGATGGCGGGACTCATGTTGCTGGTGGCCGCGGCCGGCTGCGGCGGGAGCCCTTCTGTCTCCCCGCCCGCCGCCACCACGATGAACTCGTTTTTGAGCACGTTTCTTCACGGACAAATGGCTTCGGCTGCGCGGCTCACGACCGAAGGCGCGCAGAGCGAGAAGACCTTGACAGGAGACCGGGGGACGCTGAAAGCGCTGGTCGTGAACGTGCCCCCGTTTACCGCCCTGTCCAAGTTGCATTGGCAGACCCACTGTACCGGGTTGAGTTGTACGGTCACCTTCAGCCCCCTGGACACCCATCCGATCCCCACGCTGCATGTGCGCCTCGAGGCGGTGGGCGGTCACGCCCGGCTGCCGATCAGCACCTTGTCGCCGTGGTTGGCGAGCGTTGGCCACTGATGATATTTTACGCCATCCTGGGTTAGCCAGCCCCCGGCGATCCGCGGAGGAGCTGGGGGTGCCTGGGGTGTCCCATGGCCACGGGCCCCGGGCTATGCGCCCGGGCTTGGCCGCCGTGGCGTATCTGGCCGGGTCCTGTGACCCTCCGCCCCTGAGTTTTGTCTCTCCGGCGCCCGGGCGTCGGCCGAACGTCGTGATGACGTTGGTCGAGGAGCCATCGGCCGGTGCCTGGAACGGGGCGTCGAATGCCGCTGCACGCGGCCGCGGCGCCCGATTCCCGTGCAATCGGGCGTCACGACTCATTGGGATCGCGCGCCCACCGACTCGGGCCCGACGTCGTGGTGCAGCCCCTCATGGACCCTGTACAAGCTCTCGCGCTCGTCGGCCGCGTCGGCCCCCCACTCAAACAGGTCCCAGCCGTCGTCGTGCGGCGACCACGGGTAGGCGCCGGCGGGGTCCCGGGGATCGGCAAAGACCCGATAAGACGGGTCATAAAACGGAAATGTGCTGGCTCTCATGTCCCACCCCACCAGGGCATGGCTCCTACGGGATGGACCGGACCCGGGTGTTTGGCTTGGCAAGACATCCCCTCCGCGTGTAGCCTGCCGCCCGCCTGTATGCGTATGCGCCCCCACTGCCCACACTAGGGGCATGAACGAGACGTTGATGCGGTGGTACCGTCGTTACCCGACCACCATGTGGGGCGCGGCGGTGGTGGCCGCCCTGCTGCTGGTGTGGTGGCTGGCGAGCGTGACCCGCGGCCCAGCGGCCCCCATGCCGTTCGGCGGGCGCTTTCAGATTGTGGGCTTCTATCAGAACGCGAGTCCCGGCAGCGCCCGGCCCGGTTCCCGTGCGTCCTTTGAAAGCCACGCCCGGGCCATCACCACGGTCACCCCGCGATGGTTCTCCATGACTAGCACCGGCACGGTGCATAACGTGGGATACGACGCGTCCGTGGCATCGTTTGCCCTGACGCACCACGTGCTGCTTGTGCCCCTGGTGACCAACATCGGCAGCGGAATGCTGACGTCCTCCGCGGTGCGCACGCGGGCGGCGGCGGCGCTGGCTGCCCTCGTGAAGCGCGACCACCTGAGCGGGGTGAACATCGACTTTGAGCTGCTGCCGGCCAGCGTCCGGACCGGCCTGACCGACTTTGTGGCGTTGCTGCGGCACGACCTTGGACCGCGCCCGGTCATCGCGGTGTCGGTTTTTCCCCTGGTGGGGGTTGCGACCTCCATCAGTGGGGCCTACGACTACCCTGGCCTGGCCACGCATGCCAACTACCTGGTGGTGATGGCGTACGACCACCACTACAGCGGAGGGCCGCCGGGCCCGGTGGCCCCGTACAGCTGGGTGGTGGCCAATGTCGACGCCGCCTTAAAGCAGATCCCGGGGTCCAAAATCGTGCTGGCCGTCGGGATGTACGGGTACAACTGGGTGGGCACCAGCGCGCACACCGTCTCGGACGTCCAGGCCGAAGCGCTGGCGAAATCCCTCAGCATTCAACCTACTTACAATGCCGCTGAGTCGCAGAACACCTTTCACTACACGGCCGCCGGGGCAACTCATGTGGTGTGGTACATGGGCGACCGGTCGGCGAAGGCGCGGCTCGCGCTCGCGCGCTCCAAGCATCTGGCGGGCATCGCCCTGTGGCGGCTCGGGGACGAGGACCCACGCTTTTGGTCCAGTCTCGGGCTGCCGTAGCGGTCAGAGGGCGTCGGCCCGCACCAGCTCGAGTGCCAGCCGAAGCTCCGCCGCCGCATCCCCGCGGAACCGCAGGACGTCGTCGTAGGTGAGGGAGACATGCGGCTCCAGCGCACGCAATCCCCAGCCGGCGTCGGGGATCGCCCAGCTCTCTTTGAACGAGATGGTACCGGTAAACCCCGACCGGTCCAGCCGATAGCGCAGCACATCGATGAAGCAGTTGGGCGCTTGGGCGCTGGCCACCCCCACGTGCTGCGCGCCCAACTGGCGCAGCCGCAGGGCCACGTCGAATCCTGCGCTGTACGTGAATGCCGATGTCACCACCACCACCCGTGGGTGCCACGTCGGCCACGTGTCCACCGCCGTCGCGTAAGTGGGAACCTGCTGGAGGAGTGCGCTCCAGTCCGCATGACCGAGGGCCGCCCGCCGTGCGGGGTCCTCCTGCGCCGTGCGCCAAGCCGCTTCCTGCCCAAAATCATAGCCGCCGACCCCGGGGACTGCCGTCGGCACGCTTCCGTGGTTCGCTCGGTACAGCGGCGAATAGCGCGGAATCTGATACCCGCCGTCGGTCCGGACCAAAGCGTCGAGCCCGTACGCGGCGAATGCCAGCAGACCGCTCAACACCGAGTTGCCGCCGGGTGCCTCCGTGAGGTCCACCACGAGAGACTCCGTGCGAGCGGCCTGCATGGCGGTCCACAGCTCGTGCAGGACTGCGGTGGCCGAGGGCATGCCCGACACGACCGCCCTGAGGGCCTCCGGGGTGGGCGGACCACCCGAGCCCAAGGCGCGTGCGCGCTGCCGCAGCGGTTCGTGGTAGCCCGTGGCCCACCAAACCTCGCCCGCCTCCCGATAGTGCATCAGGGAGCCAATGGTGAGGCACGCCACGCGCCCGTCGCCGACGAGGTGCCACCCTACGTGCGTGGGTCCCCGCTTCGGCCGCACGCCGATGCCGGGTGCCTGCCGGAACGCCGACCGCGGGTGGCGCGTCCACGCTGGCGGCGATGTCGCGCGCGTGCCATCGGTGAGGGTCAGGGTCAGCGGGGCGGGTGCCCCCGGCGCCGCATCGGCGATGGCCTGCCACAGTTTGGGTTGCCGTGTCGCCAAGGCCAAGCGCCGCCAGACATCGAAGTGGTTGTCGCAGCCCAGCAGTGTGCGGGTGCGCTGGTACAGTTCGGCCGCGGACCAGCGGCCCACGGCCTCCAGCCGCGCGCCCAGCCAGCCGGAGTCGACATCCGGTGCCACGCCCGTAACGTACAGGCCCTCGGGCAGTACGCCAAAGGCAAGCGGCAGGCGCTCGTCGGCATCGGACGCAGGTTCCCCCGCCTCAACCGTCGTGTGGCCATCCTGCAACAGGGCGAGGAACGGTCGGAGGCGGTCAAGCCACGCTTGCGGTGGGCAGGCTTCCGGCAACGCCGCCCGGATGGCCGCGGCCGCCCGATGGAAGGACACCGGGCCGCCCACCGCCCGGTAGGGATCGGGGTGGCTCTCGGTGAGGAGCGATGTCAGTTGGTCCAAGTCGCGGGCCATGTCGTCTCGCGTCAGGTCCATGTCAACCTCCCTCTGGCGGGGTGTGGTCGTCGGGTGGACTTAGGCGATCTCGCCCCGTCCCCGGCGGCGGTTCAAGAACCACACCGCCCACGCCACGACCACGATGACACCCACGACGTACACCCACACCTGATCGTGCAGGGCATTGTGCCAGTTGGCCCCAAACTTGACGCCCAGGTAGATGAACACCACTGTCCAGGGCAGCGCCCCCAGGACGCTGTAGCCCAGAAAGCGGCCAAACCGCATGCGCGCCAGGCCGGCCGGCAGGGAAATGTAGGTGCGCACCCCCGGCACCAGGCGCCCGAAAAACACGGCCGCCTCTCCGTAGTGGTCAAACCATCGCTGGGCGCGATCGAGGCCGTGCGAACGGCTGCCCCAGGTTTTCCCGACCCAGTACGCCACGCCGTAAGAGACCACCGCCCCGACCGTGCCGCCCAAAATGGCGACCAGGCCCGCCTCCCACCAGGTGGCGCGGCCGACGGCCACGAGGTAGCCCGCAAACGGCAGCAGCACCTCACTGGGAATGGGAATCGCGGCGCTCTCGAGCGCCATGCCAACAAAAACGCCCCAGAGGCCCAGAGCCAGAAACCCTTCGGCCAATACGGTCAACGTGTGCATGACATCTACCTTTCGTGGCTTTCGTATGGGTCTGGGAGATCTCCCCAAGAAGGTCCGGCGGCGCCCGCCGGCCGGAGCGCATCGGACTCACCGGCCGTCCGGGCCCCGACCCAGGGCACAAGCGCCTCGTACCGCGGAGCGAGCCAGGTCGACACACGGTCGACACGGGGTGCGGGCAGGTCCTGGCGGTACTCCTGCAAGCGGTCCAAGTTGACCGTCGCCACCACCACTCCTTCCCCATCGGGGTGGGGGCTTTCGGCCAGCACGCCGTTGCCGGCGGGGGTTTCGGCCATCGGGGCATACACCGCCGCCTTGCCCGTGAAGAGAATACCGTAAAGCTCTCCCGTGCCGGCCCCCACGACCGACACCAGCCCGGATTCCTGGGTGCGGGCCCACGATCCGCGCCGTGCCTTGGCTTCGCCATAATCGGGGTCCGGGTCCGCTATCGGGACGGCCACCAGTTCGGCGCCGTGCATGCGGGCCATGCGATAGGTTTCAAAGAAGCTGGCGTCGTAGCATACCACAGGCTGGACGGGGATCGGACCCGAGATCGGTGCGAGGCTCGCGCCCGGCACCACCCCCCACGACGCTTCGGTCGCCAGCAGGTGCAGCTTGGGTTGCGTGGCGAGGAGGCGGCCGTCCGGGCCAAAGACGTGCGCCAGGTTTTCCATTCGGCCGCCGTGCTCCACCAGCGTCGAGCCCGCCACCACCGTGATGCCGTAGGCGGCCGCCAGGCGCGAGAACACCGTGCGGTACAGAGGCACCACGGTGGGGGCCCAGGCCCGCAACCGGTCCCCAACCTCCGCCGACGTGAGCTGCCGGGCGGAGGCGTTCCGGAGTGCTCGGTGCTCAGACAACAACCCCATCAGCGACAGACCGATATATTCGGGAAACACGACCAGGGCCGCCCCGGCCCGCGTCGCCTGGTCGCACTGCAGGACGAGCCGCGCGGTCCAATCGGCCACACTGGCGATGGGGCGCATGTCCCATTGGACGGCCGCCACCACCAAGGCATCGCGACGCCAGCGGAGGGGCCCCCCGCGGCGCTGCAGCACCTGGACGCGGCGGCGTTCATGGGCCACACGCCAAGCCAGGTAAGCTCGTCCGACAGACAGTTCCCAGGTCACGGCAACCACCACGGCCGGTCCAGGTACGCACGGGGATTTAGCTGCTGCAGCAGGGAGGCCTCGCGTACCGGGGCCAGTGAGCCCCAGGGCAGCGTGGCGCGAACCCAGTCCCCCAAGGACTCCAAAGCTAAAAATCCGTTCTCGTCGGGGTCCGCTTCGCAGGGCACCGTGAGGGTGGGGGGCGTTCCACCGCCAAACCCAATCACCTGGTTCTGCTGGGCTTCACGCCAGATGCCCAGATACTGCGGCAGGCGGGGCGCCGCCACGGCAATCAGCAGCTCGGCGCCCATCAGGGTGAGGGTGCGGCTCACCTCGGGGACCAGGACATCGTCCCCCAGCAGGATCCCCACGGCGTGCCCGGCCAGGTCAAACACCTGCACCGTGTCGGCCAGCCCAGGCGGCTCCTCATCCCCCGGCGCGCGGTGGGTCTGGCCCTGAGAGGCCACCAGGCGCCCTCGGCCGTCGTACAGATCCGCGCGGCGGCGACCGCCATCCGGCTGGCGCGCGGCCACCAGCGTCGGCACCTGAGCCCCATCCGCCCAGCGCGCGACCTCGGGGCGCGCTGGCATATGGGCCAGGTCAAGCACGATGAGGTCGCTCGCGGGTCCCCACGTGCCGGGCAGGTGTTCGCCGCGCCAGTAGGAGAGGGTGTCCAGCTGGGTCACGACGACCCGTGCCGCGGCGGGGCGGCGTGCATGGGGCGGTCCTGACAGGTCTCGCCCACGGTGACGCACCTCCTGAAGCTTGGCTGACCGCGTCTGACTCGCGTCGAATGGAGCAATTGTATCACCCGGGTCGGCTATAATGCGTGGCGAGATGGCGAATTCACCGCGCCGCACCGCGGCCGTTAAGATTGGATCCACCAGCGTGGCGGTCCTCGTGGCGGACCGGATGGCGGAGCCTCTGTTCCAGCACCTGTGGGTCCTGGGCCTGATGGACGTGCCCGACCCGCAGGAGCGCCTCGCCCCCATCCTGCAGCAGCTGGCGTCCGAGCTGGGGCCGGCGACGCTGGTGGGCGTGGGGGAGGTGGGACGCCGACGGCCCGAACTCACCGGCTGGCTCCAGACACAGCGGTGGCCGGTCTGGCAGCTGTCGGGCCGCGAGGAGGCGCGGTGCGCCTGGTGGGGCGTGCAGGCGGGACTGCGGCAGGCCGCGACCGTTATCGACGTGGGCGGCGGCAGCACCGAAGTGAGCGACGGGACCGACGCCGTCTCCTGGCCCTTCGGCGCCGCAGCCCCGCCGACGACCGACACCTGGACGGTGCCCCCCGGCCTCACGGCGCGGGCGCACCGCTTGGTGGCCGTGGGCGGCACAGCGCGGGCCCTGGCCACCATCGCCGGACAGGAGGCACGGCTGGCACGGGCCCAGCTCGCCGCGTGGACGCAGCACCCCGACGACCTCATCCGGCTGGGGGCGGGGCATCGTGTGGAGCCGGCGCGCCGGTCGCTGTTGCCGGGCGGCGTGCGCTCGCTGCTGTGTACCTTGACGCTGCTGGGGGCTGATGGCGTCGAGGTGTCGGACGCCGGCCTGCTTCAGGGCTTGTGGCTGGCGGCTCGGTTGGGGAGAATGGCTCATGCCCGCTGACACCCCGGTGATGGCGCAGTGGCGGCGCCTCAAGGCCGAAGCCCAGGACACCGACTGGCTGTTTTTTCGCCTGGGCGACTTTTACGAGCTGTTTTTTGAGGATGCCGAGGCCGCCGCCCCGATTTTGGGGGTCCAGCTGACGAGCCGTGACCACAAAGTTCCGATGTGCGGCGTGCCGCACCACGCTGTGGACGATTATCTGGGCCGGGCCGTCGCGGCCGGGTTTCGGGTGGCGGTGGCTGAGCAGCTGGAGGATCCGGCCGGGACGCGCGGACTCGTGGCCCGCGATATTGTTCGGCGTGTGGGGCCGGGAAACTACCTGCCGGAGGACGGACGCGCCCCGGGCCCGCTGGCCGCCGTGCGGCTCAGCGCGGATGGATTTGGCCTGGCCTTGGCCTGGCTCACCGACGGGCGTCTGTCCGCATGGGAGTACCACGGTCGGGACCACCTGACGGTGCTGGCCGAGGAGTGGCAGCGCGCACGCCCGGCGGAAGCGCTGGCCAACCGCGAGCTGCCGGCCGAGTTGTCGGCGCGCGTGGACGCCCGGCGCTTCGTCGGCGCGCGAGCGGCGCGGCACCTGGCGGACCGGTGGGGGGTCCAAAGCCTGGCGCGGTGGGGGTTGGACGAAGAGCCGCTGGCCGCCGACGCACTGTGGGCGGTCATCCAGTATGCCGAGGCGGCCGAGGGGCGCACGCTGCCTCATCTGGCCGCCGTTCAGGCGGGCCGCCCTCATGGCTTGATGCGCGTGGAGTCGCGGGCCCTCCTCCAGTTGGGCATCGAGGGCACCACGGCCGATGCCGCGAGCCTGCTGACTTGGGTGAACCTGGCGGTCACGCCCATGGGCCAGCGCCTGCTGAGCGATTGGGTGCGGCGGCCGCTGGCCCATCCCTCCCGCCTGGTGCGGCGGCAGGACGCGGTGGCGACCTGGCTGGGGGCGGCGGCCCTGCGGCGCACCGTGCGGTCCGCCCTCGGGCGGGTGGGCGACCTGGAGCGCCGCTTGGCCCGGGTGGCGCTGGAGCTGGCCACGCCACGGGACCTGGTCCGGCTCGGGGAGGGACTCACGGCCCTCTGTGCGCTGCCGCCGGACGTGGCGGCGGCGCCGCCTACGCCGCCAGCCGGTCCACCCGATGCGTTGCAGCCGGTCACTGCGGCACTAGAGTTGTTGGACCCCGAGGCGGGGACCGCCTGGGATGAGGGAGGCCTCATCCGGCCGGGAGGGGATAGGGCGCTGGACCGGCTCCGTGACCTGGCTCACGACCGCCGGGCGGCGCTGCTGGCCCTGGAGAAGGCGCTGCAGGAGGAGACGAGTCTCAAGGCGCTCAAAATTCGGATGCACCGGGCTTTAGGCTACTTCGTGGAAGTCCCGGCGGACAGGGCCGACCGGGTGCCGGCCAGCTGGCGCCGCCGTCAAAGCCTGGCCAGCGCCGAGCGCTTTACGCTGCCGGCGCTCGAGGATCTGGCGGCGGCCATTCACTCGGCCACCGACGACTGGATGGCCGCCGAAGAAGCCCGGGCGCGGCAGGTGCTTGAGACCGTGAGGGCCCATCTGCCGCTCCTGCAGGCGTGGGCACGGTGGGCGGCCCGTCTGGACAGCCTCACCGCGCTGGCGGAACTGGCCGAGCGCCATCAGCTGGTCCGCCCGGCGGTGGGGGAGGCCATTCGTGTCGTAGGCGTGCGCCACCCGGTGGTGGCCGACCAGGTGTCCAGCTATGTGCCGAGCGACCTTGAGCTGGCGCCGCCGGCGAAGGCGGCCATCATCACCGGGCCCAACATGGCGGGCAAGTCCACGTTCATGCGCGCCGTGGCGCAAAACGCCTGGCTGGCCCAGATCGGTAGCTTTGTGGCGGCCGCGGAGTGGACCGCACCGCTGTTTGACGGGGTCCAGCCGCGCATCGGGGCTGAGGACGACCTCACGCACGGCCGCAGCACCTTCTTGGTCGAAATGGAGGAGACGGCCCAGATCCTGCACCAGGCGGGGCCGGACACCTTGGTGATCCTGGACGAGCTGGGCCGTGGCACGGCGACGTTTGACGGCATGGCCATCGCTTGGGCGGTCATCGAGCACCTGGTGGGCGACGATCCGTCGGCCGCGCCCTGGGTGCTGCTGGCGACGCACTATCACGAACTGACGCAGCTGGGAGGCCCGCGCGTGGTCAACCTGGCCGTGGACGCGGTCCAGCGGGAGGGACAGCTGGTGTGGCTCCACGAGGTGCACCCGGGCCGCGCCTCGCAATCGTTCGGGGTGGCGGTGGCGGCGCTGGCGGGGCTGCCGCGACCCCTCCTGCGCCGCGCGGAACGCCTGCTCCGCCAGTGGGAGCGCACGGGCCGACCCGCTCCGGCCGCGGCCGTGGAGCAGGTGGACTGGTTTTCCCCAGATCCCGAGGTGGAGGGGTGGCTGGCCGAGTTGGACCGCGTCCGCGTGGAAACCCTCACCCCCTTGGAGGCGCTGCAGCTGCTGGCGGAATGGCAGCGGCGGCGCGCGGGTGAGCCGTCGTGAGCCGCATACGGCGCCTAGACCCGGCGGTGGCGGACCAGATTGCCGCCGGCGAAGTGGTGGAGCGGCCGGCTTCGGTCGTGAAGGAACTGACCGACAACGCCATCGACGCCGGCGCGCGCACGGTGCGCGTGCTGGTGCCGGACGCGGATCGCCGGCACCTTATTGTGGAAGACGATGGTGGGGGCATGGAAGCCGACGACGTGCGGCTGGCGGTGGAGCGCCATGCCACCTCCAAGCTCACCCGCCTGTCCGACTTGGATCACCTGGATACCCTGGGATTTCGCGGAGAGGCCCTGGCGGCCATCGGGGCCGTGTCCCGGCTGACGCTCGCGAGTCGGCCCCGAGAGGGCGCTGACACCGGCTACCAGGTGGTGGTGGACCACGGCCGGCGCGTGGCCGCTGGTCCCGTGGCGCGACGACCCGGGACCCGCGTCGAATGTCGCGACCTGTTCCGCGATGTGCCCGCCCGCCTAAAGGCGCTGCCTGCGCCCGCCGCCGAATGGGCCGCCATCTGGCAGGTGGTGGCGGCTCAGGCGGTGGCGCATCCCCGCGTGGGCTGGACGCTGGCCGAGCACGCGGGGGACGAACCCGCCTTCACCACGCCGGTGGATGGAGCGCTCGACCAGGTGCTGTTGGCGTGGCTGGGCCCGGATGTGGCCGCCCAGCTGATTGCCGTCGACCGCCAGGCCTTGGGGGGCGACGTCTCGGTGCGCGGCTTCATCTTGCCGCCCACCCTGGCCCGGGGCAATCGCCGGCAGCAGGTGCTGGTGGTGAACGGCCGCGTCGTGCGCAATTTTTCCTTGCGGGCGGCGGTCGAACATGGGTATGGCAGCCTCCTGCCAGATCGCCGGTACCCGGGATGCTGGCTGCACATCGTCCTTCCGGGTCCCGAGGTTGACCCGAATGCCCACCCGGCCAAAGCCGAAGTGCGGCTGGAGCGGGACCGGGCCGTGGCCGGGGTGGTGCACCAAGCCGTCCAGGACGCGCTCCGACGTGAGCGCGTGTTCCCGCTCGACTCGGGGAGGGCCGAGGGGCCTGACGTGTCGGACCCGTTGGCCGCGGGGGGCCGGGCCACCGACCAGACGAGCTTTTCCTGGCCTACGCCGGCGGCCGCCGACGGGCGGCCGCTCCTGCACCGCGAGATTGCGGAGCTGACGCCGCTCGCGCAGTGGCAGGCGCGCTACCTGCTGTGCCAGGGCGCGGCGGGCCTTTACCTGATTGACCAGCACGCCGCCCACGAGCGGGTGTACTACGACCGTCTGAAGGCGTCGGCGGGCCAACCGGTGTCGATCCAGCCGCTCCTGATGCCTCTGATGCTGAACCTGTCGCGCGCCGAAGCGGCGCTGCTGGAGACGCACGGGCCCGCCATCGCCGGTGCGGGCTTCGACGTGGAACCGCTCGGCGGTTCGAGCGCCGCGCTCCGCGCCGTGCCGGCCGCGCTGGCCGAGGTGGCTGATCTGAAGCTGGTGGCGGCGTTGTTCGACTCGCTGCTGGCGGGGGGGGCCTATGGGGAGCATCCGGTGTCGTGGGCATTGGATCATCAGCTCGCGACCGCGGCGTGCAAGGCCGCGGTCAAGGCCAACCGTTCCCTCTCCCGGGGGGAGATGGAGGCCCTGGTCGCCGAGATGGCGGCCAGTCCGTCCCCCCGGAGCTGCCCGCATGGGCGCCCCACGCTGCTGGTGCTGTCCCTGGAGGAGGTGGACCGGCGCTTTGGTCGACGCTGAAAAGCCTCCGCTGCTGGCCCTGTTGGGCCCGACCGCTGTGGGCAAGTCGTTTCTGGCCCTGGGGTGGGCCGAGCGGGTAGGGGCCGAAATCATCGCGGCCGACTCGACAACGGTGTACCGGGGCGCGGACATCGGCACGGCCAAACCGACACCCGCCGAACGCCGCCGCGTGCCCCACCACGTCATTGACGTGGCCGACCCTGGGGAGCAGTACACGGTGGCCCGGTTCCAGCGCGACGCCACCGCGGCCATTCACCGCATTGGCCAGCGGGGGCGGCTGCCGCTGGTGGTGGGGGGGACCGGACTCTGGGTCCGGGCGCTGTTGGCCAACTTCCCGTTGGCGCCGGCGGGAGATCCGTCCGTCCGGCAACAGCTGGACGCCTGGTGGGACCACGAAGGCCCCGGGCCGCTCCTGCGCCAGCTCAAACTGGTGGACCCGGCGTCCGCCGCCGCCATTGCGCCGGGAGACCGCCGGCGGGTGGTGCGGGCGCTGGAGGTGTACCGGACCACTGGCCGCCCGCTGCCCCGGCACCCGGGGCGCGCTCCCTACCGGGTGCTGCGCGTGGGCTTGCGGCGGAGCCGCCCCGTCTTGTGGCGGCGGATTGAGGACCGGGCCCGGGGGCAGCTGGAGGCCGGGCTTTTGGACGAGCTGCTGGCACTGCATGCCCAGGGGGTGGGGTGGCATGCGCCGGCCTTCTTGGGACTGGGCTACCGCGAGGGGGTTCTTTGGGCCCGAGGGCGTCTCAGTGCGGAGCGCCTCCTGCCGCTTATCGCGCTGCACACGCGCCAGTACGCCAAGCGGCAAATGACCTGGCTGGCCCGTGAGCCAGACATCCACTGGATCAACCTCGACGAGTCTCCCGAAGACGACGCGCTGGCCCAAGTGGTGTCGTGGACCACCGCCTGGCGTCACCCTTAAAACCCTCCGCCGGCCATTCCCCCGGGGCCCCGCCGCCTCCAGTATGCACCATGGGCCTGATGCGGCACGATGGATCCCCACCAGCCTGGCGCCGCGTGCGGGAGACGGGGAGGGGGTTCGCAGGGCGGACCCGTGGCACCGCTGGCTGGACCGGCTCACCGCGCTGGTGGGGCACAGCCAAACCCAGCCCAGCAGGCGCCGGACACCGAGCGGCTGCTGCCCGGGCTGTGCGTTTTGAAGTCGTGGCGCTGGTGTGGTGTCCCGGGCAGCATACCCCCGTGGCACGACCCTGGTGAGACGTGGCGCCCAAGCGCATTGCTGGCCGGCCCCTTGTCTGTGGACCACTACGAGCGCGTGGATGCACCGGCCGCCACCCCTGACCGTCTAAAGCCGGGTCGCCCGACGTGTCAGGGCCGGCGAGCCGCCCGCTCCCGCCGGCCGACTCAACTAAGCTGCGTGGGACAGAAACCGGCCCTGACCATCTACGTCTCTGGCCAGCCGCTCACCGCCTTTCAGAGGTTTGACCAGTCGGACGCCCACGGCCGCGTCGGCAGCACCACACTACCGGCTGAACACCTGCTGCCCGATGCGGGCCACGACGGGCAGCCCCTCCATCCAACTGTTTTGCGTGAGCGCCGGATTGAAAAAGTACAGGGCCCCGGGGGTGGGGTCCTCGCCGCCCAGCGCCGCCTCCGCCGCCTGGTACGCTTGCGCGCTGGGGGCCTGCCAGTAGGTGCCGTTCTGCACGGACGCAAACTGCCCCGGGGCAAAGATGACGGCCGCGATCGATTTCGGGAATCCCGGGCTGGCCACGCGGTTCAAGACGACGGCCGCCACCGCCACCATCCCCAGGAAAGGCTGGTTCCCCGCCTCCGCCTGCACCAGGTGGGCCAGGTCGGTGAGACTTTGATTGGACACGACCGTGGCGGCCGCGGGCGTGGCGCCCGAGGCGGTGGGCACCCACACGGGGGTGCCTACCGTGAGCGGGCGGTTGGCGTTCAACGCGGCCAACGTCGCGACCGGCACCCCCAGGGCCGTGGCCACCGCCGGGAGCGTGGTCGCCTCCGTCACGAGAAAGCGTCCGGGAATCACCAGCATCGACCCGGCGTAGATGGTGGTGGACGACCCGAGGTGGTTCGCCGCCTGCAGCGCCGCCACGCTCACCCCGTACGTCTTGGCCAGCTGCCACAGGGTGTCGCCCCAGGTCAACCGGATCTGGGTGGGCTGGGCCACCCACGTCCCCAGCGCGGCGGCGCTGGGCACGGCGGGGGAGGACGGCGGGCTCGCGGCCTCGACCACACGGCCCCCTGTCACCCCAGTCACCATGGACGCCGTCCACACGATGGCCCCCAGCGACACGATGCGGACCGCCCGCCCCCTCCGGTCCCCCCGGGCCGCCCCTCGACCTTTGGACACTCTCGCACCCCCCGGCTTCTCCGCTTGGCACTGGGTCGGCATCGAGCCCGGCAGGATCGTATGCGGACAGGCGTCGCCACGTGCCACAAATCGCCTCTGAAGGGGAGCGCCACCCATGTAGGTCGTGTACTCCATTAGAGGGAGCCACTGTCAGCTCCCGGTGGTGAATCTACCCGGTGCCCGAGGCACGTATCATGCACGGATATGCACGGACGCCGTGCCCGGCGCGCTGGGTGAAGGGGGGATCCGATGGGGGATTTACAACCCGGGCCGTCCACACCGGCAACGTCGGCGGAGGTGCTGCGCTGGTTGTCAGAGGGCCACGTGAGCACGGTGGAAGCGGTGCGGCAGCTCCGTCGGCTGGAACGCCGCGCGGGACCGGCGGGGCCCGCCCACGACCCCGAGGCGCCGACGGAAGGTGCCCTGGTCCAGCTGGATGCGCTGGTGGGGCTCCGGGACGTCAAGCGGCAGGTGCGGGAAATCTGCGCGTTCGTGGACATTCAGCAGCGGCGCGCCGCCATGCAGCTGGTGGCCGAGCCCCACACGCTGCACATGGTGTTCCGCGGCGCGCCGGGTACGGGCAAAACGACGGTGGCGCGACTGTTGGGGCAGTTGTTCAGGGACCTGGGCGCCCTCCCGAAGGGACACTTGGTGGAGGTGGAGCGCGCTGACCTCGTGGGCGAATACATCGGGCACACTGCCCAGAAGACGCGGGAGGTGGTGCGCCGAGCCCTGGGAGGCGTGCTGTTCATCGACGAGGCGTATGCCCTGGCTCGTGGTGGCGGCAAGGATTTTGGCAAGGAAGCCATCGACACGCTGGTCAAGGTGATGGAGGACAAAAAGAGCGAGTTCCTCCTGATCCTCGCCGGCTATCCCCGCGAGATGGCGGGGTTCATGGAGGCGAACCCGGGGCTGCGCTCGCGGTTCGCGATTCATGTGGACTTTCCCGAGTACCGGCCGGATGAGCTGGCGGCCATTGCCCGACTGATGCTGGCCGAGCGCCAGTACCGGCTGGCGTCGGATGCCGAAGAACAGCTCGCCAAGGCGCTGGACCGCCGCACGGGCGGGTGGCACGAGAACGCCGGCAACGCCCGCATGGTGCGCAACCTGATGGAGCGCGCCATTCGCCGGCAGGCCGTGCGGCTGGTCCAGCACGCCGGGCCGTTGTCTCGGGACGACCTGATGACGCTGGTGGCTGCCGACCTCGATGAGGTGCGCTGATGCGCACGGCCGTCGTCGTGGGCGGCGTCAACGTCGGTAAAAGCCTCCTGGTGGTGAATTTTGCGGCGTACTGCGGCCAGCGTGGCCTCCGATTCCAGCCGCTGGGCCGCGCGGCTGGGCCCCTGCGGCCGTGGTCGCTGGGGGAGGCGCGGCGTCAGCTGGTGTCCGCCGCGCCCCACGCCATCCTCACCGTCCAGGGAGTGGCCGTGACGTTGCCAGGCAAAGGCGGCCCACGCACCGTGCGGCTCTGGGACACGCCGGGCCTGGTCGCGGGCGTGGCCAGCGAACCGTCCGTGCGCCGCGCCATGGCGGAGGCGCTGGGCAAGCTGGCAGAAGCCGACCTCATCCTTCACGTGGTGGACGTGGCGCGCCCGAACTGCTGGGGGGAGGCGGACCACGCGGTGGCGGAATGGCGGGCCGCCCACACGCCTTACGCTGTCGTGGCCAACCAAATGGACCGGCCCGGCGCCCGGGAGGGTTTGAAGCAGCTGCGTCGGCACGCCGCCGGGCTGCCCGTGCTGCCGGTGTCTGCGCTCACCCAGCAGGGATTCGCGAGCCTGCGGCGTGCCATGGCGGCCAGTCTGCCCGTGGATTGAGCCACACTCCCGCCTGCTATACTCGGGCCAGCGGCAGGAGGAGTGTGGGCCTTGACGACGACGATGGTGGCGGCGGCCGCCGAACACCTGGCAGAGCGGAACCTGGAGCGGGTGCTGGCCGCCTTTCGTGCGGTCCGCCTGTCCGCACCTGATCTCGTGGGCAGCGACGGGTACGGCTATGGCGACGTGGGGCGCGACAAGCTGGAACAGGTTTACGCCCGCCTGATGGGCACCGAAGCGGCGCTGGTGCGCCCCCAGTGGGCGTCCGGGACCAGCGCGCTGTCGTCCATGGTAAGAGCCGTCGTGGATGCGGGCCAGCATGTGGTGACGGTGGGGGCCGTGTATGACACGCTGGCTCCGTTACTGGATCCGTCCGGCGCCCACCGCGGCAGCGTGGTGCGGCGCGGCGCCCGCGTCACCCGCGTGCCGGTGGGCGACGCGGGCGTGGAGCCCGAGTCCTGGCGGGCGGCGCTGGCCGACAGCCCCGACTGGGTGTATCTGCAGCGGTCGCGCGGCTACCAGCGCCGCCCGTCCTGGTCCCGGGACACGCTGCAGACGCTCATGGCCGACGCCCATCGGGCGGGAGCCGGGGTGCTGGTGGACAACTGCTACGGGGAGTTCACCGACCTGTCTGAGCCCGGTCACTGGGGAGCCGACCTCCTGGCCGGCAGCCTGCTGAAAAACCCCGGCGGCGGGCTCGCGACCACCGGGGGGTACGTGGCGGGGCGGGCCCGCCTCATCGAGCAGGTGGGCGACGAGCTGAACGCGCCCGGCGTCGGCGCGGACCTGGGACCCAGCGGACCCTATCTGCGCGGGTTTTGGCAGGGGCTGTTCTATGCGCCCCACGCGGTGGGCGAGGCACTCATCGGCACCGCGGCCGCCGCACACTTGCTCGCGGCCGCCGGGTACCGGGTGGATCCGCCGGCGGAGACGTGGCCCCGCCACGACATCATCCTCGCCATTGCGCTGGGGGGGCCCGAGGCGCTCTTGGCGGCGGCGCGCGCCGTCCAGGGCGTGTCGCCAGTGGACGGGCACGTCGTCCCGGAACCTTGGGCCATGCCGGGATATCCCAGTCCCGTCGTGATGGCGCAGGGGGGATTTGTCCCCGGCGGATCCTTAGAGCTGTCGGCCGACGCGCCCATGCGGCCGCCATGGACCCTCTACCTGCAGGGCGGCGTCATGCGTCAGCACACCGTACTGGCAGCGCGGGCCATTATCGGGGCGCTGGGCGCCGTCGCCCCTTAGGCGTAGCCACGCACGATGCCGACCAACACCCCCAGAATGCGCACGTCCCGGGCCACGATGGGGGCGTAGCGCGGGTTTTCGGCCAACAGGCGAATGGCGTCCGGGGCGCGCTGGAACCGCTTGAGCGTCGCTTCCTCGCCCAGGAGCGCCACGACGATCTGACCGTCGTCGGCCGCATCCTGCTGGTGCACGAACGCTAGGTCGCCGTCCAGAATCCCCGCACCCTCCATGCTGTCCCCGCGCACCCGGAGCGCAAAATCGGGTCGGCCCCCGAACCACGCGCTGGGGGTGTGGGGAATGGGGACCAGTTCCTCCACCTGCTCGTCGGCCAACAGGGGCAGACCGGCCGCCACCCGCCCGATGAGCGGTACGCGGTCGGGATCGGTAAAAGCCTCCCGCGGCAGGGAGATGCCGCGGGAGCGTTCGTGCACCCGGCTGATGCGCCCTTCCTCTTCGAGGCGCCGCAGATAGTACGCGACCGTGGACGTGGACTTTAAGGACACGGCGGCCCCGATCTCCCGCACCGACGGGGGAAATCCGTGTTCGGCCACGTAGCGGGAGATATACTGAACGATGGCATCGCGTCGGGATGGTCTGGTGGACATGGTGACCCGTCCTCTCCTGGCTCGACTGGCCCGGGGTCATCCCGCCAGGCACTGTCACGCATCTTTCACGCATCATAGCACCGGTAGGCCGTTGCGAACATACAGGCGACACGTTTGAGGAGCCGGTGCCGCGCGGCACCGGCAGGGCAGGCGAGGAATCAAGGAGTCAAGGCGTCAAAGCGTAGAGGAAGGGAGTGGTGGAGGTGTTCCCTCCGCGGCGGGGCGCCCGGTGGTGGTGGTGGTGGGTGGTGCTGATCGCCGCCGCGGCGGCGGTGGGCCGCGGCAGCGGGTCCGGCCTGGTGGCGGGCATGGCGGCCGCCGTGGCGACGCTGGGGGCGGTGGTGGCGGCGGGTCATCAGCTGCGGACGCCCTGGCTGGTGGGCGCCGTCGCGGCGGTGGCCGTTTTTGTCCTGGCCGCCCCCCCGTCGGCCCCCACCCGTGTGCCGCTGGCCCTCCTGACGGGGGGTCTCGCCGCGCTGGCCGCGGGGTTGGGGGCCCGCCCGGCCACCGACCGGGTGACGCTGGCCGACGGGTTCTATGGCGTGGGGCTGATGATTTTGCTGTCGGGGGTGTTCACCGCGGTGGTGCCGCTGCCGTCGCCGTCCCTCAGCACGGCGCACCTGACCACCCTGCTGGTTCTGTATCTCATCACGCCGCCGCTGGAAGCCCTTACGGTGCTTTTGGTGCTGGCCCACGCTCCGAAGTTCACGCGCTTTGTCGCGGCCAACTACGCCTGGCGGTCCACCTCCTGGCGGGAAATCGGGCAGGGCGTGACGGTGGGCGTTGCCATCATCCTGCTGTCGTCGCTCCTGATCCAAGCCGAAAGTGTTTGGTTCCGGCTCCCGGTCCATCCCAACAACCCCTTCGTGTACGACCCCCATGCCGCTCACGCGCCGGTGTTGGGGATCGCAGCGCTGGTGCTCGCGGTGGTCGTCCTGGCCCCGTTGGCCGAGGAGGCGCTGTTTCGCGGCCTGCTGTTTGGTGGCATGGCCGCCCGTTGGGGATTCTGGCCCGCCGCGCTGCTGTCGGCCGCCATTTTCGGCGGTGCGCACTTGAACCTGTCCCTGTGGCTGCCCCTGTCGGTGGCGGGACTGCTGCTGGCCCTGGTGTATTCCCGCACTCGGTCCCTGTGGTCGTCTACGGTGGCGCACGCGACGTTAAATGGGGTATCGGTGCTGCTGGCGCTGCTGGTGCGGTGAGGACTGGTGACGTCCGGGGGGAATACTGCCGGCGCTCCGCCGCCGGCCGGGTGGGCCTGGCGGCCGCTGAATGTTGCGAGGAGGCGAGCCATGCAGGACAGCACGAATCCATTTCTCAACACCCAGGCGGCGTTCCAGGACGCCTGCCGCGCCTTGGAACTGCCCGACGCCGTGTATGAGATCCTGAAGGAACCCCGCCGCGTGCTCGAGGCACACCTGCTGGTGCGCCGGGACGACGGCACGACCGCCAGCTTTCCCGCCTGGCGGTCGCACCACAACAACGCCCGCGGACCGTACAAGGGCGGCATCCGCTTTCACCCCGGCGTCGACCAAAACGAGGTGAAGGCCCTGTCCATGTGGATGACCCTGAAGTGCGCGGTCATTGGGATTCCCATGGGCGGGGCCAAGGCGGGGGTCACCGTGGACCCGTCCACGCTGTCGGCGCGTGAGCTGGAAGCGCTGTCGCGCGAGTTCATCCGAGAGTTTGCCAGCTTCATCGGGGTCGATCGCGACGTCCCGGCGCCGGACGTGAACACCAACAGTCAAATCATGGCCTGGATGATGGACGAGTACGGCCGGATGCACGATGACGCCGACGTGTTCGGCATCTTCACGGGCAAGCCGATCCCGCTCGGCGGGTCCGCGGAGCGGACCGAGGCCACGGGCGAAGGGGTGGCGATTGTGACACGGCGCGCCATGGACCGTGTGGGGTTGTCGCCGAGCAGCACGCGCGTGGCCGTGCAGGGCTACGGCAACGTGGGGGCCCAGACGGCACGCTGGCTGGCCGCGCGTGGCGTGCGGATCGCTGCGGTGAGCGACGTGGGCGGTGGGGTGTGGCAGGGCGAGGGGCTCGATCTGGACGCGCTGGACCGCTGGGCGGCGGAGCACGGGACCGTGGCCGGATTCCCTGGGGCCGCGCCCCTCACCAACAGCGAGCTGCTGACCGCCGATGTGGACGTGCTGGTACCCGCCGCGCTCGAGAACCAAATTACCCGGGCCGTCGCGGCGGAGGTGCGCGCGCGCCTCGTCGTCGAAGCGGCCAACGGGCCCAGCACGCCCGAGGCGCAGGAGATTTTATTCGCGCGCGGGATTCGCACGGTCCCCGACATCGTGGCGAACCCGGGCGGCGTCTACGTGTCGTATCTCGAGTGGGCGCAGAATCGCGGGGGGTACTACTGGACCCGCGACGAAGTTTCCTCCCGGCTTGAGCAGGCGATGACGGCGGCCTTTGACCAGGTGTGGGCGCTGGCCGCCGAGCGGCAGGTCGACCTGCGGCGCGCGGCCTACCGGCTCGCCGTCCAGCGCGTGGCCGAGGCGATGCACCTGCGGGGGTGGTACTAAACACACGAGATACCTTCCCTCGGCAAATACTGCTTTGGTAAACTATTGCCGACGACAGATACTGGCGTCCGGCCGAACCAGCAGCAGGAGGCAGAAGCAGGAGGCAGAAGGTGGACTTTGAACTGACGTCCGATCAACGGGGACTCCGCGAATGGGCGCATGGTTTTGCTGAACGCGAAATGCGCCCGGTGGCGGCACGGTACGACGAATCCGAAGAGATGCCCTGGGAGGTGCTGGCCAAGGCGGCGGAGGTGGGCCTGCTTTCGTATTTCATTCCCGAGACCTACGGCGGGGGGGGCGTCGAGCGCCTGTTGGACCTGCTCGTCATCCACGAGGAACTTTTCTGGGGCTGTGCCGGGATTGCCACCGCGATGGGTGGCGTCGGTCTGGCGTCCATCCCCATCATGGAGCTGGGGAGCGAGGCCCAGCGGCGCCAGTGGCTGCCGCTCTTCTGCGATCCCCACCATCCGCGCCTGGGCGCCATGTGCCTCACGGAGCCGCAGGCGGGGTCGGACGTGGTGGCGCTGGCCACGCGGGCTGAGCGCCATGGTGATCACTACGTGCTGAACGGCACGAAGACGTTCATCACCAACGGCGGCATCGCGGACGTCTACGTCGTGTTTGCCCGCACGGATCCGGCGGGGGGATACGGTGGCGTCTCCGCCTTTGTGGTGGATGGGCACACACCGGGTCTCACTGGGGGCAAGAAGTTCAAGAAGCTGGGGCTTCGCGCCAGCCATACCGCCGAAGTGCACTTCGACCAGGTTGAGGTGCCGGAGGCCAATCGGCTGGGCGAGGAAAACGCGGCGTTCCTGGGCGCTATGAAGATGCTGGAACATTCACGGCCATCCGTCGCGATTGCGGCGGTGGGGGTGGCCCGCGCCGCGTACGAGTATGCCTTGGACTACACCCGGGGCCGTGTGCAGTTTGGCCGGCCCATTTATTCCAACCAGGCGGTCTCGTTCCCGCTGGCCGACAGTCTGACGAAGATTGAGGCGGCGCGGCTCCTGGCGTACCGCGCGGCCTGGCTCGCGGACCACCAGCAAAGCTGCCAGCTGGAGGGGTCGATGGCCAAGGCCTTTGCCGGGGACATGGCCATGGAGACGGCCACCCGGGCCGTGCAGCTCATGGGGGGGTATGGCTACATGCGCGACTACCCGGTGGAAAAATGGTTTCGCGACGCGAAGATCATGAGCATCTACGAAGGGACGTCGGAGATTCAGCGCCGGGTCATGACGGGCCTGATGTAAGAACCTCCCGAGAACGAGTAGAGTGTCTCTGGGCAAGTTGATGCGAAGGGGAGTGGCGTGGTGGCACCGGAGAACGAGAGTGGGCTGGTGGCGGGCCTGCGGGAGCGCCTGGCGGGCAAGTCGGCGGAACAGCTGGCCGGATCCCTGGGCGTGTACCAAGTGTGTCTGACAGGCGACGGGGGCGGGGACTACGTGCTGCGCATCACCGACGACGGTGCGGCGGTGGAGCGGGGCACCGCCGACGATCCTGGGGTCACGGCCACCATGACGGCGGAGGATTTTTCCGCCATGGCCGAGGGCCGGTTGAACCCCATGACCGCTTTCATGTCCGGACGGCTCACGATTGCCGGGTCCATGGCCCTGGCCATGAAGCTCGCCGGCCTGTTGGGCTGACATGGGCGAAGCGTATTTGGTTGACGGCGCCCGCACGCCGTTTGGCCGGCGCGGTGGTGCGCTGGCCCACCTGCGTCCCGATGATTTGGCCGCCGTGCCGCTCACCACGGTGGTGGAGCGGACCGGCATCGACCCCGGCGCCCTGGACGACGTTCGCCTGGGGGTCAGCACCCAGGTGGGTGAGCAGGGGCTAAACCTGGGCCGCCTGCTCCCGCTGGTGGCCGGGCTTCCGGACACCGTGCCCGGCGCGACGGTCAACCGCATGTGCGGGTCGAGCCTGGAAACCTTCAATCAGGCTGCGCAAGGCATCATGGCGGGCACGTATGACCTCATGGTGGCCGCCGGGGTGGAGTCCATGTCGCGGGTTCCCATGATGTCGGACGGGGCGGGCTTAAACGCCCGGCTACTGCAGCGCTACAACATCGTCCCCCAGGGACTGTCGGCGGAACTGATCGCCGAGCGGTGGCACCTGGACCGCGATGCGCTGGACGCCTTCAGCCTAGAGAGCCATCGGCGGGCGCTGGCCGCACAGCACGCCGGCCGATTCGATGCCGAGGTGGTTCCGGTCCCCTCCGCCGAAGGCGGGGATGCGGCCCCGGTGCAGCGCGACGAGGGCCCGCGGGCAGACACCTCCCTAGAGAAGCTGGCCACCCTGAAAACGGCATTCAAGGCCGACGGCGTGGTCACTGCCGGCAACTCCAGCCAGCTGACGGACGGGGCGGCGGCCCTGCTGCTGGCCTCAGAGCAGGGGCTGGCCACGCACCATCTCACGCCCCGCGCGCGCGTGGTGGCCATGGCGCTCTCGGGGGTGGACCCGGTGATTATGCTGACGGGCCCGATACCAGCCACCCGACGGATTTTCGACCGTACGGGCCTCACGCTCGAGGACATGGACGTGGTCGAGATCAACGAGGCGTTCGCGAGCGTGGTCTTGGCCTGGGGGGCCGATATGCACCCCGACTGGTCTCGGGTCAACCCTAACGGCGGAGCGATTGCCCTGGGACACCCATTGGGTGCCTCCGGGGCGCGGCTGGTCCTGACCGCTCTGCACGAACTGGAGGAACGCCGGGGGCGCTATGCGCTCATCACCATGTGCATCGGATGGGGAATGGGGATCGCGACGATTATCGAGCGGGTGTGACGGACCCGTGTCCGCCAGAGCCAGCCTCGCTGCCGGGACGGCGAGGCTGGCTATTGTGCCGTGACCCATCTGCGACGGCTAGCGCTGCTTAGCCTACCGGCTTGGCGGGGGCGGCCGAGGGCACGAACACAAACCAGCCATGCGGGCTGCTGGCCACCACTTCGTTGACCCCAATACCCATCAGCAGGTTGGGGGGCTGTCCGCCGCTGCCCCCGGGGATGGCGGGCAGCGCCTGCCACGCGCCGGCCTGCTGGATGTATCGGTACAAATGTCCGGCCGGGCCGCTGTACAGGAGGTTGCCGTTGCCGTTGGCGGTGAGCGCGCCGGTGCCCGCACTGTTGGGGGTCGGGGTGGACAGAATGCTCCAGGCCCCGGTGGGGGGGCTGTACTGCTCCACTAGTCCCGGCGGCCCCGGCAGGAACGCCGCCACCGCGCCATTCGGTTCCAGCGCGAGGCTGGTGGGACTCGACCCGTTGGGCCACGGGGTCGCCATAGGCGTCCAATGGTGACCGCCATCGTTGGACAGGAGCAGCGGACCGACACCGCTCGCGCCTGAGCTGGGCGCCAGTAGCACGACGATGCGGGATCCGTCAGGGCTCACGGCAAACGTGGACACCACAAAGTTTTTCGGCGGGGCGTAGAGGGTCCGCCACGCGCCGACCGGGGTCCACACGCGAATGACGCCCCCAGCGAGGACCCAATATTCATTAGCCACCGCGACGGTTTGGAGCACGGGGACCCCCGGAAGAGCAATCGGCGTCCAACTGGCCCGCAATCCACTGCGCACGTAAAGATACTGCGTCCCCCCCGCATCCTCGGTGAGCAGGAGGCTATGCGTCGGATCTGACGGCAGGGCGGCAATCTGACTGCGCACCACGTTGACGCCGGGCGCCGTGGCCCAGTGGCTGGCCGGTCCGTCCAGCACGGCCCACAGCGGCCCCGACGTCACGTAGGCGTAGGGTCCCGCGGCGGTGAACGACGTGAGCGCCTTGTTGCTGCCCGCCTGCCAGCGTCCGGTCGCCGGCGTCAGCATTTTCGCCGGCGATATGTTTTGCATCTGATGGTTGAGCGTGTCCCACACCGCGGCCGAGTGACGGAATCCCACGGCCATCGTGCCGGACGGGGTCTTTACCGATACCACCGCATCGGTGAGCGTCCCCTGCCATTTGAGCCGGCCCAAATAGGTTGTTTCGTTGGCTTCCGCGCTGGCGGCACTGGCATAGGCGGGCACAATGGCCGACGGCGCCAAGCCTGGCCACGGGCTTTTCACCAGATGATGGCCTGCACTGGCGGTCGGCGCCGACGAGTGGAGCAGGAGATGCGCTACGTTCGGCCGCGAGGCTGCTCCGACGCCCAGCAACAGCAAGGCGGCCGCGCTGGCCTTCCAAGCGAACGGCAACGCGCGGATCCCGCGGCGCCGCGGGCGATGAGCCGAGGGACTCCACCGTGGGTCGAACTCCAGATGCAGACGGGAGAGCGACTCGTCCAGCATGAGACCCAGCGGGTCCCCGGGTTTCCGTTCGTCCTCCAGCTACCTCACCTCCTCCCGCACGATGGGCTCCAGGAACGGACGCAGATGCTGCCGCGCCCGAAACAGGCGCGTCTTCACCATCTGCTCCGAGAGGCCGAGCGTCTCGGCCGTGTCCTTCAACGATTGGTCAAGGTAGTAAAAGAGCAGAATCACCTGGCGCTCGACCGGCTTCAGATGCCCGACGGCTTCATACACCGCGAGCGCCTGGTCGCGATCCGGGCCGGCCGGGGCCCCGGCACGCAAATCTTGAGGATCCACGCTGTCTTCCGGGTGCCGGTGGTGGTAGCGCATCCGGTCCCGGCACAAGTTCAACACGGTTTGATACAGCAGGGCGGGCGACAGCGTGTCCGCTCCGGCACGCAACGCGTGCCGCCACAGCCGGTAAAACGCTTCCTGCGCCACATCCTCGGCCTCGGTTCGGTCATGCAGGGTCACAAAAGCCAGACGCAAAGCGCGATCCCCGTTTTGCGCCACAAAATCTGTGTAGGTTTGGTCTACGCCGCCGCCCAGCTTGGCCACCTACCCTCCGTGCACCACAATATCGATAACGCCTGGTGCTGACTCTATGTTACACTATGGACGCTCGGTTTGTCTTGTTTCGGGGACCGATGCGGGCCGGAAAACTTTGCGGGCATCGCACGAAAGGGGCGTTCATGGTGGAGCGGTCCCGTTCCCAGCACGCGTCGCGGGCGGCCGCGCTGGCCAGCGCGATCGCGGTGGCGGCCGGCTTGTTCGCCCTGAAGGTAGCCCTCGCGTGGTTCGGGGGCAGTTTGACGCTGTGGAGCGATGCGGGCCACTCGCTGGCCGACATGGTCTTCATGGGGTCGGCCTACATGGCGGCCCGCATCGCCGTCCGGCCGCCCTCGCCGGTGATGACCTGGGGTTACCCCCGGGCCGGGGTCCTGATCGGTCTCTTGTCCGCCTTGGCGCTGGTGGTGCTGTCTGCCGGCCTGCTGGCGGAGGCGTGGCTGTCGTGGCTCCATCCCGCCCGGCCGGTGGTCTGGACCATGGTGGTGGGAGGGGCGGTGGGTCTGGTCGCCAACCTCGCCGTGGGCCGCCGCGTGCGCCCGCACGAAGCGCACGGGCACCAGGACCTGAACCTCAGAAGCGCCTGGCTGCACCTGGTGGGCGACGCGGCCACGTCGCTCGCGGTCATGGTGGCCGGAATTGTGATTTGGTGGACGGGATTTCTTCGGGCGGACGCGATCGGTGCGGCCGGCATCGCGGTGGCCATGGCCGCCAGCAGCATTGGCATCGTGCGGGATGCCTGGCGCGTCCTGATGGAGGCGGCGCCCCGGGATGTGTCTTTGGATGCGGTGGCCGCGGCCATGGCCGCGACCGAGGGGGTGGAGTCCATCCACCACGTGCATCTCTGGGCGATCACCCCGGGCGAGTGGGCGCTGTCGGCCCACGTGGAGGTGAGCACCGCCCGGACCCTGCGCGATGGGCAGGGGGTCATTCGCACATTGGACGAACGGCTCCGTGAGGGTTTTGGCATCCATCACGCCACGTTGCAGCTGGAAGTCGCGGGGGACAGCGACCCGCGCCGCCATGAGCACCGCGTGGGGCAGCCCGACGAGCAGTAGACTGGGCGCGACGACGCGCGCGGACAACCGACGAGGCGGAAGCGAACAGGGGGACGGTCAGATGGCCAAGGACAATTCGTTTGGCGTGGTATCCGAGCCGGACTGGGGCGAGCTCACCAACGCGGTGGACCAGACGCGGCATGAGGTGGCCAGCCGCTACGACTTTCGCGGTCAGGATGTGGAGGTGGCGTACGACCGAAAACAGCAGCACATTGTGCTGGATGCGCCGGCTGGCATGGTGATGGACTCGCTGGTGACCACACTGGAACAGCGCTGCGCCCGCCGGGGCGTGTCCCTGCGATTTCTGGACAAACAGGAACCCGAGCGGCATGGCATGGATCGGGCCCGCCTGACGATTCGGATCAAGAGCGGGATCGAAACCGAGGTGGCCAAGAAGATTCAGCAGGCGGTCCGGGCGCTGAAGCTCAAGGTGGACACCCAAATTCAAGGCGACGCGCTCCGCGTGAGTGGCAAGAATCGCGATGACCTGCAGGCCGTCATACGCGGGCTGGAGGCCCAGGACTTTGGCATCGAGCTGGCGTTTACCAACTATCGGTGAAAGACGGCCGGGACCGGCGCCGACTGGAGGGAGCTACGACGGGCCGCGGGGTGTCTCCCCGCGCGCGCAGTCGGCGCATCGGCCGTGAAACACGACGGCCACGGTCTGGACGGCAAAGCGTCCCCGATCGTCGGCAGAGAGCGCCAGCGATCCGAGGCCCACCGGCGTCACATCAAACCAGCGTCGACAGCCTTCGCAGAAAAAGTGGTGGTGGGGCACCAGTTGCACACCAAACAACGCGCTGCCGTCGTGCCCGCGCAGCTCTTCGACCAGGCCCACCCGGGTCAACTCGGCCAAGATATTGTAGATGGTGCCGCGCGCCAACTCCGACAGCTGGGCACGCAACGCCTCGTGCAATTCGTCGGCACTCCAGTGCCGGCCCACGTGCTGCAGCATTCGGTCCAGCACCAAGCGGCGCTGCGGGGTGACCCGGAGCCCTTTGGTGCGGAGCCACGCTTCGGCAGACAACTGTTCCATCGGCATCGGTGATGCGGCTTGCAACGAAGCGAGCTCCTTCCTAATCCACCGCACGCCCTCGCGTGCCGTCTCGGTCCCAGCCACCCAGGACCCACCGAACCCACGGCCCAAGTGGGCCGTCCCCATCAGCGGCACGGTGCTCTGGTGCCAGTGTACCACGGGCATTCGGCGCTCCGCCGGCGTGGCCGTGCGTCGCTGCCGCTATTTGGGCGAAGGAGTTCGGGGCGGCGCGGCGAAGTGGACTAACCACGGGTCGAAGGGGAAACCAGCAGGGCAGGACGGAGGGGTGCATATGGAGCAGCGGCCCGCGGGCAGCAACCCGCGCTGGCTTTGGTGGGTGGCTGGCCTCATGATGGCCAACGGCACGTATGGCCTGACGGTCATGGGGGTCCTCATTGGCCCGCTCAAGGATCTCTGGAGGCTTGGCCCGGTCGCCGAGGCCCTATTGGCGTCGGCGGCCATCGCGGGTACGGTCGTGGGCAGTCTGGCCGCGGGACTCCTGAGCGACCGCTACGGCCGGCGGGGGGTCATGGTGGTGTCGGCGGCCGTCATGCTGATGGCCACGGCGGCGTCGGCCGTGTTTCTGACCTACCCCGCACTCGCGTCCTCCCGCTTTGTGCTGGGGATGGGACTCGGCGCCGATTTCGCCGTCATGCTGCCTTACGTAGGGGAGCTGGCCCCCCGGCTGTCCCGTGGCGGCTTGATGGTCCTGGTGATGTGGATCGGCGACCTGGGGCAACTGCTGGCGTACGCGTCCGGGCTCACCGTGCACAGTGTGGGGGACATTCGCCTCGTGTTGGGCGCGGGCGGCCTGTTTCTGCTGCCCACCCTCGCGCTTCGGTGGCGGCTTCCCGAGTCTCCGCTGTGGGCGCGGCGGCGCCCCGACAATGTGCGGCAGATTTCCCGGCAGCTGGCCCGGCCGTACCGCCCGGCGCTGGTGCGGGCGGCGGTGCCGTGGTTTCTTCACCAAATTACGGGCCAGGGGCTTGGGGTGTTCCTGCCCCTGTTGATGGTGGCCCTCGGGTCTGGTGGAGGCGACCTCGCGTCGGTGGAAACCAAGGGGGTCGCGCTGGTGGCCGCCTGGTTCACGATTCGCCTCATTGACCGCTGGGGCCGCCGGCCGCTCCAGATCTGGGGCTTCGGGCTGCGCGCCGGGGCGCTGGCGCTTTTGGGCCTGGGCGCGCTGGTCACCCGGTCGCCGGCCGCCTACTGGTCTCTCTCGCTGGTGGCGCTGGCGCTGGCAGCGGGCGCGTTCGGGCCGGACAAAACGACGGTGGTGCTGGCCGCCGAGTCGCTGGGCACCGGTGTACGGACAACGGGGCAGGGGGTGTGCGAAGCGGTCGGGCGCCTGGGCGGGGCGCTGGGCGTGTTCCTCGTCGGCATCTTGCTGGCCAACCATCAGCTGGCGCTTGGCTTGCTGCTCATGGCCAGTGCGGCGGGGGCCGGTGCGTGGGTCACCGGCCGGTGGACGCCGGAAACGGCCGGTCAGGGCCTGCCTGAGGCCCCGCCGGGCACACGTCCTCCTGCAGCGCGGGCGCAAAGCGCCTGTCGCTGACCCGATGAGAACCCCCACCCACGGTCGGGCATCAAAAAATTGGGCGCACGCCGGCTCGACCCAACAGCCATGCTAGGCATGACGTGGCGCGACGCACGTACGCACGGGCGGTGGGGTGGCGGACATGCGGCGACGGGTGATGGCAGCGGTCACCGGGGTGGTGGGGGCGCTGGCGGTGGGCCGGCTGATGGCGGCCAGCCCGCCCATGCCGCCCACCCGCACGCTGCTCACCCCGATCCTCACCACCCTGGTGCAGCAGGAAGACACCGCCACCCTGACCGGGAACCGCACCGCCCTGACAGCCGTGTTCGGCCCCGGTGGCAGCCGGGCCCCGGCGCTCAAAAAGGCGGAGCACCGGATGGCGTACATTCGCGACTGGGCGGCGGCGCGGGCGGTGCGTTTTGAACAGGTGGTGGTGTCCGTGCGCATCACGCGCGTCGGTGGGCACGGGCCCGGCGTGGTGCACGTGGACGCAGCCGACCGTGCCCGCTATGTGTACCGGCAGCGCGGCGCGCCGGCCACCTTCTGGTTTGGGCTGGGCGTCTACCACCGCTACACGCTGCGCCAGGTGGACGGGCGGTGGTTCATCGCGGACGACGACTTCATCGACCCGTTGAACCAGGACACCCGCCTGCCGGGAGCCGCGCACCCGGCTAGCCTTCGGGTGCCCTCGGCCGGCCTGTGGCGGACACGCGGGCCGGGGGCCGACCGCGCGCTCGCGTATGCAGCCACGTACTGCGGAGCCGCACCGGGCTGCGGCAACGATGGACGCTACAACCCACGCTTTGGCGACTACAATTGGCACGGCGGCGACTGCACCAACTTCATCTCCCAGGTTCTATGGGCCGGGGGATTCTCGGAATCAGCGGCCTGGCACTGGAAGGCCGGCCCGCATGATGGCACCGCCGACTGGGTCAACGCCCAGGCGCTGGTGCATTATCTGGAAGTCACGGAGCGAGCCACCCTGCTGGCCCAGGGAACGCTTTCGGACCTGGTGGCGCCCCACGCGGGACAGCCCGCCCCCATGTCACGACTCCGGCCGGGAGACCTGATCGGCTACGTGGAGCACGGGCGAGTGGCCCACCTGGCGGTGGTGGCCGGAGACAACGGGGCGGGGTACCCCGTGGTGCTGAGCCATTCCGCGGACCGGTACCGCGAACCGTGGGATCTGGGCTGGGATCACACCACCCGCTACCTCCTGCTGCAAATCCACTATCCAGCACCCGCGGGACTTCCGAAGGGGTCAGCTACTCGGGCCGCGGGTAGCCCCACGCTGCGCCCAGCACCAGCACCCCGAGCAGGGCCACCAGTTGCCGCGACGGCAGAAACCGCACCAGGATGCCCAACACCCCCAGCGCAAGGAGCGGCGGCAGCGGCCACGCTGGCATCCGAAACGGGATGCCCCGGCGCCCGAGGCGGGAGACCAGCGCTGCGATGGCCACCGCCACGTACACCAGCATCACCAGCGCCCCCAGCAGCGCCACCAGGTCCCGCAGGCGGGCCACCAGCAGCAGCCCACCATTGCCCACGCCCAGCAGGAGATACGGCGCCACCCGTCCACCGGCGGCCAGCCAATCGTTCAGCGGTGCCGGCCACAGGTGGTCGCGCGCCAACGCGCGGTAGATGCGTCCGTAGCCCATCGTGGTTGTGAGCGCGGCGTCGAACAGCGCCGCCCCGATGCCGACGGGCAGCCACGCCAGCGCCGTCCGCGTCCAGCCCGCGTGGGTGGGGAGCGCCATGAGGGGGACGGCTCCGTGACTCAGCGGCCCCATGGACGCCAGCGCCAGCGTTCCCAGCGCGGCCCCCCCAACCTGAATGGCGACCGTCAGGACCGAGACCCCTAGGATCGTGCGCCCCAGCTGGCGCCCGCTGCCCACCACTTCCTCACTGAAGTACAGGCAGGCCTGTGGTCCATTCATGGCGTACAGCACGGGACCGACGGCGCCCATCACGCCCAGCCAACCGACGCCGCGGGCCGGGGGGACCACCACCGGCGCGGTTGGGACCGCACTCCCGGCCACGGCGGCAAACACCACCAGGACCAGCAGTTCGAGGCCTACCAAGCCCAGCACCACGCCGCTCGAGGTGCGCAGATCCAGAGGCGCGAGCACTAGGACCAGCGCCAACAGCCCGGCCGCGGTGGCCAGCATCGGCAGGCCCGGTACGGCGACGTGGACGTAGGCGGCCGCACCGAGGCACAGCAGGGCGGGGAGCGCCATGCCTTTAAAAACAAAGGCGGCGCCAACCACCGCGCCCGCGCGCGGCCCCAGCGTCCGGGCAGCCAGTGCGTAGTCGCCGCCTGCCTCGGGATGGACGCTGCCTACTTCCGCGTAGCACAGCATCATCAGGACGCTCACGGCGCCGCCCAGCGCGTAGGCCAGCACCACGTCCGGGCCGGCTAGGCGGTAAACCGGCCCAAACGTGAGAAACAGCGACGTGGCGGGGGCGATGAAGGCACACGTGATGGCCAGCAGCCGCCCCCAGCCGATGGGCGGTGCGGACGCGTTGGTGGGCGGAGCATTCATGGGACACCCTATCCCCGCCGGGCCCGACCAAGACCACCGTCACGGCTCAGGCCCCGGGCGATCCGGCGGGCGAGGGGGCGCCCTGCATAATGGGCGGGGCACCGGTCCACCAGTACCACCCGACGGGGACGTACGCCTCTTGGCCCGTGGCGGTTTTCACGGGATAGGTCAGCGCCAGAATGCGGGCCCGACCCAGCTGGACCAACAGCTTCGCCTGATTCGGCGGGGTGGTCGCATAGAGCGGAACGGCAGCCCCCAGGTTGATGGGCAGGCGCGAGAGGGCGCCTTGCTGGCTGTCCGCGGGGGAGTAGGGCAACTGGGCCAGCCGGTGCTCCAGCGCCACCTGGGCGCTAGAGGGCAGCAGAACGCCTGAGTTGGTTGACCCCAGCCCCACCTGGTAGGTGACCGACATCCCGGCGACCACGGTCGAGATGGAGACCGGCTCCCAGACGCCCCCTTGCTGGCGGAACAGCACCGTGCGCCAGCGACCGGGCACGGCGTTGACCAGGGTTGTCCCGGTTCCGGTTTCGCTCACGCGCACACTCGTGGGCGGAATCGTCTCGTTCAACATGCTGCCGACATCCTGCGCCAGCGTGGCCGCCAGCGCCGACGTCCCCGCGTCGGACCGGGACGCGCCGATGTGCATGAGCCCAAGCCCCACAAGCACCACGGCTCCCAGGGAGGCTGCCCAACGCCAGGTGAGGCGGCGGCCCTGGGGAGCGCGCTGGGTGCGCCGCAGCACCGCGCTGGTAAAGTCCCAGTCGGTCCCGGCACCGAACCCGGTGGATTGCAGCGCCGCCACCTCGCTGGTGAGCGCCTGCCGAATGACCGAATCCCATGAATCCCATGGCTCAGGCATGGGGGTCGCCTCCCTCGCTCGGTGTTGTGCGGCCCGGTGAGGCCGAGCCCGGAGGGTCCGGCACGAGCCCCGCGGCGAAAAGCAGTGGGCGCAGGCGGTCCCGCGCCCGAAACAGGCGTGCTTTCACGGCACCCTCCTTGATGTGCAGCATCTTCGCCACCTCCGCGACACTGGCGTCCCCCAGGTAGTACAGCGACACGACGTCGCGCAGGCGTGGAGGCAGCTGTTGCACGGCCGCCAGGACGGAGCCCCGTTCGTCCGCGGCCACGACCTGGTCTTCCAGCGACGGGTCGCGGCTGGGCAGCGTCGGCGACGGTTCGCGTCCCGTCACATGTCGCCACCAGGCGCTCCGGCGCCGGTCGATCGCGCCGTGAGCGGTGACCGTCAACATCCAGGACCGGGTCAGGTTCGCGACCGGGACGCCGGCCGTGAGCTGTCCGTAGGCTTTCACAAACACTTCCTGCGCCACGTCCTCCGCCTCGTCGGGATTGCCCAAATAGCCCAGGGCCACACTCAGGACCACCGCCCGGTCACGCCGAACCAAGGCGGCGAGGTCGTCGTCGCGGCTCGCTGGCTCCGGGTGTCCTATCCGACCGTCGGGTCCGTCCAATCCGATGTCCACCACCACTTGTCCTGTCGCGGCCGCCACGCCTCCCAGGCTCGTAGAATCTTCATGACAACGAGGCCGACCCGCCCATGGTTACAACCTCGTACCGCCGGGCCGCCGTGGGCGCGCGTCTGCTATACTCGGGCCGTTATGCCCACACCACCCCTACCACCGGAAAGACCGGACACGTCCGGCGCTTGGGATCGTGCTCGTTTGTGGCACGACCCCGACGTGGTCAAGTTTCTCGCTGGGCGGGTTGCGGGCGAAGTGGGTTCGCGCATCACGCGCGAGGGGCTCCCCATCGTGGCCATTCTGGCCACCGGAGCCTCCGCCCAGCAGCTGGGCGTGCTCGGGGCCCTCTCGATGCTGCCCGCGCTGCTCATCGCCCAAGTGGTGGGGCACAGCGCGGACCGCCAGCGACGGCGGCCCGTCATGGTGGCCAGCGAACTGGTCCGCGCCGCCGTGCTCGCCACGATTCCCCTGGCGGCGCTGCTGCACCGTCTCACCTTTCTCCAGATCGCCGTCGTCACCGTGCTGGTGGCGATGCTGCAAATCGCCTATCGGGTGGCCGACCGCGGATACCTGCCCTTTTTGGTGGGGCGCGACCGGCTGGAGCCCGGGAACCAGCTCATGGGCGGCGCGGACGCCGTGGGCGAGGCAACGGGACCGGCCCTGATGGGGGTGCTGATCCAGACGGTGGGGGGACCGGCCGCGATTGGATTGGACGCCGTCGCGCGCGTGCTTTCGGCGGTGGGGCTCCTCGCTGTGCGGCGGTCGGAGCCGCCGCCCGTGCCGGTGGCGCCCACGTCGACGGAGGCTACCGGGCTGGGGGCCGGGCTCGCGGTCGTACGCAGGCACCCGCAGCTCAAGTGGCTGGCCTACAACCGAGTCACCGAAAGCTTCTTCTCGGGATGCTTCACGGCCCTTTACGAACTGTTTGCCCTCACCACGCTCCATCTCACGCCGCTCGACCTCGGCTTCCTGATCACGGCGGGGGGCGTGGGCAGTCTGGTCGCTTCCCTGTGGGTCGCGCGCTGGCGACGGCGGCTGGGGCTCGGAGGGGTGCTGGTGACCACCTTCGCGCTGGGGGCGGCGACGCACTTTCTGGTGCCGTTGGCCCAGGGTCCCGTGCTGGCCACGTTCGGATTTTTGTTCATCGCGCAGTTTGTGGGGGACCTCTTTCTTACGATGTTTGAGATTGAAGCCGTGGTGCTGGAGCAGACCGTGACGCCGGACCACTGGCTGGGCCGCGTGGAAGGGGCCCTGCAGATGCTGAACGGCGGGGCTGGGGTGGTGGGCGCGGTGCTGTCAGGTTCCATCGCGGTGGCCATCGGCATGCGGGAGACGTTTTGGATTTTCACGGTGGGCGGGATGCTGGCGGCCGCGTGGCTTTTGCACCCCAGCATTCGCCGCATGGGCGAGGCGGTGCTGAACCCCGCATGGTTTCAACGGTGACCGCGGCCACCGACGGCAGGGAGGCGCCACGGCCCGGAATTTGCTATCCTCAGGGGGCTCGGCCCCCCAGCCGGGTCGATGCGGGGGACGCGGGATTCAAAGCCAGTAGCGAGGTGAGTCACATGGGATCGAGGTTGGGGCCGCGGCCGCTGGCTGTGCATTTAGTGGGCAGCTGGTCGCGGCCGGCGTGGCTCAGCAGCCCGTCGATGGCCGATGCGCTGGCCCCGCCGGACCAATTTTGGCGTCCGCCGACCGCGTACCGCCATGAGGCGCAGGACGATGCCACGCGGCTGGCCATCCTGCACCAGGTGCGCGCCGGAGTGGACCTGGTGACCGACGGCGAGCAGCGTCGCCAGATGTTCGACCAGTATTTTTACGCGCGTTTGCGCGGCGTGGATGCCGTCCACCGGGTACCGCACCGGTGGGGCGGGCCGCGCACCAAGCCGCGCGACGAATCGTGGCGGCAGATGACCGTGGGCCAGGGCGCGGGCGTGTCCCCCGAGCTCCCGTCGCCCCAGGTGGTGGGTCCGATCGAATGGCCCGGCCCCTTGGCGGTTTCCGACTTTGACTTCCTGCAGCGGGAGCTCGCCGGCCACCGTTGGGGCAAGATGGCCATCTCCGGCCCCGTCACGGCGATGAACCGGCTCGCCGATGCCTACTACCACGACGCGGCGGCCTTGGGGCGGGCGCTGGCGCAGGCTTTAAACGCGGAGGCACACGCGCTCGCGGACGCGGGGTGCCGCTTTCTGCAGCTGGACGAGCCCGAATTTCGCAGTGCCCACCTCGAGTTTCCCGACCTGGCCCGCGACGTGATCAACGAAACGGTGCGCGGCCTTCGCGAGCGCGGCGTCACGACCTTTGCCCACATGTGCTATGGGTACGCGAACGCGGTGACCGGCAAGCGCGTCAACCCCGAGTTTTACGGAGCCTTGGAACTGCTGGCGGCCACCGACATCGACGCCATTTCGCTGGAGTACGCGCAGCCGGGCCATCAGCCGGACGTGCTTTCCGCGGTGGGGGACAAGGGGGTCGTGCTGGGGGCCATCAACTGCGATCCCGCCTCGCCGGTGGAATCGCCCCAAGAGGTGGCGAGCCGCCTGGAGGGCGCGCTCACGGCGGTGCCCCCCGAGCGCCTGCACGCCAGCACGGACTGCGGGCTCTGGTTCCTGCCGCGTGCCGTCGCGGCGGCCAAGCTCGCGAGCCTCGTGGACGGCACGCGGCTGGTGCGCCGGTCCCTGCACCTGGACTAATGGCGGATCACCCGACCGCCACCGCGCCGACCACCATCCGCCTCGCCTTGGCGGAGCAGGTGGCGCATGAGGCGCGAACCCGCTGGGGGGATGCCTGCCGGGCGGTCGCGGCGTATGGGTCCGTGGCGCATGCCGCCGCCCGACGCTACTCGGATTTGGAGGTGGTGGTGCTCACCACCGACGACGTGGTGGCGGAGGAGACGCAGGTCATCCGGGAAGGGATCCTGGTGGAGGTGGACGTGCTGCCGGCCCGCGCCATGCTCAGCGCGGCCGGCCGGGTCACTCCGTTCTGGGGGCTGGAAGCCGACCAGTATCGGGTGTTCGCCCCGCTGTACGACCCGTCCGCCCTGTTTCCCCAGGTGCGCGCGGCGTCGCTCGCCGTGCCGCCGGCCGCCTTCGTCCAGCCGCTCCACCACAACGAGCTGCGGCTCTTGGAGGTGCTGGGCAAGTTCTGCAATGCGGCGGACGAACAGGACGCCGCGACGATGCGCGACGTGGGATGGCGGTACGCGCACGCCGCCGCGCTGCGTGCGGCGCTGTTGGACCGCCGTCCCTTCGAGAGCGGCCGCACGCTGTGGGCGAATGCCCGCGGGCGCGGCTTTGGACTTAACGCCCTCATTAGCGCGCTGGCCGAGGGGCCCGCCGGCAGCCTGCCCGAGGCCGTGCTGGCGGTGACCCGAGCGTTGGGGATCACGTGGCCCCTCTCCCCCTAGCGCATGTGCCGGGAGGCGAGGGGCCGGCATGCAGAGCCGCCCTCAGGGGCCCAAGGCGACGCCCGGCGCCGTGTCCATGCCATCCGCATCGGCCGCGTGCCTGAGCTCGAGGTCGGGAATCAGGAACCCGAGCAGCAGCGCGGCGGCGGCTAATAGCGCCGCCACCCCCAGCACGTTCTTGACGGCCGCCGTGATCGACACCGTGATGGCGCGCACCACTTCATTGGCCGTGCGGTGGCCGGCCGCGAGAATACCGCGGCGGGCCGCGGGAATCGCCGCGGCTTCTGCCCGCCGAATGATGCCGGGCTCGGAGGTCGTCAGTCCGTGCTGAACCTGAGCGAGCGCGGCAGCGCGTGCAGTGGCGGTGGTGGGAGGATGCGCCACCAGCGCCTTTAACGGCGTCGGCAGCGTGGAGTGGGCGATGGCTGCCTGGGCGTCAGCACTGCCTGCGACGGCCGCCCGCACCAGCGTAAGCTCCCGGGCCACGTCGGCATGCACCTGGGCGGGAATGCCTCCGGGAGGCAGCTCGGCCAGCTGCTTGGCGGTGACGCCCGGCGTATGGGCCAGGGTCCGGTACGCGGAGCGGCTGCCCTCGAGCGCCCGGGTGGCCTCACGCGCTACCGTATGGAACTTCGCCAGGATGGCCGCGCGGGTCTGCGTCTGGTCCGCGAGCGAGTCGGAACTGGCTGAGAACTGGGATGACGCCACCGCCACGTTTTTGGGCAGATGGGCGGGAATCTGCGTAGAGAGTGTACTGGCCAGCACCACTCCCATGAGGGCCGCCCCGATGGCGGACCCCATCTGCCGAAAGAACATGTTGCCGCTGGACGCAACCCCCATCTGGCGCAGGGGCACGACGTTCTGGACGGCCAAAACGTACAGGGAGAACCCCGGTCCGATGCCGACCCCCAACAGACCCAGGTACAGCAGCAGGGTGGACAGCGAGAGGGTGGGCGTCAGAATCACATGCAGCACCACAAACAGGGCCGTTGCCCACGCGCTCCCGACGAGCAGCAGCACCTTGACGCGGCCCAGCCGCTGAGCCAGGAGCCCCCCGGACACACTGCCCACGACCACGCCGCCCACGAGCGGTGTGAGCGTGAGGCCGGACGCCAGCGGAGAAATGTTCTTGGCCATGACCAGATAAAACGGGACGAACAGCACCGAGCCCAAAAACGCTGCGCCGAAGCACAGGGACGCAAGCCCGGTCCAGGTAAACGTGGGGATGCGCAGGAGCGACATATCGAACAGTGCCGCCGCCGACCGCCGCTCGATGAGATAAAACGCCCCCAGACCCACTAGGGCGACACCAAAGAGGCCCACCACCTCCGGCGAGGACCACGCATAGGTCGACCCGCCCCACGACAGTGCAAGGACCAGCGCCACGCACCACACCACCATGGTGGCGAACCCGGGCACATCAAACCGCTGGCGGCGAGGGCTGGTGAGCCGAGGCATGTGGGCGATGAGCACGTAGAGCGCCAGAATCCCAAAGGGCATGTTGACGTAAAACACGTATCGCCACGAGAAGCTGTCCGTCAACAGCCCGCCCAAATACGGCCCCACCACGCTCGCAATGCCAAACACGGCGCCAAACAACCCCTGAATCCGCCCCCGCTCGCGCGGGGGAAACATGAGGCCGATGGTGGTCAGCGCCACCGCGAAGATGGCCCCGCCGCCCAAGCCCTGAATGCCGCGAAATAGAATGAGCTGGTACATGCTGTGCGAGAGCCCGGACAGGGCCGACCCGACCAGAAACACGATGGCGGCCGCAATCAGGACGTACTTTGGTGACACGATGTCCGCCATGCGGCCGGCCACCGGCAGCGCGATCGTGGAGGCCAGCAGGAAGCTGGTGGCCACCCACGCATAAAGATTCGTGTGCCCCAGCTGCTCCACGATGCGCGGCAGGGCGGTCGCCACGATGGTTTGGTCCAGGGCCGACAGGAAGATGCACAGAAACACCCCGATGAGCGCCAGCCGGCGTTCGCCGGGCCCAATGGTAAATCCGGCGGGAGCGGGTGATGGGGTCATGTCATTCCTCCGTCTGTTCGTTGGGAACCCAAGGTGGGGCAGGGGCGTCAACCCCGTGGTGCAGCGCTCCGGCAAACAGCGCCGCGACCTCTGCCGCGACGGCCTGGGGGTCCAATGGCTCCGTATGCACAGGGGCCGCAAACAGCTGCATCAGCAAAACTTCATAAAAGGCTCGGGCCACGGGACCGAAGTTGCCATCCGGGATTTGCCCGCGGCGCGCGCACCCCTCGAGATGCGCCGCCAGGGGACCGGGCACCTGGCGCGCAAATTCTCCGTAGAACGTCCGCAGATCGTTATCCCAGCGCGCTTCGGCCAGTCCCACCAGCACCATGTCGGCCATCGGAAGCATATGGTCGAGGTATACGGACGCCCAATGCGTAAGATCCGCTGCCAGGTCCGTGGCGTCCCGGCTGGGCTCCACCAGAATGGCCTCCCCCATGCGGGACACGGTACGGGTCACCATGGATCGAACGAGGTGAGCTTTCGTGGGGAAGTGCCGAAACAGCGTCACCTCGTTGACACCAGCGGCCGCAGCCACCGCACGCGTCGTGAGCCCCCGCGGGCCATTCTCGCGACAGAGTTGCTTGCACGCGTCCAGAATGCGCGCCTCGGTGTCCTCGACTCCGCCCACGGTACGTCCTCCCATGCATGCAAGTGTTGCTTGCACAGCTTAGCACGGCGCCGGGCGGTGTCAAGGGCAGAGGGCCTCGCGTGGGAAAAAGACGACGCAGCCCCCGCCGGGTCTCGACGGCGTGGGGTCGGACTCGACCAGCGGGGCTGGGGCAAGAAGCCGCGCGACGACATTCCGCTGGCCATTCGGCGCAAGAACGGTCGGACGCTGGACGACCTGGGGACCGAGCTGCCCACGCTGTATGGATGGCGCTTCGACTCCGAGTCCGCCCTCTATGCCGCGTTGAGCCGGCGCGAGGATGCCAGGTACCAGCGCGCGGCCTTCATGGCGGCCGCGCGGCGCGAGCATGATGAAGAGGAACCGTACACGCGATTGATTCGAGGCACGCGGGAGGCGTTGCGGCCAACCCGCAAGCGACGAACAGTGAAGGACTGAGGGATCATGGGGACCGGAGGCGGAGGTTTCGAGGAAAACATGGGCAAGTTCGGGTGGGACGGATATTGGGGGGCGGCCTACGTGGCTCAGTCGGGCGACGGGTGGTCCACAATCTCGGAGTATTTTTATGGCTCGACGGCGACGGACTGCTGGGAAGGCCTCCAGTCCAACAACGGCGGCGGAACACTGGACGTGGGGCAGGTGGTGGGTCTACCGGCATTTGTCGGGCTTGACTTAGGCGCCGGGGGGATCCAGTACGACCTGATTTGCGCCAACGTGCCCGCACAAAAGGACCTGGGAGTTCTCGCGGCGCCCTCGGGGTTTTCGTCGCAAGCTATCCCCGCATGCGGATTCACGGCGGACTAGGGGACCCCAGGGCAAGTTTCAGGGGTGGCGGGAAGGGCGCATCCCCACAGCGTGTTGAAGGGGCCCAAGACACTCGAGTACCACGACGAGGCGCTGGCAGGGCTGGTTAGGACCACCGGATCCTGACCAGTCGGGGAAACGACGGCGGCGCTCACCACAAAATAGTATGCCTGGGACTGCGGAGACCACCGGACCGGCGGCCGCCCCGATGCTACCCACGTGGCTCGGACGGACGCCGGCTCGTAGGACAGGACCGCTTCCTCTTGCCATAGAAGGCTCCACGCCGGCTTGGCGGTGATGAATTGCCAGTCAGGAGAGATGGGCCGACGCGGACCCGAACGCCGAAGCGCAGTCGCACGCTTGACCCTAGCATTAGCGGGCGGCGTCGTGGCCAGAGCCGGCCGGGGCATCGTCAGCAGGTAGGCCGCCGCTGCGGCCACGATCAAGGCCCCGAGTGCTTGAACGCCGATTCGCGCGAGTTTCACGTTCGATCCCCCGGCCCTAGCATAACGCGCAGGGACCCCCGCACGTCCAGGCAAAAGAAATCCCGCAGATGGGTTGTGAGCGCGACTCCGCGGGGTGTATCGCGGAGTCGCCTACTGCTCCTGAGTAACATAATATCTCTTATCGGACATTACTCCGGATGGGAGGGAGGCTGCAGACCAGGCACAGAGGAACGGCAGCTACCACTACTAGGAGGTCCTGCCGTTGAGTACACCATACCTGGTGGATGATCCACCTGTCAACCCCCTTTCTCCGGCCAACGCCATTGAGATCCTTCGTGGTCGCCATTATGTGGAAGAGGCCTACCCCGAGGCGCGCGGCGCGCACCTGGACGCCGCCATTACATTCCTGGAACATTGGGTGTCCACGGAAGCCCCGCAGCGGGTCCACCTGGCCGAGCCGGTGCACGTCTGGAGCCGTCGCACGGGCTCCTGCCGCCCCGCCCTTGCCAAGTCCACCAGCGCATGGGGACGGACGCGGTCAAGCTCGATCCCGGTGAAGGCGACGAGGGTCCTGTGTGGACCCGCCTTCCCGGCGTGCCCGCCGGCACACGCGCCGATGCCCACGAGGCCTACCTCTGGCACCGCCCCGAGTCCTGCGGGGTGGAGTCATGAACCGCGGCGGGGCGCCGGAACACTGGCCGGCCGACCCCCCAGATCCGAAGGCCGTGCACTGGCACATTTTCGCGCTGGATGCCTCCTGCGCCCCTTGGGAGGGTCGCCTGATGTTGTGCGCACAAGATCTCGAGCGAGCGGTTGCGCACGTCCACTGCATGTCCGACTCGGCTCCCGAGGCCCTTACCGGCGTCGTGTTCTGGCGCGTGGGCGGCCTCTGGGATGCATGCCTCGCGGCGGACGAACACCTCACGCATCCGCTCACGTGGTCGGAGGTGCTGCCATGACCGGCCGCTTCCCGTGGGGGACGCTTGGCGAGGCCGAGCGCCCGCCGGTGCACTGGCACGTTATGGCCATCGATGAAAATGGCGCCGGGGAGGAAGACCGCGTACTCGCCTGCCTCCACCATTTCCCGCCGCGCGCTTTCGTCCTATGGGTCGCACGCGGGCTTCGACCAGGCGAATTCGTCGCGGTGTGGGAAGAGCCGGGATATCGCGAGGGCTGCCTGAGCCGGGGGGCGCTGCTATGTCGATAGCGCAGGACCTCCATTGGCACGTCCATATCACGTGGCGGCCGCCGGGTCAGGTCGCGACGGGCCAAGTGGTCGGGTGCGTTTCGGACATCGGCGCGGGCGGCGAGTATGCCGCCGACATAGCCGCCGCTAGCGATATCCTGGCCTACGTGGACGGCATCACCCTCCAGCGGCAGCCCGGCTGTCGGCGGCCTCATCTTTTCCGCCTGGTGGCTCCGATGATCCGCCGTCCGTACCGCCCGACCCCCCTCCAAGCGTACGCGCTGGCCATTGCGGCGAGCGCGCGCGCGCAGGAGGTGGCCGCCCGCCGCCTGGCGACCGCGAAGGACCGCGCCTGCGCCGAAGCGGCGATCGCGGCGGCGCGGGCGGCGGATCGCGCCGCCCGGATGGCCGCCGGCCTCCCCTGCTTTGGCCTTGAATACGGGAATAGAAACATTTGCGGCCGACCGCGCCAGACAAGGGTTTGCGGGCACATGGCCGAACCCGTGATCGGGGCGCCCAGCGCGGCCGTCGCCCGCCCCCTGTTCGGTGACGGCTACCACAACCGCGAGCGGTGGGGGGCAGAGATCGCCGCGAACTTGCGCGGGGCGACCGCGACCACCTGGATGCGTCGGATGGGCGACCGGATGGCTCGCTGCCGGTCGTGGGTCGTCGAGTCCCAAGGGGCCGTGGAATTGACCGAAGCTTGCCGCTCTTCCCTATGTCCCCAGGGCCGGCGCGCGCGCGGGCAGATGTGGGCGGCGCGCTTGACGCCGTGGCTGGAGCGCAACGAGGAGGAGGGATTGTCGCTCGACGGCTCGGGGCGCATCTGGCGGGATATGGACTCGGAATGGCGCGCCGCGCTCGGCTACGCGGCGGCGGCCCGCGACACCGCCTTCACCAAGCTGCAACGACTGGACCGGCAAGACCAGCGCGGCCCGACATTGCGCTATTGGCCGCTGTTTCTCACTCTGACGCTGCGTAACGTCCCGCGACTCCAGGAGCGGGACGGTGACGGAAACGTGACCTGGAACGTGCTTGTGGACCACTTCGGAGCCAGTTGGCGGACAATGCGCGAGACGGCCCGGCGGCACCCCGACAGTGGCGCCGGGCGACTGTGGGGGCACATCGTCGGCGGCGTCAAGGCCCTGGAAATTACGTGGAACGAGCGCGCGCAGACCTGGCACCCCCATGCGCACGTGCTGGTATTGGCGGACGTGTCCTACATCAGCGGGCGCGAGCTGGCAGAGCTGTGGGAGCACTACGCCGATGCCTATATCGTGGACGTGCGGGCGGTGGACGGGCACCGTGAAGGAGGGACAGACCTCCGGCAGCGTGCCTAGCGCCACGCCGTTCAACTGGGCGCGGTACCCGGGACCGGTGGTGTTGAGCTCGGGGGTGAAGGCATGACCGGGTGCAGGCCCTGGACGGCAAGAGCGCCCCCCCGCCGTTCACGCCGTAATCACCGAGACGTTCGCCACCCTCCAGGCCCGGTTGGGGGTGGCGGGCGCCTGCCGGGCCCTGGGCCAACCACGGTCGACCTACTACGCGCGGCGGCATCCGCGGCGGGTCGCGGGGCCGCGTCCCCGACCCACGCCGCGCACGGCCTTGTCGGCCGCCGAACGCGCCGCCATCTTGGCGGCGTTGCACAGCGAGCGCTTCGTCGATGCCCGTCCCGCGACCGTGTGGGCCACGCTGTTAGATGAAGGCGTCTACCACGCGTCCTCGTCGACCTTCTACCGGCGGTTGCGCGCCGCCGGCGAAGTCCGCGACCGCCGGGCCCAGGCCACGCACCCGCCCCGCAAGAAGCCGGAGCTCCTGGCCACGGGCCCCAACCCGGGGTGGTCGTGGGACATCACCTATCTCCCGGGGCCCGTGAAGGGCCAGTACTACCGGCTCTATGTGATTCGGGACATCTTCAGCCGCGCCGTGGTGGGGTGGCTCGTGGCCCCGACCGAGGCCAAGTGGATGGCCGCCGCGCTCATCCGCGCCACCGTGCGACGCCACGGCGTCGCGCGCGACACCTTGACCTGGCACGCCGATAACGGGGCCGCGATGGTGTCCCCGCCCGTCGCCGCCCTCTTGACGGAGCTCGGCGTGACGAAGAGCCACTCCCGGCCCCATACCTCCAACGACAACCCGTATTCCGAGGCCCCGTTCAAGACCCTCACGTATCGGCCCGACTTCCCGGATCGCTTCCCCAGTCTCGCGGCGGCCCGCCGGTGGTTGCGGCGGTTTTTGCACTGGTACCACACGGAGCACCGGCACAGCGGCCTGGGGTGGCTGACGCCCGCGGTCGTCCATCGGGGCGAGGGGCCGGCGGTGCAGCGGCAACGCGCCGCGGTCCTGGCGGCGGCCTACGCCCGCCACCCGGAACGGTACGCGGCCGGGCCGCCGCAGCCGCCGGCCCTACCTGACCGCGTGGCGATCAACCCGCCGGAGGATCCCCCGTAACCGGGAGCGTGAATTTCTTGCTTTCATCCGCCCACAGCGGCTTGACACCTACCGCATGGAGCAACAACACCGACCCCGCCGCGTACGGGCTACTCCGGTACTTGGAGCTCACCGCGGAGCGCTACCGGACGCTGGTGAACCCCGCATATGTGGGAGAGTCCGCTGGATGGCGCAAGACGCTAGCGGCCACGGGCCACCAGGTGGCGAAGGGGGCGCACCATGGGTGAAATTCTGAACAGCGGCATGATGTGGCGGGGCTACAACACCGCGGACCCCACGAATGACGACGTGACGCTGACGGCCGCCACGGCTAGTACGGTCCAGTTCGACCAGACGTGCAACCGCCTGATCGTCGCGAACTACTCCCCTTCCCCGTGGCGCTGAAGTTTGGCGGAGCGCCGCCAGGGTTTTATCTTCATTCGCCGGGAGTCTGCGGCTTTACCACGTGCTAACAACCGAACTGACCGGGCTTAGGGAAACCCGTGGGCGGGATCGGGGTGAGCCACCACGACGGCCACGGCGATGTTGGCGATGGGTATGACGCCACCGGACCACTGAGGCTAAGGTTGCCATAGGGGGGGCCGACGAAGAAATAGTACGTGGATCCGAGCCGGATAGGCGGACAGTTCGCGCCCCGCCACTCCTGTCGAAGAAACGCGGACTGACTGGACATTATCCAGCGCTCCCGTTGCCAGCCCGTGGATTGAGGCCCGGGCGGGTCCGCCCACGCTACAACGCGGGTCGCACGCGCGGGCTGGCCGGCCGCTCGGGCCGGCTGCGTCGGGTGGGCGGGGCCAGCCCGGGGCATCGTCAGCAGATACGCCGCGGCGCCGGCCACGATCACCGCACCGAGCCCCGGGACTACCCAACGCGCGAGTTTCACCGCGAACCCCCTCCCGCCTAGCATAACTCGCGGGTATCCCCGCAGATCAAGTGAACACGCACACTCAGGTCCGACCCAACCAGTGTCGTGCGACCCGTGCTGCCAGTCCATTACATGGTGGGCTCCCGGGCTGGCCGAACGGCCCCCGTGCGCCTGAGGGAGAAGGTTGCCGCATCCGATGCGCTACAATATTTGCACAAGTCTCGGATGCTCTGGCCGCCCCACTGAGTCGGCTTCGTAGATGACAGGGGCCGCCCGGGAGGAGGGGTGTTACGGTGCCCGTCGCCTTGCAGCACCTGACGGTCTGGCAGTGGCTTGAGCCACCCGTGCTGGGTGTCACGATGGCTTTGGTTAGTCTGTTCGCGCTGACGGTGCATGGCCCCTGGGCTCGGCGATTCCCGGATGCCGACGGCATCAGTCGTCGGCAGTTTTTCCTGTTCGTCCTGGGTCTGGGGGTCCTGTACCTGGCGTTCGGGGGCCCGCTGGACATCTTGGGGGACGGGTATCTCTTCAGTGCGCACATGACGCAGCACCTGCTGGAGGCGTTTGTCGCGGCGCCGCTACTGCTGCTCGGCACTCCCGCCTGGCTGGTGCGTCCGGTGTATCAATGGCCGGTGGGCGGCGCGGTCCTGCGGGTCGTGACGCGCCCGCTGGCTGGCATGGCGCTTTTCATGGTGGTCATGGGGCTAACGATTTGGCCCCCCTTCTATACGTTGATGGAAGTGAATCCATGGGTGCACTTCGCCTACCACGCGGCATTGCTCATGGCGGCGCTGGCCAGCTGGTGGCCCCTGTTGAGCCCGCTCCCCGAGCTGCCGCGGCAGCACCCCGGCATGCAGATGCTGTACATCACGCTGAGCGGACTGCCGATGTTGGGGCTGTTTGCCCCGCTGGCGCTGGACACGTCGCCCTACTACAGCTACTACGCGCACACCCCGCGTCTCTTCGGCCTGACGCAGGTGGCGGATCAGCAATTGGGCGCCGTCATCATGCTGGCGGGCGCCCATATCCCGGCCACCATGGCGTTTCTCGGGGCGTTTGCCCAGTGGGTGCGGCGAGAAAAGGTGGGCGTGATTGACCCGCCCCCCGAGCGGCCTCGTCCCGGGTATGCGACCGGTGTGGTGCCCGCGTCCGACCGGCCCGCATCGGACGCGGCCGCGGGCTGAGGTGAGGCCGGTACGCTGGCCTCGCCTCCCCATGGCGGGAATGCGGCGGAGCGGCAGGGCGCGGCCTATGTGTCGATGAACGACGCGCGGCTCCACCAGGTACTGTCGGGGTAACGAGCCTTCAGGGTCTGCCAACGGCTGATAAACTGGTCGCGCTGCCCCTGTCGCAGCGCGGCGACGCCTGCCCAGTACAGCGCCTCCGGTGCGGCGTGCGGGTGTCCCCCCTCCCCCACCGCATCAAAGGCCGCCAACGCGTTGGCAAAGTCGGCATGCAGCAGGTGCGCCTGCCCCTCAGCCAGCCGGATCACCGCGACAAAGTGCCGGGGCTCGAGGTAGCCAATCTCCCGTCGTACTTCGATGCCGTGGTGGTCCAGCCACACCATGGTCGGCGTCCACACCTGGCGAAGTTCCCGCATCAGCTGCCGGGTGGACGGATCCGGCTCCGCGGTGTTGACTTGGACGGCCACCGTCCGCTCGTTCAGGACCTCGGCCACGTCCGGGTTTGGATACGTCACGGCATCCATCTGGGCGCAGCCCCCTCACCCCGGGGTCTTGACGAAGTCCACCAACAACAGCTTCCGCCGCTCCGCCGCCAGGTTCACCGCGCCCGTATAGGACGGTTGCCATATAATGGCCATTAGGCCGTTCCCTCCTTTAACTAGGTGAAACCCCACCGGTCCAGGGTCCCGCATTGAGTATACCTAGTATACCGTAAGCCGGTCGGTTCATCGAGGCCCGTTGGATGCACTCCATCCTAAGGCAACCTCAGGGCCGTGCAGGCACCCCGTCCCAGATCGTACAATAAGGCGCCAGTCAGGCTGCAGTTTGGTGGAGGGGGCGCTAGGGTGCAGATCGGTGAGCGGATTCGGACGTGGCGCAACGCCCACGATTTGTCCCAGGCGCACCTCGCCAACCGCGTGGGCCTGTCTCAGCGACAAATTTCTCGCATCGAGCGCGATGACTTGGCCACCCTGCGACGGGACACGCTGGTCCGCATCGCGGAGGCCCTCGAGACGCCGGTAGCGTCGGGCGAGGTTAATGTGTGGCTGGCGCACTGCGGCTACGCGCCGCTGGTGCGGCCCGGCCTGCCCCTACCGCCTCCGCTGCGGTCGATGCCCTGTGACCCCGCCGCCCGTTTCGTCTTTGATCCCAGCGGCGCGCTATTGTCCACCAATCCGGTGGGCCAACACCTGGTCGGACAGTTCCTGGACCGATGGGAGCAGTTCAACCTGCTGGACTTCACGCTGGCCGGGACCGTCGGCCTGTCCGCGGGCGACCGGGACCGACTGTGGTACTGGACGGTGCTGGGCGCGCTGTCAGCACCACCCGAACTTTGGGCGCTCGCGGTGCGGGCCCAGATTGAGCGCGCGTGGCAACAGCCGCTGGAGGCGGTGTGGCTGGCCCTGCAACAGGCAGTGGGCAGCCCCGGGTACTGGGAGGCGCCTCTGACGGTGCACGTCGGCCGCACGGCGCTCTACTTCATGCCCACCACCCAAGCGTACCCGCTGCGCCCCGATTTGCAGCTGTTGTACCTCACGGCGGCCGATGCGTCCACCCTGGCCTGGTGCGAAGAGCGTGCGGCCTCCGGCGCCGAACGTCGACGGCACGGACGGCCCGTCGCCGCCGGCCATCTGCCCCCAGATCGCTAAAAGCGGTACAATCGATTGGGGCGGATCATTAAGAGCGCAGCATGAGGGCGCAGGCTTCCGCGTGCCGTGATCCCCTCGAAGGGCCACGCGCACAACCATCCTCCGTCGGGTCGGGGGATGAGCAACCAGGGGATGGAGTGGTTCGCGATGATTTACAAACACGACGTCCTAGTCGTGGGCGCGGGGCTGGCCGGCATGCGCGCCGCCATCGAAGCGCACAACCAGGGCGTGGACGTGGCCATTGTATCGAAAGTATATCCCGTCCGGAGTCATTCCAACGCCGCCCAGGGCGGCATCAATGCGGCGTTGGGCGAAGGCGACACCTGGGAGTCGCATGGCTACGACACGGTCAAGGGCAGCGACTACCTGGGCGACCAGGATGCCATTGAGATTCTGGCCCGCGAGGCCCCCGCGGCCGTGCTGGAGCTGGAGCACTGGGGCGTCAACTTCAGCCGCGACGAGACCGGCCACCTGGGCACCCGCAATTTTGGCGGCGCCTCCCAGGCACGCACTTTTTTTGTGGCCGACATTACGGGCCAGGCCCTGCTGCAGGTCATGTTTGAACAGCTGGTGCGCGTGGGCGTGCGCATGTACAACGAATGGTTTGTCACCCGCCTGATTGAGTCCGAGGGGGTCGTCCGCGGCATTGTGGGCATGGACATCCGTTCGGGCCAGCTGCACGCCATCCAGGCCAACGCGGTGGTGCTGGCCACAGGCGGGATGGGCCGGGTGTTTGAGCCGTCCACCAACGCGCTCATCAACACGGGAGACGGCATGGCCATCGCCTATCAGGCGGGCGCCCGCCTGATGGACATGGAGATGATGCAGTACCACCCTACCACCCTGAAGGGGTCGGGGGCGCTGCTGACCGAAGGGGCACGCGGCGAGGGCGCGTACCTGCTGAACTCCGAAGGCGACCGCTTCATGAAGAAGTACGCCCCCAACAAGCTGGAGCTGGCCAGCCGCGACGTGGTGTCGCGTGCCGAACAGACCGAGATCAACGAGGGCCGCGGCATTGACAACTGCGTGCTGCTGGACTGCCGGCACCTGGGTCGGGATCTCATCATGCGCAAGCTGGGGCAGATTCACGAGCTGGCGCTGGAGCTGGCGGGCGTCGACATCGTGCAGGACCCCGTGCCCGTCCGACCCGGGTTTCACTATCCGATGGGCGGCATCAAGACCGACGTGGACGGCAAGACCACGCTGGACGGCCTGTACGCCGCCGGCGAATGCGCCTGCGTCAGCATTCACGGTGGGAATCGGCTAGGCGCCAACTCCCTCTTGGACACGGTGATTTTTGGCCGGCGCGCGGGCGCGGCCGCCTCGGAGCACAGTCGTGCCCTCCCCTCCCCCGCTGACAGCTTCCCCCTCGGCGAGGCCGCCCTCCAGCAGGAAACGGACCGCATTCGGGCGCTCCTGGACCGCCCGTACGTGGGAGAGCTGGCGGCCAAAGTACGTTGGGACATGGGCGTCAACATGGTCAAGCACTGTGGCGTGTTCCGGGAGGCGGGCGGGCTCACCGAGATGGGAGACGTGCTGCACAGCCTCCAGGATCGCGCCACCCGGGTGCACGTGGGCGACAAGGGACGGGTGTTCAACACGAATCTGACGTCGGTGCTCGAGCTGCAGTTCATGCTGGACCTGGCCGTAGCGGTCCAGGTGACAGCGCTGACCCGCACCGAAAGTCGGGGCGCACACACACGCACCGACTACCCCGATCGCGACGACGAGCACTGGCTGAAGCACATTCAGCTGCAGTACCGCCCGGAGGGTCCCGAGATTCATTTCACCCCGGTCACCATGACGCGCTGGGAGCCGCAGGTTCGGTCCTACTAACTCCGAAGTCCGACCAAGAAGGAGGCGCGGATTCCCCGATGGACGTTCAACTGAAAGTACGGCGCCAGAATCCGGAAGCCGAGGGCGAACCGTATTGGAAAGAGTACGCGCTGGCGGTGCCGGACCATTTCACGCTCCTGGATGCGCTCATTCAGGTCCGCGAAGAAGTGGACGAAACCTTGTCGCTCCGATGCTCTTGCCGCAGCCACATCTGTGGGTCGTGCAGCATGCGGGTCAACGGCCACGCCAACCTAGCGTGCAAAACCAAGCTGTCGGACCTCCACACGGACACCGTGACCGTGGAGCCCATGGGCAACATGCCGGTGATTAAAGACCTGGTGGTGGACCTGGAGCCGTTTTGGAAGAAGCTGTACAGCATCGATCCGTATCTGCAGCCGGCGGGTGAGGTACCCGACCGCGAGTACGTCGTCCCCGCGGACAGCATGCTGCACTTGGACGGCGTGGTGAACTGCATCATGTGCGGGGCCTGCGTCTCAGATTGTGAGTCGCTCTCGGTAAACCCGATTTTCATCGGGCCGACCGCGTTCGCCAAAGAGTACCGGTTTGTGATGGACCCCCGCGACGCCGCCGACACCCAGCGCCTCATGCAGATGAACGGCCCCGGCGGCGTCTGGGACTGCACGCATTGCTACCAGTGCGTTGAGGTGTGTCCGAAGGATGTGGCGCCGATGGAACGCATCATGGCGATGCGCAAGATGCTGGTTGACGACGGCGTGGCCGAAAAGCACAACGGGGCACGCCGCCAGAAGGCATTCACCGACATCGTCGGCCGCTATGGCCGCCTCGACGAGACCCGCTATCTGATGAAGAGCGTCACGATGCTGGAGCTGGCAGGCTACGCCAAAGTGGGTCTCCGGTCCATGACGCATGGGAAACTGCCCCCCCTGCTCCCCCATCGCATACCGGATGCCGCGCGCATCCGCCGCATCTTTGAGCGCACCCGGTCCACCCACCGGCGCCGCTTCAAGCTGCATCAACAAGCCCAGGAGGGATCGCGGGTATGACGACATACGCATTCTACCCCGGTTGCGTGGCCAAGGGCGGCGCGCCGGAACTGTACCAGTCCATGGTCGCCGTGGGCGAAAAATTGGGGTTTTCCCTGAGTGAGCTTACTGGCGCCGCCTGCACCGGGGCCGGCGTGATCTCCGAACGGGACCCGCTGGCGGGCGACGTGGTCAATACGCGAACCTTTGCCATGGCGGAGCAGCTGGGCCACCCCATCATGACGATTTGCAGCACGTGCACCGGCGTGATGGCCCAGGTCGCCAGCCGGGTCAACCGGGACGAAGCGTACCGCAGCGAGGTAAACCAGTACCTCACGGACGAGGGTCTCGAATACCAGGGCACGACCGAGGTCAAGCATTTGCTTTGGGTGCTCGTGGAGGACTATGGCTTGGACCGCCTCAAGGAGATGGTGGTGCGGCCCCTCACGGGCGTGCGCCTGGCGCCCTTCTACGGCTGCTACATCGTGCGCCCCTCCTCGGCCGTGGATCCGCTCACGGCGGGCCGCGAGGGCTACCTGGAGCAGGTCATCGCGACCTTGGGGGCGGACCCGGTCGAAGAATACCGGGGCAAGGACAAGTGCTGCGGGTTCCCGCTGCTGGAAACCAACAAGAAAAGCTCTCTGGCGTTGACCGGCAAGCGGCTGGATGAGGCGCGCGACGTGTCGGCCGACGCGCTGGTGACGCCGTGCCCGCTGTGCCACCTGAACCTTGACGGCCAGCAGCCCGACACGCCGAGTGCCACCAGCACCGCCCCCATGCCGATCCTGCATCTCCCGCAGGCCATTGGGCTGGCCATCGGGATTGCTCCCGAGCGGCTGGGCCTCGGGCGCCACATCATTGACACCAAAGGCTTCATGGGGAAGCTGGCCGTGGCGGGCTAGCCTTGCTCTGCCCTCGTCCCTCGCGCCACGACCAACGGACGGGATTGGTCGTGGCGCTTCGTCTGCGTTCTATACTGCCTCGATTCAGCTCGCCTTCGGGGCCTGGGTTGCTATACTTATCGTACGAGGTGATGCCATGGGGCAGTTGACCATCCGTAGCGTACCCGACGATGTCGTGCACGCCCTCCGGGCCGAGGCGGGCCGCCGCCGTACCAGCCTCAACGCCGTCGTGCGTCAGGCCCTCGCCGACCATGTGGCACGACAGCGTCGCCTGATAGACCTCCAGGCCTGGTTGCCCCAGTTGGACGCCGTGCGCCACGACATTCTGGTCAGCCATGCTATGGAGGCCACCACAGACAGCACGTCTCTGATCCGGGAGGACCGATCCCGGTGAGTGCGTGAGGCACGACGGCGTGCCAGCCATGGTACTGGATGCATCTGCGGGGTGAAGTGGGCCCTGCCCGAGCTGCGGTCGGGCGCCGCCCGTGAATTGGCGGCCGCGTACGCGTCGGGCCGCGTCGATCTGTGGGCTCCTGACCTTTACGTGGCAGAGGTCACGAACACCGTGTGGAAAAAGTGCTACCTTCTCCACGAGCTGACGCCGGAGGAGGCCTCCCGGGCGCTGGGCGCCTTGCTGGCCACCCTGCCCGAGCTGGCACCGTCATCGTCGTTGGCGGCTCAGGCCCTCCAGCTGGGACTCAAGCTCGGGATCTCCACGTATGACGCCTTGTATGCAGCGCTGGCGTTGCAGGTGGGCTGCCCCTTGGTTACCGAGGACCAGCGACTGCTGGAGCGCGCCGCGCCGGTCCTGGGCCGCGTGTTTCCGCTGTCCGAGGCCGTAGCACGGATCGGGTAAGTCGCCTTACCGCTTGGCTGGAACAGGCGCTTCCTCGCGAACCAAAGACGTGCCCACGGCGACGGCCAACAGGACAAATCCCGACGCACCCCAATACCAGATCATCCCGGCGACAGTTTCGTAGTGCGCCAAGAGAGCCGCTCCGGCCACATACGCGAGGAGTTGCCAGCGCGGCCATCGCCGCCCGTGGCGCCAGCCCCAGTACAACCACAGCCCCCCTGCCAGGACCACCGCGCCATCGTGGAGCCAGTACGGCTCCTGGTACAAGAGCGTATGCAAGGCCTGCAGCATCGCGATCCCCCCCGTTGCGTCCGCCATCTCTCGTGGTATCATAGCACCGAAGTGCATGAAGCTTTTGGACGGGCCCGCCCCACGTGCGGTGAGGCGGCCTGGACAGGCTCCGAAGGGAGGCGAGACCATGTCCATCGCACTGACCGTCACGCCGGCCGCGGAGCGCGCCTTTGGCGATTTGGCGGAAGACCGCGGAGCCACTCTGGTTCGGGTATGGGCGGGCCAAGCCTGTGGATGCGGCCGGATTGGGTACAAGATGGCCCTCGAGGAAGAGGCCAACACCGAGGACGCCGTCATTCCGGCGGGTGTCATCAAGCTGGTGGTGAGCCCGGATTCGGCTCCTCATCTGGAGGGGGGCATCATCGACTACAGCGAGGATCCCATGTACGCGGGATTTACCATCAACAATCCCAACGCGCAGTCGGGTTGTGGCTGAGGGCACTGACCCACCGGTCGGTCGACCGGTCTTGTGGCGGCGGTTCGGAAGAGCCGCCGCTTTTGCTTGTCCCGGGCTATGGGTTCGCCCCCCGACGTGAGAGCCGGGGCCTCTGCCATTCGAGCCAACCGACCGACCCGAGGACGGTGGCCAGGATAATCGCCATCACCCAGATGGTTCGGAGGATGAGCGGGTCCAGCCGGTGGCTGGTCCACAAGAGACCCATCCACACCAAAAAGCCGACCGCCGCCGCGACGGTGGGGAGACGCCAGTTCTGGGCCGCCCCGTAGTAGAGTCCCACCAGGATGCCCGACTGCATGGTCATGGCGGCGGTGTACCCCACCAGCAGCGGAAGCATCGGAAGAAAACGGGGACCGAGCATCAGCGAGACGGCCAAACGTCCCGCCACCACGTACACCAGCACGCCCACGGTGCCCAAAATGCCCACCAGCAACAGCGAGCGCACCAGGTATCGGCGCGCCCGCACTGCGTCCCGCTGGGCACTGGACAGCAGCACGGTGCCCACCGCTCCGGCGAAAAAGACCGGCGCCCGCCCCATCGTGGCGAGGCCACTATAATAGCCCGCAGCCCGCGGCGGGAGGCCGTGCTTGGCCACCAGGACATCCGTGCTGGTGAGCAGCAGCGCCAATACCCCCACGCCGCCCGCGTTCACCAGGCCCGTGAAGTGCGGGAGGCCTTGCCGCCTGGCCCAGTGCACGGCGCGCCGCACGCCAAACCAGGACACCATCAGGTCGATGAGCGCGGTCAGGGGTCCGAACACAATCAGGCCCGTGAGGCCGAGTCGCCCCACGTACGTGGCGAAGGCCCCCATAGTGCGCGTCAGCGAGTCCAAGGTGGTGAGCGCCCCCACCCAGCCGAAGCTGGCGGCCCACTGCAGGATGCCGTCGAAGGCGCCGTACGCCAGGGCCGGAATCACGGTGAGCCCCGCCACCACCACCAAATCCGGCGGCAGGTGAAACAGGTGCGCCACCGGCCCCGAGACGGCAAATAGAGCCAGCCAGAGCGCCACGCCCGCCCCGACCCAGCCCGCCGCGTGCCGCCCCACCTCGGAGGGTTTGGCTCCCCGCCGCGTGTACACCAGGCTGATAACCGACACCGGTGTCTGCAGCAGCAGCGCCAGTGTGCCCAGAGCCGACAGGGTTCCATAGTTCACGGGGCCCAGCATCCGCGCCACCACTACGTGATACAGCGCGTTCAAAACGCCGGCGGCAAGGCCGGCGCCGTTCATGATCAGATTGTCTCGCCAAAACCGTGGCTGCTCCGACCCGGTCCCCTCCCCTCAGGGACGTCGGCCGACCCCTGTGCGGGTTCGTCGCCCGGCACCGGGATCCCTGCCAACGCGCCGTCCGGAAGTGGTCGGCCTCAAGAATGCGTCGAGGAGGCCGACTTCTTCCGCGACGTGGCGATCTTGTGGGGCTTCGAGCCTGTTTGCGACGCAGACGGTTTCGTGCCCGTAGTCGAGGGGCTCGACTTCTTGGCCGTCGGCGTCTTGACCGCGGTGGCGGCGGGCCCCTTGGCCGGAGCCGCGCCGATGGCTTTTTGGACCAGTGCCAGTGCAGGCCCTGTCTGGTAGCCCAGCCGCCAGATGCCCACCCCGCGGAGATGCTTGGACTGAGCCAGCTTGACTTTGGCGGCCAACCCCTGGGGGCTCTCGTACCAGAACACATAGCGCGTGCCGCTGGTGCCGGTGTACGTCCCCGTCATTTCCTGGTCCACCGCGTTGTACTTCGCGTGGGCCGACACCGCTGGGGGAATCGCGTTGAGCGGCAGGGTGGTGGCTTTGGTGGTCCCCGCCACCCATCGGTATCCGTAGAACGCGAGGCCGAGGTCTACGTGGGACGCGGGCACCACCGACAAGATGCGGGCGAGGCGGGCCGTCACCCAACTGGTCGCCGCCACCGGACCCGCCGCGCTCCCGGAGTCATGCTGGTCGTACGACATCAAGATGTACGCTGTCAGGTTGGGCGTCATGGCCTTGTAGTCGTAGGCACCGCCGGAGGCCGGTACCAGGTCGAGATAGAGCCCCTTCCCGGCGGGGGGCAGCCAGTCATGCAAGTCGGTCACGAAGGAGGCCAAGTCTGTCTTATACGCCACGGCCGCCGGCTCGAAGTCCAGGTTGATGCCGGCGTAGTGATGGGTCCGCACCAGCGCCGACAGGCTTTTGGCGACCGCCAGCCGACCCGTCACGGAGGCGAGAAACGTCGGCCGACCCGCGAGGTTGACGATCGGGACCGCCTTCCAGTGCAGAGCGGCGGCCGAGCGGGCCGCCGCCGCATCCACGTGCGAGCGGAGGCCACCCGTCGGGTTCAGCGTATACCACAGGGGCGAAAAGACCGTGATGGAGTGGGGATATTTACTGGCCGGGGCCAGGCTCGCGTGTGCACCCTTGGCCCAGAACCCCACCGACTCGGTCAAACGGCCGCCGCCCGTGGGGGTGGGCTTCGCCACCCCACGGGGTGCGCCACACGCGGACAGGCCGGCCAGCACCAACATACTGCCCGCCGCCACGACCCGCTGCTGCCACCGCTGCATGCAATCACCTCGGAGGCAGTATCCCACCGCCTGCCGCCATCATGCGGCCCATGACACGGCCCCTAGCGGCGCAGGCGGTGCAGCTCTCCCAGCAGGCGATCGTTCAAGATGCGGATGTGCGTCCCCTTCATACCCAGCGACCGGGACTCGATGACGCCGGCACTCTCGAATTTGCGCAGCGCGTTGACGATCACCGACCGCGTGATGCCCACCCGATCCGCGATTTTCGAAGCCACCACGAGCCCCTCTTGCCCGTCCAAGGCATCAAAGATGTGCTGCACGGCTTCCAACTCGGAGTACGACAGGGTGCCCACCGCCACCTTGACGGCGGCCCGCCGACGGGCCTCTTCTTCAATCTCCTCGGAGCGGCCACGGATCATCTCCATGGCCACGATCGTCGCCGCGTACTCGGCCAGCAGCAGGTCCTGCTCGTCAAAGGCCCGCCCAAAGCGCGAAATCACCAACGTGCCCAGCCGGTCGCCGGCGCCATTGATTGGGATCAGCGTGGAAATCTTGTTTTCGTAGATGCAGGCCCGCTCGTGAAAAAACACGCACCGGCGCGCCTCCTGCGAGATGTTGGCGGACGTTTCCTCTACCTTTAAGAGGCCATTGTTGTAGGCCAGGGGAAACGCCTTCTTGCCCAGCACCTCCTGCAGCATGATGCTGCACTCGAACGAATCCAGGAGTGCGTAGCCCAGCACGCTGCCGGTGCGCGTGACCACATACACGTTGGCCTCGATCAGATCCGACATCATTTCGGCCATTTGCTCATAGTCCACGGCCTGTCCCGCGTTCTTTTGCAACAGCCGGTTGAGCCTGCGCGTCTTGTCCAACAAATCCAGCATCCAATCCGCTCCCTTCGGCGCCCCT
>JAJYPH010000247.1 GCA_021795575.1 Bacillota bacterium
GCCACGACGCTCGGGCTGGCCACGGACAGCACCACCTGGCTGGCCGTGCCGTAGACCACCTGCGTGCCCTCGTTCTGGCTCTGCAGCGCCCCGTGCGGGTTGTTCGCCGCCGCCGGGCTCTTGGCGTAGGCCACGAACTTGTACGTGCCCGCCTGGCCCGCCGTGAACGTGAACGTGTTGCTCGACTGGTAGCTGCCGCTCTGCACCCACGTCCCGTTCGGCTCCTGGTACCAGAACTGATACAGCGCATCAAAGATGCCGCTCGCCGTCGCCGTCAGGGTGACGGATTGGCCCTTGGCCACTTCTCCGTTGGCGTTCGACATAACCGACAGGGTCGAGCCGTTGAACACGCCATCCGGCTGGGTGGTCTGGGCCATGTTCCACTGGCCGGCCGCCACCTGCGCCTTGTCCATCACGTCGACGACCACCAGGTAGTCGCCGGCCGACGGGGTGGACAGCGTGAACGTGTTGTTGGTGGAATAGTTCTGCATGTCCATCCACGTACCCGTGGGCGACTCCACCCAGAACTGATACTCCGGCGTGCCATTCGGGTCACTGGCATTGGCGGTGAACGTGGCCGACCCATTCGTGGGACGAATGGGGCCACTGAGCGTTACCGAGCCCGGGGTGACCGTCGGGGCACTTTGGGCAAACACCGCCGTGGCGGGCAAAATCGACATCCATGCCAACGATGAGGCCATGGTGAGCCCGGTGAACACTTTGCGGTTTGGTGATGTCATGTTGGGGGCCTCCTCCTCACTAACAATCCATGCTGGCAGCCAACGTGGGCGGGAGCACCCTCGCCGCACCCTTCTTCATCCTGCCAGCAGATAACAAGCTGGGTGGCGCGCGTCCGCAGGCATCGCGTCCGGAGACGTCGAACGGCGTGAGGCCTGCTCCCTCGCGGCGCCACTTCTCGCCCAGTCACTTGCGCGTTCGCCACAAGCTGACCATGTTCCTGCATCGCGCCCCGAGAAAATTCAACACCGGGTACGACCGGCCCCATTCAAGTGCGCAAAGGTAACCTAAATTGTGGGCCTCCCAGCGCTGCGGTCGCCGTGGACGAGAGGCAGAGAGGCCGCGTTGGGTAGGCACATCGTGCGCGAGAGGGTTCACCTACTTGGGGGTTCCCGTGCGTCTCACCGGTCGGGGTCGCATTGGGACCAAAAGCCATCTCAGAGCATTCCCTGCACTGGCCCGTAACGACCCGAGCGTCAGTCCGCCACCCAGGGCACTTGGCCTGCCCATGGCCAGTCACCCGCACCGGGCCGTGGCAGGGTGTCCCGGACGAGACCTGCCCGCCTTCCCGCGCGTTTGGCGCACATCTTGTGGATGTGCGGGGAGGTGCCACGCCCACACCAGGTGCCGTCCGGCGGCGACCTCATGCCGCGGGGACCGGACGAGTATCCGGTCCCCGCGCGAACCCCCAGCCGCAACATATTAAGGAACGATGTGATCGACACCAATGGTCACGGACGCCGTCTCTGTCGCCTGGGCCGGGGCGTCTTGCGCGGTGAGCACCATCGTGTCACCGATCGCCGCCCCGCTGGGCACCGTGACCGACACCGCCAGCTCACCTTCGATCCCCGCGGCGACGGGCGTGGGCGTGGGGCCGAGCGCCACCCCACTCGCGGCCGTCGCGCCGCTGGTGGTGCCGCTGGCAAACGACAGCCACATCGGGTCTCCGCTCGACACCAGCCGACCATACAGGGTGTATCCGGTCACATATTCTTGGGATACTGCGCCCGCCGGAAATAGCGGGCTGGTTGGGAAGAACTCGATTTGCTGCGCCGCGTCCATAGCCACGGACCGGTCCAGCGTGGCGGTGGTGGCGGGCCCGCCGGCATTGTAAAACCACACCGGCGCGCTGGACTGGCCGGGCGGGATGTTGGCGACCGCGATGCTTGACGTCACCCCGCCCGAAGCGGTGGCCCACGCGCCATGGGCCACGGCGGGCAGCACCACCTGCAGGGGCGTTTGGCCCACGACCGGAATGGGATTGCCACCCCCGTCCACATTTTTCACCCACAGCTCCACCACCTGCCCGGACGTGACGGCCACTGTATTAGGGTAAGCCACCACCTGCCCGTGATAGTACAGCTGCGCGTTTTTCAGGGGCGCGCCGGGCACCACGGTGTAGGTCACAAGGGCCGGGGTGGCGCTGGGATTGGACGCGTCGGTAAACGTCAGGGTGGCGGTCCCCGTGGACTCCGCCGTCACGGTGGCCGTACCCGTCCCCGCTGCATTCAACTGGAAGGACGGCATGGAAAGCACGCCGGAATTGGACGAGGTCACCACAATCGTGTCGCCCGGATTGGCCCCCACCGGACTTCCCAACGCATTTAGCCCGACGACTTGGCCGGTGATGGCGGAGCCGCCACCCACTCGGCCCCCCGCGAAGGTGGTGATGAGGCGGGTCGTGTAGTTGGACGCTGAGACGGCGTAGTAATCCGAGCTTTCGGCCAACCCGCTCACGCCGCCGAACATCCCCGACACCACCACCGAAGCGTCTGTGTTAAGCGGGGCCGACGACGCCAGGGACGCCGTGATCGTGGCCACCCCGGACGCGTTGGTAAACGCCTCGTAAGTATCCCCCACGGCGCTGGCGCCATTGGGCAGCGCCAAGACCCCGCCGTGGTCGCTCACCGTAAACCAGATCGGCTGGTTCGCCTCGGCAATGGGATCGCTGTTGACATCAGTCAGCTGGGCAGAAATGACCTCGCGCTGCCCGGGCAGCCCGTTGACGGCGGGCACCACAAATCCCGGCACCGCCATGGCGTAGCCTGGCAGGCCCAGGGTGAAGGTGTAAGAAACCGAGGCGCTGGGCAGCCCCAGCGTGCTCGTGTCGGTGATGGTGACGGGGGCGGGAGCGCTTTGGTAGAAGTCGTTCTCCACCGTAAACACCCCGGTCCCCTGGGCGATGGGTATGACGGGAAATTGGTGCGCCGCCGCGTAATACGCTGTTCCCGTCGGCGCGGCGCCAGCGTAAAACACCAGGTACGACGCGTCCGCGTTCAGGTGGAGCGTGCCCCCATTGATCCCGGAGCCCGCGCCGGTGGTGATGACATGGCCCTGCGCATCTTCCACCACCACGGTGTAGGTGGTATAGATGAGGCCGCTGGCCACCCCCATGCTGGACGAGATGGCGAGATGCGTAGGCACGCCCGCCTCATACAGGCTGATGGACACCGGCGCGGCCGCGCTCAAGGGGTCCCCCGAGACGGGCGTCGCCTTGATCGTGACCGCCCCCGATGCGCCCGGCTGCGTGTACACGGCTGCCGAAGCGGTGCTGACATCAGCCGGCAACGCAACCACATCGCTGGTCTCGGTGCTCGACGCACTGAACGAGCCGGGACCGGAGATGGTCAAGTCGGCGAAGTACGTGTTGTTCGGCGACACGTACGGGTTGCCCGCCTGGTCCGCCAGCGACACCTCCACCATCGCCGAGTTGGCCGCGTTGTTGGCCAACCCCGTGGGCGTGGCCATCACCATGAGTGCCGAGGCCGAGGCGGTGGCCGCCGTAACCATCGCCGTCGCGTTGCTGTAGTTGATGTTCGCCACCTGGCTCTGCCCCGACACACCCCCACTGCCCGTCACCGCGGTGGTCAGGTTGTCGGCAAACACACTGATTGTCTGACCCGCGTCCCCCGTGGGCACGGAGAACGCCGCCATGGCGACCCCGCTGGTCACCGCGTACACGTCACCACTGGTCATGCCGCCGGTGCTGATGCCGAGGCCCCTGCTGTTGCCCGACAGCGTCAGCGTCCCGCTGAAGTTGGCCACGCGGTCGCCGTGGCTGTCTTCCACGGTGTACGTGACCGTCCCCTCCGCCATGCCATCCGCCACGACCGTCTGGCTCATCGGCGTCACGACCACCTCACTCGCCGTGCCGTAGGCCACCTGCGTGCCGACGTTGCTCGCGAGCGCCCCGTGCGCGTTGTTCGCCGCCAGGGGGCTCTTCACATACGCCACATACTGGTACGTCCCCGCCTGGCTCGCCGTGAACGTAAACGTGTTGCTGGACCGGTAGTTCCCGCTCTGCCCCCACGTGCCGTCGGGCTCTTGGTACCAGAACTGATACAGCGGGCTGAAGACGTTCGTCGCCGTCGCCGTCAGGGTGACGGTTTGCCCCTGGGCCACTTCGCCACTGGCGTTGGACTTGAGCGACAGAGACGAGCCATTGAACACACCGTCTGGCTGGGTGGTCTGGGCCATG
>JAJYPH010000248.1 GCA_021795575.1 Bacillota bacterium
GGTTCCCACTTCGGTCACGACCATCCCCCAATTCGTTTGCGACCAGTCTTGACCAGTCTACAAGATGCAGTCCGTGCCGTCAAATGGCAGCGGCCCTGCTTCACGAGGCGGTGGAGACCGTGGAGGCTCGACGGCACGGGGACGCCCGATCGGCAGCACGCGGGAATGGCCCCATCGCGTTGGCCGCTGGCAACGGTGCATCTGGTGTTGGACAACGATGCGACCCACAAGGCGCCCCCGATTCAGCGCGGGCTGGTGAAACACCCGCGGTTTGCCCTGTACTGTACGCCGGCGCGTGCGTCGTGGCTGAACCTCGTGGAGCGGTGGTTTGCGGAATTGACCACCAAGAAGCTGCCACGGTCGGCCCGTCGGAGCGTGGCGGACCTGGAGGCGGCATTCGGGCGTGGATCGCGGCGTGGAATGAAGACGGCCGACCAAATCCTCGCGGCCCTTGCAACCTATTGCAAGCGCATTACTGACTCAGGACAATAGTGCCTCCCGCCGACCGGGGGTCGGCGGCTTCCCAGGTCTGGGGGCGTTTTGGCGGCCAGGACCGGGATCTTTGCCCGCTCGGGGGTTTTGCGGGCGGAGGCCCACGACGGGCAAGGGGTCCGGCGGGTGCCGCGGCGAGCCCCGCCACCTCGGCGATGTGAAGGACGTCACAACCATGGTGCCCGGACAGACGTGGGGGAGCCCCCGTCACCGCCATGGTCCGGAGTCACGGCGCAAACGGGCTCCTGTCATTCCGCCCTTGATCCCGCGTCGGCGTCCTGCTATAGTGACGCGCGGCCTCAACTGGGGCGCTTATTCAACCCACAGGTCCCGAACGAAGGAGGTACTCCCGATGACAGTGGCTCGGCGGATTCAGCCGGTTGGCGGCATCGGTGTGTCTTCAGTTCGGGGTCCGACCCCTTAGGCCGTCACCTTTAGACGCGCCGGTCGGCCAACCCGACCGGCGCTTTTTCTGTGTGGTGGGTGGAGCCGCGAGGGCGAAAGCGATGGCCGGGGATCCGGAGCAGGGAGTGCAAGGAGGCAACGACGTGGCGACGGTTCCGGATGTGTTGACACCGCTGAACATCAGCGCGGATACCCCAGCCCTCCGGGTGATGGGCGTGGCCAAAACGTTTCGCGAGAAGGACCCGGATACCGGCCGGTGGCGGCCTGTGCCGGCCGTGGCGGGCCTGGATCTGGACGTGCCGCGAGGAGAAATTCTGGGCATCTTGGGCCCCAACGGGTCGGGGAAGTCCACCCTGATTCGCCTGGTGGCCACGCTGCTGTTGGCCGACGAGGGCCGCGTGGAGGTGTTTGGCTTTGACGTGGAGCGCCATCGGATGCTGGTGCGTCGGCTCATCAACCGGGTGTCGGTCGAGGCCAGCTTCTTCAAGAAGCTGACGGCGGCCGAGAACCTGGCTTACGCCACCGGTCTTTATGGGGTGCCCAACCGCGTGGCGCAGGTGCGGGCCCGTGAGATTCTGGAGCGCCTGGGTCTGCCGGCGAAAAAGCTCATCGTGCCGTTGGAGCAGCTGTCGCGCGGCCAACAACAAAAAGTGGCCATCGCGCGGGCGCTGCTGACATCGCCCACGCTGATGCTGCTGGACGAGCCGACGACCGGACTTGACCCCAAGTCGCGGCGCGAGGTCCAGGAATTTGTGCTGGAGGTGCGAGCCACGCACGACGCCACCATTGTGATTTCCACGCACGACATGGACGAGGCGGACCGCATCTGCGATCGGGTGGCCATCATCAACGCCGGGCAGTTTGCGGCCATCGACCGCTCGGATCGGTTGAAGGCCCGGTACGGGGGTCACGCCGGCACCATGGAGCAGGTGTTTTTCACGCTCATCGGGGAGCAGCTGGACGAGGCCGACCAGGAAGAAGGAGGGACCTAATGGCATCCACCGACGTGCCGGCAGCCCGGCGAAGACCGCTGTCCACCCTGGAGCGCGAGCTGAGGGGGGTGTGGGCGCTGGTGCGCCGCAACTTTCATCTCATCCGCCGCTATCTGGGGTGGGAGATCGTGTTTCTGTTTTACAACGTGGTGAACACCTTGACGATTGGGCTCATTGGGCTGGCGCTGCCGGCCGGGGCGGCCCGCAACCGCGAGGTGGTGTACCTCGCCATCGGGGCGCTCTTGTGGAACTTCCTGTCCATCCTGTTTCAGGAGGTGTCCAACTCCGTTCAGTGGGAGCGGTGGGAGGGCACCATCGAGTACAGCTTCATGGCCCCGATTCACCGCCTCACGTATCTGCTCGGGGTCTGTGTGTGGGCCGTCCTGTACGGTTTGGTGCGCACGCTGGTGGTGCTGGTGGGGGTGGCGCTGTTTTTCCACGTCAGCATTGCGCGGGCCGACCTGGCAGGCGCGGGCCTGGTGCTCCTGGCCTCCAGCGTGCCGTTCATTGGGCTGGGTCTGGTGGCGGCGATTCTGCCGCTCTTGTCCACCGAACGCGGCGCCCAGGCCACCCAGGTGATCCAGGGAGTGCTGCTCCTGATCTCCGGCGTCTACTATCCGGTGGCCGTGCTGCCGGGGTGGATCTCCTGGGCTTCGGTGCTGTCGCCCGCCACGTACACGCTGGAATACGTCCGCAACGCCGTGCTGAACGGAGCCAGCGTGAGTGCCGTGCTGCCCATCTCCGGGGTGCTGCTGCTGTGGGGGTTGGTCCTCATTCCGGTGGGTCTGGGCCTCTTCATGCTGGCGGAGCGCCACGCGCTGCGCGTGGGGGCACTGAAACGCAACGGATAGGCCGCCGGGGTCAGGCTTGCGCGGCAGTCACCCGGTCGGGCAGCAGCTCGGCCACGACCGGTGGCAGGGCGAACGCCGCCGCGTGGACCCGGGGCGTGTACCAGCGCGTGGGCGCTCCGTCGGGCAGCCGCCGGATCGGAGTGAGTGGCTCGGGACCCAGGGACCCCACGGTGAACGTGAACAAGCTGCCGGGATAGGTGGGCACGGTGCACCAGTACACGCGGCAGGCCGGAAATTCCTGGTCCACGTCGTGGGCCACCCGCGTCAGCACGTCGGGGTTGTAGATCGGGGTGCCACTCTGTTGCGCGTAAACGCCCTCCGGCAGCAGGGCGGCCCGAACGGCGCGGTGAAACCCGGTCGTGTACAGCACCTGGCCGGGCCCGTCCCCTTCGGGATCCGTGGCATCCACGAGGATGACGTCAAACGCCTCGGTCCCGTCCAGGGCGGTCACATACTGCACGCCGTCCTCGTAGCGGATGGTGAGCCGCGGGTCGTCGAGCGCCGCTGTGTGGCGGGGAAGAAACTGCCGGGCCACATCCACGACGGCCCGGTCGATCTCCACCATCACGACCTGTTCGACGCCCGGTACGCGCAGCACCTCGCGCGCGAGTCCGCCGTCACCCCCACCGATGATGAGCACGCGGGCCGGGTGCGGGTGCGACAGGAGCGGCACCAGGGCCAGCATCTCGTGGTAGATGTACTCGTCCGCCGCCGTGGTTTGCAGGATGCCGTCCAGCACCAGCGCGACCCCGAACTGCTCTGTCTCCAGCACCTCGATGTGCTGGTACGACGAATCGCCGACGTAAAGCGTCCGGGCAACCTGCCATTGGAGCCGGTGATGCGGGGAACCCGCTTCGGTGAACCATGCGGGCGAGGGGTTCGATGAGCTCGGACGGTTCCTGTCGGTGATGTCGCAGTCCATGGGCGAGTCCTCCCCCTCTCCCGGTGTGGGAGTGATGCCGGCTGCCGGCCGGGTTTCGCTCCCCCGACCTTAGCACGGGACGCACTGGTGCGCCAAATGGCTTAGGGGACGTCGTGGTAGCCCAGTCGCCGACAGAACGCGTGGAGAAAGCGCGGCGCGTCGACGCTGAGCGCCACGTCCACCGGGTGGGTGGGAGCCGGGGCGCGTCCACGCGCGTCCACGACGGTCATGCCCCGCGTGATGGGATCCTGCAGTGCCACGCGAACCGCATAGGGCTTGGTCGTCACGATGGTGGGGTCTTCGGCCACGGCCACCGCCAGTGGGTCGTGCAGCGGGCACGTGCGGTCGCCGGTGGGTGCTCCGGGATTGTACGCCCGCATGTAAAATTCGGTGGCCGTGGCCAGCACCTCGGCGTAGGCCCGTTCGGGATCCGGGGCGCCAGCCCGCAGATGCTGGTCCGTCAGGCACGCCTGGTGGGTGACGTCCAGTCCCACCATCGTCACGGGGATGCCACTCTGGAACACCAGGTCGGCAGCTTCCGGG
>JAJYPH010000054.1 GCA_021795575.1 Bacillota bacterium
TCAAACTGGTGGTGGACCTCCCCGCCGCGGGCCGCCGGGAGCGGCCGACCCTGCGGGTGACGGAGCGCACGCCGGCCCAAATGCCGCTGTTCGAGCATTTTGGCTTGGCGGCGTATCATGCGGCCGTGACCCGCTAGGTACTACACGACCGGGACCGGCACCCCGCGTCGGGCATGGTGTCCCCGCCACGCGCGGGCTCAACTGCGAAAGTACCGCTAGGGATCGTGTGATTTTGGGGCGTGGGGATGGCCCTGGGGGTCCCTGGGGGTCCCTGGGGGTCCCTGGGGAGGGGATAGGCGGCGCCCATCGGCATGACGGGGTGGCGCACCCCGATCTGCTGCGCCAGACGCAGGCCCGGTATGCGGGCCGCGGGGTCACGCTACGCCGGGCCATCGCCGACGCCGCGTATGATGTGACGGGGCTGTGGACCTTCACCCGCACCTGCGGGCTCACGCCCGTGTTCGCCCCGCACACCCCGCCAACCCCGCCCGCCCTGAGTCCCGCCGCGACGGCCGCCCGATCTGCGCCGCGGACCGCCCGCTGGCGCCCCGCGGCCAGCAGCGTCCCGGCATCCAGATCTGGGCGTGCCCGGCCCAGAACCAGCGCGCGGCGCCCTGTCCCACCCCGTGTGCCAAAGCCCGGGGGCGCGTGACGGTGAACCACCGGGGCACCCGGTACGCGACCAGGGGCGTCCCGCACGGGTCTCCGATCGGGCGCCGGATCTATGCGCACCGCACGGCGGTGGAGCGGACCAATAGCCCGTGGGCGAGCGCCGCCGTGAAGACGGCGCACCACCGGCGCCGGTACCTATGGTACGGGCGGCTGGTGATCGCGGCCATCGTGGAGCACGTGAAGGCGTGGGGGCGCGTGCCGGCCTAACGCGCCCCCCACCGCGCGTCAATGCCATCGCGGCCGCCAAACGGGATCGGGGGATCCCGAGCATGGGGTGCGCCGAAGACGGCCGCCCCAGGCGCCGCCGGGGCCGTAGCCCCGCCGGCGCCCGCTCGCGGCCCTCGGCGAAGCGCTTAGCGCCCCCTCGCCCCCGTCATCGCCGAATTTCCGAAAAGGCTCCTAGAACTGAGCATAGCACGAACGCCCGACAATGTCATGACGCGGTTGTTCGGCCCGCTTCGCTGGGCACCCAGCGCAGGCAGAAGCCGTCCCCTCGTCCCACGCGGCGTCTTGGCCCGCTATGGCCGCCGTTTATCCAAAGTAGTCCTTCACCGCCGCCGCGACCGCCTGCAGCTCCGACAGCTGGGACCCGTAGGCCAAAAGCAGCCCGTCGGCGTAGGTGCCCGCCACCTGTGCCGCCCTGACCAGGTTGGGGGATGGCACCTTCAAGGCATACAGTTCCGCCCACCAGGGATGGGCGCCCAACCGATCGCGAAACCCCGCCGCGATCACTTCCAGCCAGTACGTCGTGCTGTACCCGAGGTCATAGAGCGGCACCACAAAGGCGTCCACCAGCGGCGCCAACTGCTCCAGATCGAGGCCGCGTTCGTGTTCCAGATGTCCGGGGTACGGGTCGGGGTACAGCGTGAGGTACAGCGGCCGCGTGCCCGCCCGTGCGCGCACGGCCGCCACAAACTGGGTCAGGACGCGCTGGCGCCAGACGACGAGCGGCACCCCGGCCGAGGCGGCACCGTCCTGGCAGCGCGCGCAGGCGCAGTAGCCCCGCCGCGCAAACGTGACATCGTCCAAGCGCAGGGCACCGGCCCCCTCCAGCGCCTGTTCGGCCCAGGCCAGCGCCAGCGCCATCACTTCCGGCCGGGAGGGACACAGCGTGTCCCAATCGAAGTAGCGCGTGGGCCGCGCGCCGCGCTCGCCGCCCGGACCCACCTGCACCCAGTCGGGGTGGGCGGCCGCCACCCGATTGTCCCCAAAGCAGCTGACCATGGGGACCGTGCCGGGGATCCATGGCCGGCGCGCGCCGCCCACGTCCTTGGTTTCCCAGAACGCGACGTCAAAGTGCGGCACGTGTGTCCGGTACCGCGTCACCACTCCTACCGGCTTCGGCACGGCGACTCCCCCTTGGCCCTCGGTGGCGCCAGTATACCTTGTAGGTCAGGAGCGCGCGGGCGACAGGGCGCCCAGCTCCGGCACCAGCCGCGCCAGGTGGGCCACGGCGGTGGTGTAGAGGGGCGAGGGCGTCGTCGTGGGCCCCGGGAGGGACCGGGCGGCGGTCCACTCCTCGGTTAAGGCCTGGGCCGCGTGCTGCAGGCGAACGCACGCCGCCTCATCGGGATGCACCACCCAGGCGCTGTACCGCGCCAGTACCTCCTGCATCGCCGCCCGCAGGCGGTTGAACTGCTCAAACCGCCGCTGGTCGGCTGCCGTAAGCTCCCGCACGGTGTCCTCCAGGTCCAACACCCGCCAGGTGAGTCGCCCCAGTACGCGCTCCGCCCGTTTGATGCGCGCTAGGCGCCGGCGCCGCCCGCGCAGCAGCGGCGCAAACTGCAGGCTTTCGGATGCCCCCGCCACCACCGCCCGGGTGGTGGCCACCCGGTCCACTAGGGGTTGACCCGTTCCCACGGGGTCTGGCAGATCGGTGAGCCGCTGCCCGAGGAGCGTCGACAGGCCCGACACTGCATTAACGGCGGCGGGCGTGGCGTCGGGCGGGATCAGCAGGGCGTTCACCAGCACGGCCACCAGTGCGCCCAAGACCGTATCCACCAGCCGCGCCGCCGCGTAGCTGGCCTTGGTGCCCAGTGCCATGACCAACAGCCCGGTGATGGCCGACTGCGTGACCGCCGTGGGGCCCAGCCCCAGGACCGCGGCCAGCCCCATCGCGGTCAGCACCACGATCGCCACCGACCCCGCGGACACCCCCAGCCAGTGGGCCACCGCAAAGCTCACCACAATCCCGCCCGCCACGCCCAAAATGCGCTGGCCGCCCAGGCTGACCGATTTGGCCACGGTGACCTGAATCGTCAGGATGGCGGCCAGCGGGGCAAAATAGGGCCGCGCCCGGCTGAACAGCGCCTCCGCCAGCCACCACGACAGCCCCGCCGCCAGCGCCGTCTTGGTTAGTTGCAGGCTCACCCCGGCCCGCGCGAACAGCTGCCGCATCGCTCCGTCTGACCCCCCTTGGTGCCGGTCGACTCGCCTTAAGGTTCCCCACTGGCGCCGGCCGGCCCGTCGGCCGTGGGCGCGCGCGGGTCGACGGCGCGCGCACTGGCTTGGACCCCTCAGGGTCGTTTACAATAAGCCAATGGGTTGGCCGCACGCTGGCCGACAGGCGACCCGCAGTCAAGCAGGCGGCTCAACGCGGCCGGGCAAGGAGCGCATCATGGTGACAACATTGGACAAGGACCTGTTGGACAAGGACCTGTTGGACAAGGACCGCTTGGACACGGGCCGCTTGGGCACGGAGGATCTTGCGGCCCTGGCCCAGCAGGCGCCGCCGTCAACGCCCACGCCGCCCCCCGAAGGCTTTGCCATCGCCGCGTGGAAGCCGGCCGGCGCGTTTCACCGGCTGTTTTCTGGCGTGCTGGTTTATGAAAGCCCGACGGAGCGGCGCTACTTCATCCCCCACGGCAGCCGCGTGTGGAACTGGTCAGACGGGGGCTGGTCGGCGTGGCGCACGCGCCACCCGTCGTTCAAGCGATTCTTGGCCGGCCGCTGGTGGAACGAGACCCTGATGGGGGACCCCGTGTCCGGTCGGTACTACGACATTGCATCGCCTCCCTGGTTTCACCCTAAGGGCGCCGTGGGCTATGTGGATATGTTTTTGGACGTGCAGAAGCGGGGCGGGCGGCTCCGCGTCCTCGACCAGCGCGAGTGGGCCGCCTTTTTGCTGGAGCATCCGGTGGACCGCGAGGTGGCGCAGCGGGTGAGCGACGCCACGGCGGAAGCCAGCCGGTACGGCGCGGTGGCTTGGCGCAACGCCTGGGACCGGATGGAGGGCGAATGCCGCGGATGGGTCAAGACGCTGGTGGTGGAGGCCATGCGGGACGCGGACGTGAAGCCCGCCCCCCGGGTGCTGCCGCCGGCGGCCCTGAAGGCGGTGCTGGACCGCGTGGGCTCCACCACCGGCAGAACCCTGGCGCCCAGCCAGTTCGGCAAGACCCCCGCGGAGCGGTTGCCCCGAGCCATCTACGACCACCTCACGGCGGTTCCGGCTCCCACGGGGGCGGGCCGTCCCCGGCGCGCTCGGCCGCGACCGCATCGATAGCGCCTGGATCCGGGGGACGACACCAGGCGGCCGCCGTTTCCGGTGCCTCCGCCAGCGCGAAGTGACCCACGCCCCGCCACACGACCGGCTCCACGCCCATGCGCTCCCGCACGTGACGCGCGCCACTCCAGAAGTCCGCCTCCCCGGTGGCCACGGCCACGGAACACCTGACCGCGGCCACCAACTGAGCCCAGGGCGCGCGGACCATGGCGTCCAATTGGGCCAGACCGGCTGCCGCCGTGGTGCGGGCCATGTCCTCGCACACCGCCTGCAGGATATAGGGTGAAAGGGTGTGGCTCGCCCCCGACGCCACCAGATCCCACAGGCGCCGCGGGTCCTCGATGGCCTCTGCCAGCGCCCGACGACCCGGCCCCTCCGCGGGCAGCATGACCGGTGGCGCCAGCAACCGCAGGTGCGACACCAGCTCCGGCGCCTCGCTGGCCAACCGGAGCGCCACGAGCGCGCCATACCCGTACCCCATGACCACCACCGGCGGTTCGGCCAAGCGGCCCACCACCAGTGCGGCGTCGGCCACGTCCCGCCCGAGCCGCAAGCCCGCGTCCGGCCGGTCCGAATGGCCGGTGCCGCGTGGGTCCAGCGTCACCGCCGCCCCGTGGGCCCGCGTCAGCGCCGGGACCAGGGCCAGAAACCCTTCGCCGGACGCCAGCCAATCCGGGAGCAACAGCACCGTACCCGCCTCACCCGTCCCCCATCGGCTGGCTTTCAGCCGCACCCCATCGTCCGCCACCACCTGCATGACGCCATTCCCTTCTGCCTCGTGCGACCGCGCCGCCATGCCACGGTGTATGCCCGGATCACCGGGGACAGTCCGGGACCCATGCTGCGTCCACGTCGTGGCCCAGAAGAAGTCCACCGGGGCGTGCCGGGAAGGATCGGCCGGGCTCAACGGGACTCGCGGGATCGGGGGATCGGGCGAGGGCTCAGGCCAACAGGCTCGCGGACCACTGATTGCGTGGGTCGCCACCCCACACCCGTATCCTGCTGGAGCCGGGTCCCTCGCCCAAGGCCGAGTCAGGCAGGGATTTACGGACCGGGACGCGAACTGTACGCCGACCCGGAATGTGGGGAACATCAGCACGAGGGGATGGCGTCAGATGACACGCCGAGACGACATATTGGAGTTGCTGCAGCAGGCGCACCAGCCGATGCCCGGTTACGTCCTAGCCGAGCGGTTCGGGGTATCCCGGCAGGTGGTGGTGCATGACGTGGCCCTCCTCCGCGCGGGCGGCGCGGCGGTGGAAGCCACCCCGCGCGGCTACGTCCTCACGCGCCCGCCCGAGGGGTTACACACCACCGTGTTTGCCGTCAGGCATCGTCCGGAGGACACGGCGGCGGAACTGACCAGCCTGGTCGACGCCGGGGTGTCCATTCTCGATGTGCTGGTGGAGCATCCGGTGTACGGCGAGCTCCGGGGAGGGCTGAACCTCCACTCCCGGGCCGACGTCCAAGACTTCATCGACCGCATGACGCTCCAGCACGGCCAGCTCTTAAGCCTCTTGACGGACGGGGTGCACTGGCACACGGTGCGCGCCCGGGACGAGGCTACGCTGGAACGCGGCCGCCGGGCTTTGGCACAGCTGGGGTTTCTCGTGGACGACTCCAGTACCAATACGTGACGCCCGCCACCAAAAACCCCATATAGTAAGCCACGTCGGCGCCGCCCCAGGCCCGGGCCACCCAGCCGGTCCAGAGCGTTTGGGACATGAACGGCACCGACGCGGCCACCCCGACGAGAAAGGCCCAGACGCCCGGTCCCACCGGCCGCGGGGCCGAGAGCGGCCGGAGATGCTCCCAAAACAGGATGGCCAGCCAGGGCGCCACCCAGTACGACAGCAGCAGCAGGAAGTTTTCGTACTGGGTGGCAAACCCCCCGTTGATGCCAAGGAGCGTGAGCCCCGAACCCAGCAGGCCGGTCAGCACCGCCGCCTGGACCCGGTCCCGGCCAATGCCCAGCGTGAGCGTGGACGTGGCCCCGGTGTACACGTTCAGCACGTTCGCCGTCACAGTGCCCCCGACCACCGCCAGATACGCGACCGGGGCCAGGTGGCCTGCCCCCGCCGCCAGCAGCCCCATATCCGACGACACCCGAAACCGAACCGCCATGAGCACCCCCAGCACCATCACACCGGCCGTGGATGCCAGCGAGCCCACAAAGGCCCACCAAAACACCCGCCGGGCCGGCGTGTCCGCCGGAAGGTAGCGGGAGTAGTCCGCCGCGTAGGGACCCCAGCTGAAAAGATACGACGCGGAAATCGCCACGGTCAGAATGGCCATGGGCCAATTGGCCGCCCCCGTGACCGCCGGGCCGGCGGTGCCCGCCGTGTGCACCGCCAAATAGGCAAACAGCAGCAGCAGCACCACACTGGCGGCCCGCTCCACCCGATGAATCATGTCGTGACCGAAAATCGCCAGCCCCACCTGGACGACCACCATCACCGCGAACGCCGGAGCCACCGGCCACCGCCATAGGCTCTGGACCGCCTCAGTGCCCAAGACGGTGTTGACCGCGAACCACCCGGCGCAGGACACCCAGTTCAACAGCGCCGGCAGCTTCACGCCCACCCGGCCAAACGCCCGCGCGGACTGGGGCAGAGACCCCAACCCGGTCCCCGGACCCAGCGCAGCCGCCCCCGCCACCAGCACCGAGCCGATGAGCGCCCCCAGCACCACCGCCCCCAGGGCGAGGTGCCAGTCCGGCTCCAGGGCCACGGCCAGGACGCCGATGACCCAAGCCGGAAAGCCCAGGTTCGCGGCAAACCACAAGGTGAACAGCTGAGCCGGCCGCCCATGCCGCGCCTCGGACGGCACCGCCTCCACCCCACGCCACTCCAATACCCGTGCCGCCACCCCATCTCCTCCTGTTCTCATGCTGTACGTCCACGTCAGAATCTGTCTTTACATCTGTCTTGTCAATAGGGCCCCATGCATCCACGGTGATCGTCGGCGACTTGTGCTACTATGGCTCCTTGGCGCCAGCCGGGCGGCCCATTTCTGGGCTCCGGCGCGGACAGCGGGTGAGGGAGGACAGGTGGCCCTGATGCCGGATGGGACAGTGCCCCAGAGGCCCGCGTCCCCTGCGGGCGAGCAAACCGTGGCCGACGCGTTTTTCGCCTGGGCGCCGGCCGAGCAGGTTCGCCGCCGTCAGGCGTCGCAGGAGGCCCTGGCGCGTGCCCGGGCCGGCCACGACGAAGTGCGTTGGCAGGTGGCGGAGCGGGCCGAGGCGCGCCTGCAGCAGCTGACGGAGATGATAGCCACGCACACCCCATATTTCGCGCGCATTCGCTGCCGGGTCGCCGACGGTTCCGGACAGGCGGCGGCGCTGGACGTGCGGGTGAGCAACTACGCTCGCTCGGAGTCATTCCCCGTGCCGCCCGGCCCGCGGGAGATGCTGGACGTGAGTCATCTCACCGCCCTGGCCGACCTCGTGCGCCATCCCGGCCAGCCCACGCTCACGGTCAGCCTGACCGAGCGCCAGCTCCTGCAGGCGGGCGGCACCGGCCGGCTTCAGGTGACCGACGCCGTGGTGGAGGACATCGAGTGGGATGGCGAGCGGATTCACCGCACCGCGCCCCGGTTTGGTGCGGTGTTCGAAGACCGGGTGCGGCGGCGCCTGCAGGGCACGGCCTCCACCAGCCTCGAAGCCATGGCCGACGTACTGGATGCGGAGCAGAGCCGGATTCTGGCCCAGCGAGACCCCCGCCGCCGCGTTCTGCTGCTGGATGGGCCGGCCGGCACGGGCAAAACGGTGGTGGCGGCCCACCGCATCGCGCTGGTGGCTCCCCCTGACCGGCCGGGCCTGTATGTGGCTCCGTCCGCCACGCTGGCGGCCTACCTGCGCCCGGCCCTGCCCCGTTTGGGCCTCACGCAGGCGGGCACCCACCTGGCCACCCCGGAGGATCTCCTGGCGCAGCTGGCACCCGCGCTCATGCGATGGGTGGTGCGCGACCCCCAGAGTTCCTGGCCCGCCGACGGCGTACGCCGCATTCGGTCCGCGCCGGACAAAGATCCCGGCCGCTTCCTCGCCGCGCAGCCGGATGCCTTTCGCCACCCCGCCGCCCTCTTGCTGCTGGCCGTGCGCACCGGCGCCCGGCTGGCCGTGCCGCCGGCCTGGGTGATTGTCGACGAGGTGCAGTCCCTGCCGGCGCCGGGGCTGGCCGCGCTGGGTGCGCTGGCCGCCCCCGACGCATGGTGGGTGCTGGCGGGCGACCCCCTGCAGGCCGACCGGGACCCTTTTGTCTTTGCCGACGCCGCGAGGCTTTTGGGCCCCGGGCGCGGCATCCCGCAGCGGGTGCATCTGCGCCAGGCCTACCGGCTGCCCCCCGTGATCCACGGCGCCGCCGCGGCCCTGCGCCAGCGTCTGGACCCGAACGCCCCCGTGAGCACGAGCGTGCGCTGGCACCCCGTGCCTGGGGTCGTGCGCCGCTGGGTGGTCGCGGCGCCCGGAGCCGCGGCGATGGCGGATTGGCTGGCCATGGCGCAGAGTGCGTCCCACGCGGGCACGATGGCCGTGATTGTGCCCGATGAGATGGCGCCCCCCGCGGTGGACGCGCTGGGCCGTGCCCTCGAGGCGCTGGGGAGCGCACCGGAGCGGCTCACGGACGATCCCGTGTACCGGGGGGGCCTGGTGCTGGCCCCGCTCGCCCGCGTGCGCGGCCTGGAGTTTGACGCCGTCCTGATTTGGGATGCCAGCCTGCGGGCGTATCCCGACACGCCCGAGGCGGGCCGGCGGCTCTACACCGCGCTCACCCGCGCCCGCCGGCTGGCCGTGGCCCTGGTGAGTCCCGACCCCGCCGATCCCATGAGTCCGTGGGTGTCGGCCTGGCCATCGCTGGAACCGACCCCGGCCATCGCGACGCGCCCGGTGGGATAACATACAGAAGCCGACGGGACGCCGGGGCGACGTCCCGGAGCGTCAAAGAGACAACCGAAGGGACGACCGAAGACGTCCACACGAGATCGAGGAGGCAGCCGCCGATGGCAACGCCGCTGACGCTGGTGACCCATGACCACTGTTTGGACGGTGCCACGTGCGCCGTGCTGGGGTTGGCCGCCGGGATGCTCCCGGCTTTCGTGTACCCCGATGGCGCGGCGGCGTTTTTGGCCGCGCTGCCGCCGGACCGCCCCGTGGTGCTGGCCGACGTGTCCTTGCCGGTGGATGTGTATCCGCGGGAAGCCGACCGGCTGGTGGCCCTGATTGACCACCACCAGTCGGCGCTGCCGCTGGCGGACCGGCCGCGGGTGCACATCGACCAGCGGCACTGCGCCAGCACGCTCCTGTATGAGTGGCTCACCACCACCGGACGCCTCGCGGCGGACGATCCGCGCTGGCGCCCCCTGCTGGAGCCGGTGGACGATTACGATCTGTGGCGGCCCGACCACGCGGCCGGCCAGGCGCTGAACCGCCTGCGGATGGCGCGGGGCTGGGAGTGGTTCCGCGACAAGTTTCGCGATGGCTGGTCCCCCCTGACGGAGGACGAGCGCCACCAGCTCACCCAGCTGGAATCGGAGGAGGAAGCGTTCATCGCGCGGTACACGGACCGCACCGAACTGTTCCCGGCCGGCCCCTACCCGCTCGCCGTCGTGCGGCTCGAGGAGGAGGGCGCCGTGAATGAGCTGTCCCATCGGCTGCTGACCGCGCACGACTTGGCGGCCGTGATCGCGATCAAGCCGGACGGGCGGCTGTCGTGCCGCAGCAGCCCGCGGCTGGACGCCGCTCGGTTCATGGAGGCCGGGTTCCAGGGTGGGGGCCATCCCCGGGCGGCGGGCGGCCGGCTGCCGGCCGGGATTCAGCCGGCGGACGGCGTGGGCTGGGTCAAGGAGCAGGCGGTGCGGACGGTGGCCGAGCAAGACCTTTGAGCGCATGCGTCCCCAACTCCCGTCTGTGAGGGAGGGGTCACGGCCGCGGCTGGCTTCGCGCCCGCCAACGGACCTGCGGAGTCGAGGAAGCTCGTCCGCCAGGGCGGGGAGGTTCCCTCACGTGGTGGTGGGAATCGGGAGCACTGTCACCAGCGTCCCGTAGTGCATGTAGCCGTACACGGTTTTGGCGGTGGCCACCGGCAGCTCCACACACCCCGCGCTCTGGGGAAACCCATAGTGCTGGCGCGCAAACCCGTGCACAGCGTCGTTGCGCTTGAAGTAGTTCACCCAGGGCACGTTCGGATAATAGTAGGCGCGGCCGGTGCTGGGGTCGGTGCCGCGCATGGATTGGGAGGTGTAGCGCAGGAACACCGGGAACGTGCCCACGTGCGTGACCCCAGGCGGCTTGGCGGTGTTGGCCAGCGAGTTGACCATGAGCCGCCCGTTGAACCAGAGCCGGAGCCGCTCGGGGCTCCCCTGCGACACCTGGACGTACGTATAGCCTTCCGTGTTCTGGTCGTTGGCCGCCAGCTTGGCGGCCAGGTCGTCCCAAAAGACCGCATTCGTTGGAGTTTGGACCGGCAAGCCGGTTTCGCGCTCAAACTGCCAGACCGCCCCGGTCGTGAGCACGTTGCTCGTTCCGGTCGTCCAGAGCGACGTGAGCGACGCGGGCAGGGGATAGCGCCAGACGAACCGCCCCACGCCATGCGCCAGCTGCTCCCAGCGGAGCGGCAGGTAACCCAGCTGGGCCAAATCCCGCTGCAGCGTCAGCACCGTCGACGCGGGCGACACTCCGGTCCACGTGAGCGCCGTGGGCGACGACCACGCCTCCCACGATGCGCCGCGCGTTTCGACATCGACGGTGCCGCGCGCCTCCTCGACCGCCTCTCCCCGGGTGTCGCGGTCGGCCGCCACCAAGACCGGGCGGGGGCCAAGCCCCCGCACCTGTCCTGCACGCGTGAACGCTGCCAGCACGGGGGTGCCCAGCGTGAGCGCCTCATGGTGAAACACCAGCGCGGGTGCCCGGGGCGTCCGCAGCTGACGCGACATCACCTGCGACTGCCCGGGCGCCCAGGCCAGCCACGGCGGCGTGGATACCGTGACGCGGACGTCCACGCGCGCGCCGGCGGGGATGGGGGTCCTGGGGGTCAGCGCACCGGTAGCTCCCACGGCCAGCGCCGTCTGGTGCCGGCCCCATGACACGGTCGCGGAATCCACCTGCGTCGCGCCCGCGAGCGTGAGGCGCGCGAGCGACGACCTGCCCGCCGTCAGATGCGCGGACGGCCGGAGCGTGGCGAACGCCACCAGCCAGGCCAAAGCCATTACGACAACGACCAGGCGCCCACCGCGGACGCGGCGGCGCCGGCGCCCATGGGGGGCGCGTCGGACTACATGTCTCACATCTCCTGCAACGCATGAACCGGCCGGGAGGTTGCACCCGGCTGGAAGAGAATATTCCCGTGGGAATCGCCAGCGCCGACTGGAGCCCGTGCGCGCTGGGAAGGTTCCGTGGCGGCCATCCTGGCTGCAGCACCCGGCCCCAGGGCGCCTGGGGCCCCACGACGGTCCATTCCCGCCAGACGATGAGGACAACGGGTCCGGGTGCCTCCCGGGCTGCTGTCGGTGCCGTGGATGGAGATGGTCCGCGCCGAATCGCCCACGGCGGGTGCTGCGCGCGGCTCGGGACGACGCTCACCTACTGGCCGGGAGCCACCAGGCTGACCAACGCGGCTTCCACGCGGGCCAGGGACACGTGCGCGCCGGTGACGTCTATGTACACATGTGGACGCACCTGCATCACCGCGCTGGCCGCGGGGGTGCCCCCGACCGTCCAGCGGGCCACCTCGGCGGGACGACCGTCCAGCATGACGTGACGGACATGCGATGCCACATTGAAGAAGCGCGGCGACTCGATCTCCTGCACATTGACCGACCAGCCCGCACCCTGGTAGTCCAGGCCCACCCAATGCCAGCGTCCCTGACCGTGCACGGAAACGGTCACCGCAGCGGGGCCGGGCAGGGTCGGCCGGCCCAGCGGCACCATGACCAGCGCACCCACGCGGGGAGGGGTGGGGCTTGTGCCCGGCGACACCCCGGCGCTCCGGACCGCCGCCGCCTGGCCACTCCCCGCGGTCCAGGGGCGGGCCTTGACGAACGCCCCCACGGCCACGACGGCGGCCGCTCCGACGGCCACGTGCACCCAGCTCACGCGCACCCTCCCCTCGGGGGACCTCGCCCGGCTCACTCGCCACCCCACGGCCGACGCGAGTGGCTGTTAGGACAGTTCCTCGCGAATGGCCTCCAGCAGGGCCACGGTGAAGGGCCACCGTGGGTCGGTGGTCGGGTCGGCGAGCTCGCGCCGGTCTCCAGCCCAGCGGTCCTGCTCCTCAGAGTACAAATAGCAACGGAGCCGCGTGAGGTCATGGGGCAGGTGGCCCGTGTCCCTCCAGGCCAGGTACGCGCCGTGGGCTTCTTCCTGGATCCGCCACCGCCCCATCGGGCCATACCCGTTCATGCTGAGGGCGAACGCCGTCCCCCGGTCGAGATCGGTCGCCGCGGGGACGGCGCCGGCGGCAAGCTCCTCGTTGCGCTGCTGCGGGTACTTCTGCCGGCGCCGGTCGGCGGCCACGATGCGCAGCCAGTTCGCGTTGTCCTGGTCGGCGTCGATGTCGATATGGATAACCGGCCCGGTATGCCGGGGTGTGGCATCTTGTTTCTCCACGGCTCGCCTCCATCCACCTTGGCACGGGCGCCCCACACATCGCCCAGCGTCACACCGCACTATACCTGCGCGGGGGCCGCCCGGCAATTGGGGATAATGGCGGCCGCCATCCATTACTGTGCCACACTGGCCGCCCGCAGAGAATTTGGGGGCCCCGACAAAGGACAACGCACCAGTCGGCCGACCCGTCGTACCGTGTATTGCCCACGGGCAACAAAGTGATCCCAGGGCAACAGTCGACCCAGCGGACCCACGGGTCCGGAAGATCCGATGACGGCCCGCTGTCGTCGGCATCAAGGGGGAAGCCAGGGAGGAGGCATCGCGCGTGCAGGATGGGCGGTGGGCGCAGGCAGACGACGACATGGAGCGGCAGGGACGACGGCACGACCGGCTGGCCGTCGAACGCGCCCGTCGCCGGGGGTCGCTTCGGGTGTTCTGGCTGATCCTGGGCCCCGGTCTCCTGGTGATGCTGGGGGAGAACGATGCGCCCAGCATGCTGTCTTATTCCGCCACCGGCGCACGGTTTGGCGTGGGCTTCTTCCTGCCGTTCGTCCTCCTGACGTTTGCGATGGCGTTTGTGGCGCAGGAAATCACCGTGCGGCTCGGATCGGTCTCCCAGGCGGGACACGCGGAACTGATTTACCGGCGCTTCGGCCGCTTCTGGGGCCGCTTCGCCATGGGCGACCTGTTGGTCACCAACTTCCTGACCCTGATCACGGAGTTCGTGGGCATGGTGGCCGGCGCCGGCTTCTTTGGCATTCCCGCCGGGGTCGCGGTCGCCACGGGGCTTGGCTTAAACGTCGTGGCCATCCTGTGGCACCGCTACTGGTCCTGGGAACGGGTCGCGATCGCGGCCGCCCTGGTCAACCTGGTGTTCATTCCGGTGGCCATCGCCAGCCACCCCGACTGGGGGCTGGTCGGGCAGGCGGTGCTGACCTGGACGCCGATGCCGGCGGGGGGACTGGACTCCGCGAACCTGACGCTGCTGCTGGCGGACATCGGCGCCACCATCACGCCCTGGATGCTGTTTTTCCAGCAGGGTGCGGTCACGGACAAAGGCCTCACGCCCAGGGATCTGCGCCACGGCCGCCTGGACACGGCGCTGGGCGCCGCGTTGGCCGCCGCCGTGGGACTCGCCGCCATCATCGCCACCAGCGTGCTGTTCACCCACGGAATGAACGCCAGTCAGTACGGGGCGGCGCAATTTGCCCAGGCGCTCCGTCCGTTTGTCGGGCACGCCATGGCGGCGCTGTTTGCCATTGGGATCGGGGAGGCCGGCCTCATCGCCTCGCTCACCATCTCCAGCGCGTCCGCCTACGCCGTGGGCGAGGTCACCGGCCAGCCCCACAGCCTGAACCTCTCCGTCGGGCGCGCCCCGGTGTTTTACGTGGTGCTGCTGGGGCTGGTGGGGCTGGCGGGCGCTATCGTGCTGCTGCCGGGCTTTCCCTTGGAAAGCGTGGTGATCGTGGTGAACGTCATTGCGGTGCTGACGATGCCGCCCGCCATCGCGTTTCTGCTGCTGCTCGTGAATGACCAGGCCGTGGTGGGCGCCCATCGCAATACGCCGCTGCTGAATGGGCTGGGTATTTTCGTGGGGGGCCTGTTGACCTTGGCCGGCATCCTGTACGCGCTGACGGCCATCCTCCCCACCCTGCATCTGTGAACCGAACCGCGACCGTTGCTCATCGCCAGTGACGCGACCCTTGGACGGGGGGCCGCGTGGACCGATTGGACTTACTGGAAGGAGTGCGTTTGATGCACGCGACGCAGCCGATGGAGGGGCGAGGGGCCGAAAGGACGGAGGGGCTGGCAGACGGGGACGTCTTGGCGTACCACCGCACCGCGCGCGAGCAGGTGGACCGCCTGGGGCTCGGCCAGCTGGCCCGCGGCACCCGCGTGATGCTGTGGGGGCTTAGGGCGTACGTCGTGTTCATGGCCGTGGTGGTGGCGGTGCAGGTGGCCCAGGCCTGGCACTGACGGCATGCCATATTTTTTCCGGTCCGTACAAGAGGGTACCGCCCAGCGAAGGCGAAGTAGTGGAGCAGCAACCACCGTCCGGCTCGCGCTTGCTGCAGTGGCCGGCGCCTCGCTGAAGCCGGACGGTGAACGGGAGGCGGAAGCGTGCGTGTAGGTTTTATCATGGAGCACCCCGATCCGGCCCTGGTGACCGGGCCCGATACCCCGGTCGATGTGCTGGCGTGGATGCTGCGGCGCGACGCCGGGTCGTTTGTGGCCGTGGTGGACACCGAACGCCAGTGGCTGGGGGCCGTCCGGGCCAAAAACTGGCGGCCCGGCCAAACCCTGCAGGACATCATGACCCCCAAGGAGCGCGTGCCGCAGCTCGACCCGGACGACTCGCTGGACGCCGCCCGTCGACTGGCGGCACGGTTTGAGGACTGGCCCATCATCCCGGTGCTGCGCGGGGCGACACTGGTGGGGGCGCTGCGGGTCGCGGACCTGCCCGAGGAGGCGCCCGCCGTGCTGCCCGACTGGTCCGTGTCCGTCGAGGTGCTGCAGCAGCAGTTGGTGGCGGCCATGTTCTCGGGCCTCCTGCTGCTGGATCCCGAGGGCCGCGTACGGCTCCTGAACCCGCGCGGCGGGGAAATCCTGGGGGCCTCCCCCGACGCCCTGGTGGGACGTCCGTATGCCGAGGTGGCCCAGTACCTGTTCCCCCACATGTCCCAGTACCTGTCCCAAAGCGTCGTGCCGCGCGTGCTGGCCAATCAGGTGGAACGCCAAACCGTCACGCTGCCGCTCGTCAACGGGCGGGACGTGCTGTTCCACGTCAGTGCGGTGCGTGACCAGCTGCGCCTCGTAGCCGTCCTGATCACGTTTGCCGACGTCACGGCACTGCACGCGGCAGAGCGGCGGGCGCGCCACGAGGCCGAGGAGGCCGACAAGGCGTTTGGCCTCACGCTGCCCAACAGCAAAGTCGAAGCCAAGCTGAAAAGCTCCGCCGAGTTTCAGGACATCTTCGACCCCGCCAGCGGCACGGCCACGGTGACCGCGGTCATTCCGGACGGCACGTATCGGCACGTCATCAATGGACTCAGAATAATGGCCGAGCTGAACACGCTGGGGCTCTTTCAACTGGTGGGACTGGACAAGGACACGCTGGTGTCGGCGTTTATCTTTCACGACCTGGGCAAGGAGCAGCCGTCTCTCGCACTGGGACAGAAGTTTCGCCCGGCCGACGCCTTCGAGCCCAGTCGGCGGCACGCGGAGCGCAGCGCCGACTGGGCCGTGAAGTACTATCACGTGTCGGACGACGTGGCGGCCCTCATCCGGCACCACCACACGCCCCTGGCGGATTTGCCCGCCGACTTCCCGGCGGCGCTGGTCCCCATGCTGCGCATCATGCAGCTGGTGGACGGGCTGTCCGCCGGGCTGACGCGTCGGCTGTCGGCCGTGGGGCCTTTTCAGCTGGACGGCACCCTGCTCACCGTACGCGAGTACAACCGCGACGCCCGCTACCATCGCTCGTTTCGCTTAGCGGTGCTGAGTGGCCAGCAGCAGACGATCCACGAACTCAACCCCGAGCCGCCGATGCTGGGCGACCTGGAGAGGACCACGCCGGTGATGCGATAAGGGGCAGCACGTTCTCAGGCAACTCGGGGCGCCTCCCGTGACATGTCCCGTCACCGCTGAAAGGGCTCTGGCCATCCAACCCGCGCCGGCGCTGTTGACGGTCCAGGAATCTACTGATATCCTGAAACAGGGGTGGAACTGGGTGGACCGGCGCGATCGACTAAACGTCACGGTGGTTTTGCCCCGGAAGCTGGTGACCCAGTTGCGGCACCATGCCGTCGATGAGGGGGTTTCTCTGTCCGCGTACGCGGCAACGATCCTGGAGCGGGCCGCCGAAGCAAAGGACCGCACTGACCACTATGAGGCCGCGCGAGCGCGACAGGTGGCGTTGATGCATCACGGCCTTTGTCTGGGCTTCGACCGGGCTCTGTCCAGCCGGGATGAATTGCATGAGCGGTGAGTTCTGTGATACCAATGTGCTCATCTATGCGTACGACACGGAGAGCGCCGATAAGCATAGAGTCGCCGGCGCCTTGACGTCGCGCCTCTGGGAGGAACGCACCGGCATCCTTAGCACACAGGTGCTGAGCGAGTTTTACGTCAACATCACCAAAAAAATTCTCCATCCACTACCTGTTTTAGATGCTGTTGCCATCCTGGAAGATCTCTCCGCGTGGACTGTCGTTTCCCCGACGCCAGCGACGATCTCCAGAGCCATTGTGGACGTGGCCCTACGATACCACCTAAATTTTTGGGATGCCCTCATTGTTCAGGCCGCGAGGGAAGCCCGCGCCGACGTTTTGTGGTCAGAGGACCTCCAAGACGGCCAGTTGCTTTTCGGGTTCACCGTGCGCAATCCCTTTGCCTGACCAACACGCGTATTTGCCCGACGATCGCGACGTGGCGTCCAGCCTCCCCGCCCCCACGGCGGCCGCCGCCCCTCGCGTCAGGGCCATGGCCGCTTACAGGGCTGGCGCCCCCGCAGATATGGTCTGCGGGGAACCCATCGGGCTGTTTGGGCACCCCGCCTCGGCGGCCGAGGGGCCTCGGCTATTGTGGGCCTCCTGCCACAGGACGTCACAACCACAACGGGCGAGGTGCCAAACGGCGCTGCCGGCGCCCACGTGTAGCCTAGGCGCAAACGACCGGGTACCCGCAGGCATCACACTCACGCCCGCGCGAGCCACCGATCGGTCGCCTGCGCAAACCTCTCAGCGCTCAGTCCCACTCTCGCAGGAACGTCGCCAGGGTGTCCGCGGTGGTGGCAAGCTCCAGCCCCCGGTCCCGCTGGTCCGCATCATCCACGGCCGCGATGCGCGCCTGACAGGCGGCCGCCGCGTCCCCAAACCGCGCCCCAAGAACCCGCGACCGGGCCCGCTGCCGACCTCAAGCCCCGCCCCGGACCTCGCCCTCGGCCTCGGCTTCCTCCACCAGCACATCCAGGCCGGATCGCACGCCCCGCACCTCCCTCAGTGAGTCTATCACCGCCCGGGCCACTGCCGCGGGCGCCGTCCCCAAGACACCGGCCAACGCCGCGGGCGCCCATTTGGGCGGCAGCGCCGCGGGCATCTCCGCCGCCTGGCGCACACGGTCCGCGAACGGTACGTCCCACCCCGCCATGTGCGGCCAGAACCCCACATCCAACACATCCGGCCCCGTCCACGCCGGCGTCGGCGCGGCCCGCTTGGCCTGCAGCCGCGCGCCCGTGGCCACCCCGTCCCGCGCACCC
>JAJYPH010000249.1 GCA_021795575.1 Bacillota bacterium
CAAGACGGTGGATGTGGTCAGGACCCCGACCGCGGCCAACGCCCCGAATCGCCAGAGGGCCGTGGGCAGACCGCCCCAGGTGTTGGGGATCGGATAATGGGGCACTTGTCGCGCGGACAGGAGCCCAAACCAAGTCGCCTGGTCGAGTACCAGGGGCGTTCCGGCATCGGGAACGCCGGCGGCATTCGCGGACTCCAGACCCACCTCGCGCACCCCCGCCTCATCGAAGACCACGGCGGCGGCAAAGCCGCCCGGGCTCCCATCGAGACCGATGGTCCACGCACAGGCAATCCCCTCGGCGTCGTCGCCCAAACGCACCACCATCGTCATCGGCAAGGGCTGGCTAGTGGCCGCCCGATGGCGGGCCAAGAGCGCTCCGATCGGCACAGTCCGGCGTCCCGTTCCGCACAGCGTCTGCGTCTCCGGCGTGCAGTAGGTGATCGTTGCGTCCCGAAACACCACCCCCCGCTCCCCGAGTTCCTGCGTCACGATCCGCTGACGCTTGGCGCCCGTCAGACGCCCGAGGGCGAGCGCCCGGTCATAGGCGGCGGCCCGAAAGACCGTCTTCAATGGTGTCTCGGGCGCAGCGGGCAGCCGCCGCGACCCTCCGGCATCGACTTCCCACCAGGTCGGGCGATCGCCGATTTCGACCATGACGAGCGCGGCGGCGGGCGCCCGTGTTCCCGGTACCGCCGGATCCGTGGGTCCGGCTTTGCCAAGGCGCCCCTTCCAGCCCTTCCGGCCTTCGGGCGCGGGGGCCGCCGCAGGCGCGCGGCGTGCGCCGATCCGCTCTTTCAAGGCTTTCAGCCCCGTCCAGGACGGCCATCTCATAGGCTGGAGCCCACGAGCGGATCATAATGGGGCGCGGGCAGGATGGTGGCATGCACTAGAATCACCAGCTGCTCCACCTTCCCCTGATTGGCGATTCCCTGGAAGAGTTTTCCGAAAAACGGGATGCCACCCAGCCCCGGGGTCGCCGAGTCCTGGTGGGTGGACGACATCTGTCGCGACCCGCCGATGATGAGCGTCTTGCCGGACGGCACCAGGCTTTGGATATAGGTCTGCCGCAGGTTCTGCACGGGTCCCTGCAGCTGGGTCCCGTTCACCGTGAAGGTCTCGAAGCGGTTGATTTCCGACAGCGCCGGAACGACCGTGAGTGTCACGTAGCGATTGGACAGCACGTCCGGCAAGACGGAGAGCGACAGGCCGTTTAAGGCATAGGAAAGCCCCGCCCCGGTCGATGCGCTGCCCGAAAGCCCCGTGACGTTGGAGCTCACGCTCCCCACGTAGGGCAACTGCGTGCCGGAAAACAGGGTCGAGGGCGTCCCGTTTTCCACCACAAGACTCGGTTCGCTCACCACGCGGACATCCGTGACCGTGCGCAGCGCCGACACGAGCGAGTTCACCGACGCGCCGGTGTAGCTCAAAGTCGTCGCCCCACCGGCCGTACCCCCGCCCGTCGCGGAGGCTGAGGCGTTGGCGAGCGCCGGGGCGCTGTTGGCAAAGCCGAGTTTCGCGACGGCGCCCGTGATGTTGGCGATCTTTGACCAGTTGATGCCCCACTGCAGGCCGTGCGTGAGCGAGACCTCGAGGATGGCGGTATGAATTTGCACGCGCGTATCGGCCGCTCGGACGTACCGGCGGATGAAGGCGCCGACCCGCGCCAGCCCGCGCCCGCCGGCCGTTACGGCCACGATCCCGGTTGCCGCGTTGATGCCGACCCGGCCCCCCGTACCCGCCAGGGCCTGCAGGCCCTGGCGCAGCGATTTGACCTTTTCGGCCTGGGTCGCGCCGCTTATCGTGAATTCGGCCTCCATGGACGAGCCGCTGGACCCGCTGGCGCCCCCCGTGCCGCCGGCCGCACCCATGCCGCCCGCCATGGGTGAACCGCCGCCCATGCCGCCCGCCATTCCACCGCTCATGCCGCCCGACTGCGAGCCGCTGGCGGCCGTGTTGCCGCCCACCGCGTATTGACCCGACCCCGCGGTCAGCAGATTGACGGGAAGGCGATAGAAATACGTGGCGCGCGGGGCGATCAGGACCTCATGGCGATGCGGACGCCAGACGGCGGCGTAGCCCGCTGCCTCGGCCAGGGTCCGCATGGCGACCGGGAACGACGCGCCATGGACGCTGGCCGTGATCGGCGTCGAGGCCTTGGCGCCGTGCACGAAAAAGACCGAATCCCCGTGCGCATGCGCGGCGGCCGCGACCAGGATGCCTATCGGCGTGTGGTGGGCACGGATGGTCACGGGGTGGCGAATCGCGTCGTAGCGCACGAGCCGTCGGCCCACATAGGCCCCGCCGCTTTCGATAAGCCCCGCGCGCACGGGCTGCACGCGCGCCATGACACGATGTTGGTCGTGCGCCATTTGACGCAGCGTCGGAGGAGCCGCGCAACCGGCGAGCCCCGCCATCACGAGCATACCGGTGAAAGTCTTAATGCGCATGCGGGAATCTCCGTGTGAGGGGGTTGGCGATGGTGACCACGACGACCCGATTGCCGTGGTAGATATGGATGCGCAAGTTATAGAGATGCGCGAGCTGGCGCAGGATCGCGAGCGTGTTCCGTCCGCGCAGGACATAAGGGTAGGGCACGGCATAGTCCTGCGCGCTCCGCCAGGCCAGATGCCAGTGGTGGTGGCCCAGGAAGCGCCGCAGATTTCGCGAGAGGCGTTGCGCACGCAGCATCATCACGCGCGTCCTTGGCGGGGTCGGTGCCTGAGTCCGTGTCGCCATCGTGCGCGTCGCGACGGGCTTGGTTGCCATCGCCCTTGTCGCGATGGACTTATGCGACAACCCGGCCTGCGCGCCCGACCCGCGTGGAGTGCCTGTGGGGGGGATGCGCACGACGCGGAGCGTGTGCGGCGTGGGCCGCTGCGCGCCAGGCACGGCGTTCGCCGCCCACACAACGGCCGCCCCGTGACCGGTCAGGATCTTGGTCCGCGCGGCGATCGGCGCGATGGCGTAATACGGCCCTTCATGGACCAACAGCGCGCGGCGGTAGCCATGGCGTCGCCAGACCCAGGCGCGGCGCGGGTGCATCGTCCGGGGATACTGCACATAGAGGGCATGGCGCCCCCGGAAGGCTTGTACCGGGTAGGCGCGGGGATTGCCCGTAAAGCGGTAGGCAAAGCCGTAAGCCTGGTTGGCGGGCGGCGCGACCAGTCGCGGCGCCTCCTGGGCCCAGGCGGGCGTGAGACCCACCAGGGCGAGCGTGGCGTAGCACCCGGTTCGAGTGAGGCGCGTCAACAGATTACTCATGGCAGGAAGTCCTTGTGGGCGGAAACGAAGGCGATCTCGACTGAGGCGATGTCCCCAGCCAAGACCCGGATATGCAGGTGGCGCGCGGGTACGCCCCACCGCAGCAGAGTGGCCGCCAGGGTCACCGCCTGGCGGGCGGCGCGATGCCGATCCCGGGGGGTGGCACCACGCGCGAAGGCCAGAATGCGGATATGGGGCGCCTGCCGGAGCGTGGCGCGCAGGGCCCGCAGACGGGCCGTCCCCTGACGGCTCAGGTGGCCGTCCGTGAAGCGAATGGCGGCAATATGGAGGCGTCCAGCGCGGGGCCGGCTGGCCGTGGCGCTCGGGGCCAGCGGTCGATGGCCACCGACGGGCCGTCGCAGCTCAGGCGCCGGCCGTGGTGCGGGGACCCGTCGGGTATGCCCACGGTCTTTCCGGGCGCTTGGCACGGCGCCGTGCGAGGTCGGAGCCGGTGGCCCGAACACCGTCGCCGACAGCACGCCCTGCGTGGTGGCAAGACGCCAGCCCCGGGCGACGCCCGGCAATTGCCAATAGGGGCCATCGCGGCGGGCGGTGACCGGGTGGTTATGGTGGCGCCGGATGAACACCGCGTTCGTCAGGGCCGCGCCCGGCGGCAGCACGAGGTAGGTATGGCGCGTGCCGGCAAACAGCTGGGCCCCATGCAACGCCGCAGGTGCCGCGATGCGATAGTGAAAATCGTAGGCGAGGATCGGTACGGGCGCATGGTGGAACAGCGCCATGAGACTGGCGATGAGCACACAGAGTCCCGCGATCCCGGCGATCATGACCGTCCCCCGCCCGCGCGGCGCAGGCCTTCATAGACGTGATAGACGCGCCACATATACGGCCGGCCGAGGGCGGGCGTGGCGCTGTGATAATCCCCGACCGCCGTCCACCAATT
>JAJYPH010000250.1 GCA_021795575.1 Bacillota bacterium
CGGACCCGGACCACATGGTGCCGTCGTCCAACACGGCCCCATTACGGGGGGACGTAGATGCTTCGACAGCTCCGAGTGGCGGGCCCCTCGACCGGGGCGCCCGCCACCTCTTACGTGGGCGCGGCGTCGGATGCCTGGAGCGCCTGCCGTGCGGAGCGTCACGGATGAGGCGCTCCTCGATGCATTACCCCCGCAAAATTTCCGACACATGGGCCCTTCCTGCGCTGTCATGAAACCGCGGCCATGAGCGTTAACGCCATAGAGACTTGGGGAGTCGGACGGGGGATGAAGGCGGTTGTCAGGGTCAGCGCCCGACGCGAACTGGCTGGAAGGCTGGATGGCGAATTATGGGGACAGGCTGGTGCGCTTCGCGTTTGCCCATTCGGGGGACTGGCCGCTGGCCCAGGATGTGGCGCAGGAGACGTTTCTCCGCCTCTACCGATGGCATCAGCGGCACCCCCACCGCGAGATCACCCCGGCCTGGTGCTATCAGGTGGCCTACCACCTGCTGGTGGATGATCATCGCCGCCGCACCCGCGAACGCGCGAGCAACCACCAGATGGTTCCGGACCCGGCCGGCGGTGTGGATCCCGCGGAGGGGCTTGGCGACCGGGCGGCCATCCTGGGGGCCCTGGAATCGCTCTCTCCCGGCGACCGCGAGTGCCTCTGGCTCTTCTACTACGAAGGCTGGTCTACGGACCAAATTGGGCATGCGCTGGATCGTTCGCCCGCAACGGTGCGAACCCGACTCAAGCGAGCCCGCGATCGCTTTCGCACGGCGTTTCTCCGCGACGCGGCCGACCATAGACAACCAGGGAGGACTTAATCATGCCATTCCATGAGGACGCGAAGGACGGGATGGACGACGCCAAGCTGCGCACCGCCCTCACGGAGGCTGGGGTACCGAGGCTGCCCGACGCGGGGGCGTTCGATGACGAGCGCTGGCGCACGACGACCTGGCCCCGCCGGCGCCGGGTGCGCGGTCCGGGATGGTGGGGGTACGCAGCCGCTGCGGCCGTGATGGCCGCTGTGGGCCTGGCGACCCCGCATCTCTTCCCCCGGCCGGCCGCCTCCCCCGTCCCGAGGTCCCACGTCACGCGGGACCTGGACCTGGTGCTCGGAGAGGGTCCTGCCCTCCAGCAGCACACGGTGCCCCTGCGCCTTCCCCTGAGTCTCGCGCCCCTTGATATTCCCACGTCGTCGCCCAGTCCGCGAAGCTTGCAGTATCCGAACACCCTGGTGGTGAGTCATGCGTGGGCGCCGTCCATTACGGGTCACCTGCTCACGCTGCCGGTCATAGCAGGGGCCGGCCCTATCCCCACGCTGCCCGCCGGCGAAGCTTTTCCGGGGACGTCGCGCGTACCCGGATACGCCGTCATTTTGGGCAACGCCGTCCGGTCCAACGGCCTGGTGCCGGCGGGCTTGCTGGCGCAGACGCCAAGCCTCCACGGGAGTGTCCTCGCGTTTATCGGCGAACCGTCCTCGGCCGCCAGCCCGCTGGCCGGCGGCGTGACACTCGCGCTCGGGTCCGGCCTCACCGGACACTTCTACACGGCGCCGTCGGTCGACGCCGGGTACGGCCACCAGGCGGTTCCCGCGGTCCTGCTCACCTGGACCGAGGGGGCCGACACGTACGCCGTGTATTCGGCCGGGTTCATCAATCCGTTGGACAGCGCTGCGCAGCAGCAGGCGCTCCTGGCCGACTTGGCCCGCAGCATGAGCCAAAGTCTCATCACCCGGGTGACGCCCCTCACGGTGCATGTCCGTCGGTTCAACGACGCCAACGTCATGTGGACCACGCCCCAATTCCAGGGCGTGCTGGAGACCGAGACCGTGGCGGTTCGTGCACCGGGGACGCCCGGCTATCGCACCTTGGACGGCCTCGGGGTCCGCATCGCGCAGGGCCAGCGTCCCACCGCCGCCACCAGCGCCCCAGCCTGGCCCAGCCCGTCGCCGAACGACCCGGTGCCGGTGCTGGCGGGTGCCGTGCCTTATTTGTCTGCCGTCCACATCCCGGTGCGCCTGCCGTCCTACGTGCCGCTCCAGCGGGGCCTCTGGCCGCGCCTTACGGTGAACGCCTCGCCCGAGAGCTATGCGGTGGACATCCGCGAGACCGGCGTCCATCTGGCGCCCAACACGCCCTACAGGGTGGGATTGGGCCTTGGCAGTTGGGTGGGTACGGTGGAAGGCTCCCGACGGCCGATTGCCCTTCAGGCATTCGGACCCGTGAACGCCCCCACCGTCCCGGCCCGTCAGGTCACCGGTGCCTTGATGGGCCGGTACTACTCCAAGGGTTACTACCTGGGGACGGTCATCCTGCCCGGCGGCTTAAGGGTCCAAATGTTCGTCGAGATGGCGGGGGACGGGGACCACACGGCCATCACGTTCCACCAGCACGGGACGTATTACGAGGTCACCAACTATCATTCGGCGCGGATGGCGCTCAGAATGGCGGAATCCATGGTGCTGATGTCCCCTCCCGGTCACTGAGACAGTCGTCGACACGCCTCGGTCGATGGCCACGCCCCCGGGACCCGAACGGCTCCCACGCCCGGGCACGGCTCCATAGCCCGCCCCAATAGGGCGGGGCGGGCGGGTGCACCCGCGGCGCCCGTCGTCGGCGGCATGTTACACTGTTGCACGACTTAAGCCCCCTGAGCCGCACAAGCGACGGCTCAGGTTCGAGGAGGTGTTGGGTATGGACAGCCGACGCTGGGCGCCTGCCACAGAGCGGCTGGCCATAGGCCAACATCGGGATCGTCGCGTCGCACATTCCGCCCAGCGGCCCTAAGGGACCAGTCTGCCCTGGTGCCCCGGGCGGGTGCACGCCGCGTGACGCGCCACGTCTGCCGCGGGTGGTTGCACCTCATACCCCCCACGGAGGAGGATCGTGGTGTCACGCTGGGTTCAAGCCGCGACCGGCCGGGCCACACCGGCGGTTCGCCGATTTTACGCATATTCGGGACTGAGATGGTTTCAACTCACCGCGAGCCTCTGGCTCCTGTACCTGGTGCACCTGGGCTGGCCGCTGTGGCAGGTGGGGTTGGCCGAGGTGGCCTTTCATCTGACGTCGCTCGCGACCAATCTGCCCACCGGCGCGTTTGCGGACCGGTACGGCCGGCGCATGGCGCTTCGCGTCGGGCTCGCCATTGCCGCCACCGCCCCGGTGGCCATGCTGACGCTGGCACCGCTGTCGTTCGGCTGGGGTCTCATGGCGATGGCGTATCACGCGTTGGCCTGGTCGTTTATCGGCGGGGCCGACCAGGCGCTCTTGTACGACCTGGCGCCCAGCAAGCAGGATTTCGCGCACTTTTACGGCCGAGTGCTGGCCATCACGTATGCCAGTGGCGCTCTGGGCGCGGTGGCCGGGGGATGGCTGGCCACCGCTTTCGGCTGGACGGCCGTCTATGCCGCGGCCGGAGTGGTGCAGCTGGGGGCTCTGCTCATCGTGTGGCGCCTGCCCGAGCCGTCGCGGGCGCGACCGGAGGCCCTATCCGTCGAGCCCCAGCCTGACTCCCATTGGGGGATCGCCGCGCGCATCCGCCTCATGGGCGTGGCGCTGCGCCAGGTGCCGGGGCTCTCGGGCCTGGTGCTGTTCTACGGCCTGGTAAGCGTGTTCATCACCACGAATCATCTCTATGGTCAAACCACGCTGGCGGCCAAGGGGGCCCCCATCCTGCTGGTGACCCTCATTCTCGCGGCGGCCAACCTGGCGGGCGCCCTCGCGAGTCTCCTGGTCGGTCGCTGGGCCACGCGGCCCGGGTTCCCGGCGGTGCGGGTGCTGCGCACGGCCACGCTCCTCCTGGCGCTGCTGCTGGCCGCGGTGGGCGCGCTGCCGCTCTTCGGGGCCGCCACGGCGTTTGTCGTTGACGGCGTGGCCGACGGCACGGTGGATCCGGTGGCCACGGCCACCCTCTCGCGGCTGGCACCCGATTCGGTGCGGGCGACGGTGCTGTCGGCCCCGGACACCCTGTTTAGCCTGGGCATGATCATTTTGTTTCCGGCCGCCGGTTGGCTGATGGGCGCCCGTGAGCTGGGCATCCCCCTGACCTACGCCGTGATGGCGGGCTTGGTGCTGGTCGCGGGCGGCGTGCCGCTCGCGCGGTGGCGCGGCACGGACACCGCCCCCGCGCAGGCGCCGCCGTCCGCC
>JAJYPH010000251.1 GCA_021795575.1 Bacillota bacterium
CGGACCCTGGTGCTGCATCTGGGCCCCCCCGCCGTCCGGGCCGACCGCGTGGACGGCGGCGTCCTCCCGTACGGCCTCCGACGGAAGTATGTGGGGGCGCGGGACGCCGTGGCCACGGGCGCGCGGCTGGCGGCCAAGCGGGCCGCCCCCGCCCCGGCCTGGACCGGGGCGGATGTGTTGGACGTAGCTTCTGGCCGCACATGGCGGGGTGGGACGTGCCGGTGGAGCAGCGGGTGCGGCAGGCGGCCGAGATGGCGCTGGCGCTGCCGGCAGCCTGGGCGGCGCCGGCGCTGGCGTGTGTCCTGGGGACGGCGCCGGCCGCGGTGGCGGTGGCGGTGCTCGAATCACTCAAGGAGGTGCGGGGGATGCGATCCGTCCTGGACGTGCTGGTGGAGGAAGCCGAGGCGGCCGAGGCCCGCGGCGAAGCTCGGGGGGAAGCTCGGGGCGAGGCCCGCGGCCAAGTGGAGGGCCGACAGTGCGCACTGGTCCGGGTCTTGCAGGCGCGGTTTGGCGCGGTGCCGGACACGTGCCGCGCGCGCATCGACGCCGTGGTCGATGCGGACCTCCTGGACCGGGGGCTGGAGTTGGCCGTTACGGCCGACAGTCTGGCTTCGTTTCTGCGTGACTGGGACTAACGCCGCGGGCTACTTTTTCGGGTAGGAGAACGCGTTGAGGTGGGTGAATCGGTCCGTGCTGGACGCGGCGGCCGAGGCCCGAGGTAAAGCGGAGGGTCGGCGCTCATCACTGGTCCGTGTCTTGCAGGTGCGGTTGGGCAAGGCGGCGGAGGTAGCCGGGCCACCCCGGGGGTGGTGTCTGGCCTGCGGACGGCGAAGTTTGTCGGAGGCGCACGGCGCCTGAGGAGCCCCGTCACAATAATATCATCATGGAGTTATGGTATAGTTCCATTCGCCATGAAAGGCATCCGGCGTGACATGCAGCGCGTGGAATTCTTCATCCGTCACGACGATCCCGGTCGGATAGGGGCCCTCGTCGTACTCCGCGTGCACGGTCAGGCCGGTGGTGGTGGTGGCGCTGGCGATCACTGGACCAAGGTTTCGCAGCTGGTCAGCGGCCGGCCCCGCCAGGCGCGACTCAGCACACTGAACAGCCGGTGCTCGATCTTGTTCCACTTGCTGGTGCCCGGGGGGAGGTGACTGACCTGGATCGTCAGGTCCAGGTCCGTCGCCAAGCGTTGGAGCTCCGCCTTCCACAACCGCACGCGGTAGCCGTTGCGGCCCCCACCGTCGGCCACAATGGTCAAGGTCTGGGCGCCGGGATATTGGGTGCGGCCCCGGTCGGTCCACCACCGGCGGATGGAGGCGACGGCAAACTGGGCCGTGTCGTGGTCGCTCCCGACGGTCACCCCGCCGGCGTTGCGACTGAGGTCATCAAGGCCACACGGGGTGGCCTTACCCTCCGCGAGGCGGGGGAAGTCGTAGACGTGCACCCGCTCGGGCTGTCCCACCGGCTGCCACTCGTGGCCGCCGGTTTTGAACGGCCCAATCCACTCCTTTTTCTTGGCGTCCACGGAGATCACGGGTCGGTGGGCCGCTTGGGCCGCGGCCGTGCGGGCAGCAATGACTGGAACTGGGCGTCGCGGTCGGGATGCTGGGCCCGGCCTTCCATCATCTTGCGGGGGGCTTGCAAACTGAAGCCGGCCGCGTGCAGCAGGCGGCCCACGGTGGAGGGACTCACCGGGTGGCCCTGCTGCTGCAGGGCCGTGGCTAACTGGGCGCAACTCTTACACGTCCACCGCAACGGCGATTCCGGGTCGCCCCGGGTCGTGGGCTCGACCAACGCGAGCAACGCAGCCGCAAGCGTCGGGTCGTCGGCCGTCCGGGGCTTGCGCCCCCCGCCGGGCCGCCGTTGCCGCCCGGCGGGGGGCAATTGGTCGGGATGGGTCAAGTCGGCGAGGCCGCGGCGAATCGTCGCCCGGTCGAGCCCGGTGACCTCCGCGACCACCGCGATCCCGCCGCGCCCCAACGCCTGGGCCTCGGCGGCGGCCGCCAAGCGCCGCGTCCGCTCGTTATACTCCCCCCTCACGGCCGCCCAGCGTGTGCGAATGCCGGCCGCCGCCGCGACCATCCGATCGTGCATCGTGACGAACCCCTTTCAGCATCCAGCGGTCGGAATCTTTCGTCACCCACCACCTCAATTCCTTTGCTTTCGGGTTAACTATTGTGACGGGGCTCCTAACGGTATCCACCACGTGACCGCGAATGGCCTGTCCGTGTCCTACCGGGTCGAAGTCCGGTGCGCCGGCAACTCGTCGCGATTCGGATTCCGCCCGTGCGCGACCGGCTGGTGCACCGCCCCCCGCAACACGCAGAGGCCTTCTGGCGCCACCAGGCGGATTGGGCCACACGCCACCTCAGGGCACAGGCCCCAGCCCCGGGTTCGGGTCCGCTCGCGGACGACAGCACCGTTTGGCTGCAGGACGTGCCGCTGGTGGTGCGGCTGGAGCCCGGTGGCGCCTGGCATCTGGCGCCGGAGTTGGACCAGGGGCTCGTTCGCGTCACACTGCCGGCGTCCGCCCCACCGCTTGACGCAGCCCGATTCAGGATTGGCTCGTGGACCGGGCCGCGGGACGCGAACGCCCTGTGGCGCGGGGGCCGTCCTCGGGGACCCCTTTCGCATCATTCACGACGGCAGCTCAGCTGGAGGACGGCGCCGTCTCGAGCCAAACCTCACCCAGAAAACGAGTCCGCGCGGGCCGCGGATCCAGGGCGTCGAATACCGGCACCCCCGGCAGCCGGAGGTGCTCGCACCGATTCACACCAGCTATCCGGCGTTGGGCCCACTCCTCCGCTTGAAAGAACACTGCCAGACGCTCATCCACGCGCCGACCTCTGCCGATGGCGGCCCGCGCGGTGGGCGCGCGGGCCACGTGCCGAGCCGTTCACCCACGGGTACATCGCGCGGGCGGCCACACCCAGTTAAACAGCCAGACGCGCCAGAGCTATGGGTTCCGCTACCGCGATCGCTATCGCCGGAGAATGTTGCTCACTTCCTGTAGTTGCCGCCCCTTAATGGCCGAAAATTGACGGGCTCTGGTGTCCTGGAGTTGCTGGGAGCGGTGGCCACGGCGAGTGCAGCACGGAAAGGCTCGCAGCGGGCTTGGGACCCGGCTGCGGGCCGTGGGGACGGGGGGGATTAGCCCCAATACCGTTTACTTAGAGACGATCACGGGATCTCGCCAAGCCGGCTGGTGGGGGCGCCCACGTTTTCGGGGCCAGGTGGACATCTTGCGTTTGATCACCCGGGGGTTGACCCGGCGTCGGCGCGGTGAGAGCCGGACCGCCGCGATCTCCCCCAACACCTGGGCCCGGCGGCGTGCCCAGGCGTTAGGGGGAAAAAGCCGGGGGCCGGGTGAGCGTGCGCCGGACCACATGCACCGCGTGGGTGAAGGAGAGGCGGTCCGGATCGGTCGTGGCCGCCGCGGCCGCGTCGTACAGGAGCTTGCGGAGGGCATAGTGGGTGAGGAGGTAGCCATAGACCTCCTGCCGCACGCCGTCCGGCGTTTTGCTACGGAGCACGACCCGGGGGCCGCGCTGGTGGGTCTTGAACTCATCGAAGATCTGCTCGATCGCCCCGCGCTCGTGATACAGCGCCGCCAACTCGTCGGCCGGCGCCTCGGCGGGATCCAGCCAGGTGGTCAGAAGCCGATACTCCGGGGACGGCGGGGCACCCGGCGCCCCCGGGGGGCCGAGGGTGTACGTGATGACGCGCACGTCGACCCCGTCCTGATCCCGGCGCCGGGCCGTGCGCGTCGGATAGAGGCGACTGCGGTAGGACCCATCCGCGAACGAGGCCCGCACGGGCAGCCGGAGGTCCGGCCGGACCCGCCACACCAAGGCGGCGCCGGTGGCCGCCGCCTGCGTCCACAAGGCATAGCTGAAGAACCCGCGATCCGCCAGCAGACACTGCGACGCATCCAGGGCGGCGAAGAGGGCGGGGGCCGCCTTCGTCTCGCCCAGCCGGAGGGGACTCAAAACCGCCCCGACCACGGCATGGGTGCCGGTTTCCGCCAGCGCCACCAGCCGGAGCTGGGGAAATGCCCCCGCCCCCTCGGGGCCGCGCCCGGTGCCCGGCCGCCCGAA
>JAJYPH010000252.1 GCA_021795575.1 Bacillota bacterium
TGGCCGCGAATGATGTAGCATGCGCGTGCTGTATGCACGAACCAGCGCAGTAGGGGAGGGAGTGTCATGAACAGCGCGTCGGACGCCGGCACGATTACCAGCTTCGTGCCGGCGCGACTGGACCGACTGCCGTGGAGCCGGTTTCACTGGTTGATTGTCATTGGACTGGGCGTGTCCTGGATTTTGGACGGACTCGAAATCCAAATCGTCTCCAGCGTCAGCCCGGTGCTGCAGCAGCATGCCGCCCTGGGCCTGTCGGCCACCGCGGTGGGTTTCGTAGGCACCGTGTACCTGTTGGGCGAAGTGGTGGGCGCCCTGGTGTTTGGCCGCATCACCGACAAGCTGGGCCGACGGCGGCTCTTTATGTGGACGCTGGCGCTGTATCTGGTGGCCAGCGGCATCGCAGGGTTGTCGCCCACACTCTGGTTCCTGCTGGTGTTTCGCTTTCTGGCCGGCGCCGGCATCGGGGGCGAGTACAGCGCCATCAACTCGGCCATCGACGAGCTCATTCCGTCGTACTATCGGGGCCGGGTCGACATCGCCATCAACGGGACATACTGGTTTGGCGCGATGATGGGGTCTGCCCTGTCGGTGGTCGTGCTGAACCCCCATGTGCTGCCGGTGGCGTGGGGCTGGCGCATTGGGTTTTTTGTGGGCCCGGTCATCGGGCTGATCATTTTGGCGATTCGGCGGCACATCCCGGAAAGCCCGCGGTGGCTCATGACTCACGGCCGCGAGGAGGAGGCGCGGCGCACTCTCGACGAGATTGAAGCGCGCGTCCAAGCCTCCGGCCGCGCGCTGGCCCCGGTGCCGCCCGATAGCGGACTCCGCATCACGCGCCGTGAGTCGGTGGGCTACGGGCAGATTGCCCGCACGCTGTTTCGCGACTATCCGCGGCGCTCGGTGCTGGGCTTTTCCATGATGGTGACGCAGTCGTTTTTGTACAACGCGATTTTCTTTTCGTACGCGCTGGTGCTGGCGCACTTCTACAGCGTGCCGGCAGACCAGATTGGGCTCTATTTCTTCCCGTTCGCTGTAGGCAACCTCGCTGGGCCGCTGCTCATCGGGTCATTGTTCGACACGATTGGCCGCCGCAAGATGATTACGTTCACGTATTGCGTGTCTGGGGTGCTGCTGGCCATCTCCGCGTGGTTTTTCCATCAGGGGTTGCTGACCGCCACCACGCAGACCATCTTCTGGTGTGTGATTTTCTTTCTGGCGTCTGCCGGGGCGTCGTCCGCATACCTCACGGTCAGCGAGATTTTTCCTCTGGAGCTGCGGGGCCAGGCAATCGCGTTTTTCTTCGCCATTTCACAGCTGGTGGGCGGGGTGGCGGCCCCAGCCATCTTCGCGAGCCTGGTGGGCACCGGCAAGAACCCCGGACCCCTGACCACCGGATACTACGTGGGGGCGGCCGTGATGTTCATCGGGGGTCTGGTGGCGTGGTGGCTGGCCGTCAACGCCGAGCGCCGACCGCTGGAATCGGTGGCGCCGCCGTTGACGGCGGTACCGCTGGCCGCCGTTCAATCCCTGCCGCGCTGAGTGGGCGGCGGGGTGCCGACGGCCTCGGAGGGTGGACGGCGTGGCGCCGCCGGAGATTCGGTGTCAAGCGTGCGGCCCGTTCCGTGGCATGACCAGGGATTGTGACGGCCAATCGCGAACCGTCTCCGGACGGGGGAATGTCGAATTATGCGCAGTGGGGCCGCCAATCCCGGAACGCGTACGGCCCACGGGGTCGGGCCCCGGTCGAGTGGGTGGGTCTGGGCGCTGGCGACCCTGACTTACGCGGCGACCGCTCTGGCGCTCACCTATCCCGGCGTCCTGTCGTTCACCCACGCAACGCTGGGCCGGCCCGGCGATCTGTATCAAAATCTTTGGAACGTGCTATGGGTGCGGGGATGGCTGGCAGGGCACCACGCGCTGTACTTCACGCCGCTGGAGTATTATCCCACCGGCGCCAATCTGGCATGGGAAACCCTGAGCCTCCCCGGAACGGTGGTGGCGGCGCTGCTGAGCCGCGCCTTGGGCCTGGCGGCCGCGTACAACGGTGTGCTGCTGGCCTATTGGGTGGCGGACGGCCTGGCCCTGTACGTCTTCGCCCGCACCGTGGGGCTGCCGCGGGTGAGTGCGTGGTTGGCAGGGCTGGCGTTCATGGCCAGCCCGTACTTTGTCGGCCAGATGATGGGCCACCTCCATTTGGTGGGGGCCTTCGGCGTCCCGCTGTTCCTGTCCGTGTTGTGGAAGCTGTACGAACGCCCCGGGGCATCCGTCGGGCGGTACCTCGTGCTGGCCGGCCTGCTGGCGCTGACGACGTACGTCGTGCAGGACTATGCGGTGTATGCCATCGCGGTGGCGGTGCTTCTGCTGTTCTTGCATCCGGCGCGTCCGTGGCGTCGGGTGCTGGTCGAGTGGTGGCGGTGGGGTGTCGCCATCTTGGCCTATACGGCGATGGTGGCTCCCATGGCGTACGCGATGCTCTTCGCTCCCTTGGCGGTCCACGCGGGTGCCGTCACCCCGCTCTCGACGCCATGGGTGGTGGACCTGCAAGGGCTGGTGCAGCCCGAGCCTTGGGGTTTGTTTGTGGGGCTGGCCGCGGGATGGCGGCTGGCGCCGGATCTGCTGGATGGGGGGTTCTTTCCCGGCTTTGTGCTGTGGGCCGCCGTCGTCGTGCTGTGGCTGACCAGGCGCCGCTTGGAACCGCGGTACCGCAGGCTGGCGCGACTGGCTGCCATTGGCACGGGGCTGTTTGCCGTGCTGTCCCTGGGCCCGGTGCTGCATGTGGGCGGCGTCACCACCGCCATCCCTCTGCCCGAGCGTGTCCTGGCGGCACTGCCGGTGTGGCAGGACACGTGGCCCGTGCGTCTCGCGATGCTGACGGCCCTGTTTGGAGCCATCTTGGTGGGGGTGGCCGCTCATGCGGTGCGGACACGGTTGGAGGATGGGGACGCGGAGGGCGCGGAACGCGGCCGCGGACTCCGCATCGTGGTTGTCGCCGGGGTGCTCCTGATCGCCGCCGCCTCCTGGTCCGCCACCTTCCCGGCTACCCCGGTGCCGGCGGTGCCGTATGCACGGGTGGTGCGCGAGGCCGGGGGCACCGTGCTGTACGTGCCGCCCATGCTGCCCAACACGCGCATGGGTGATGGGTCGGCCGAGTACATCTACGTCGAGGCGGTCCTCAACCGACCCACGCCCGAGGGGTACGTGAGCCGCATTCCCCTCAGCACGGTGCACCGGCTGAACGCGTCGCCGGTCCTGGTCTATCTGTGGGGCCTGCAGTTCCGGCACAACCACGTGGCGCCGCTGGCCGGCGCGGCGTCATCCGGATTGTCACCGTACCTCAAGCGGTATCACGTGCACAGCGTCGTCTTTTTGGCACAGGGCGTCGCGCGGCCCCAGCATGTGGTGGCCTGGCTCCGCCAGCACCTCGGGCGCGCCTGGCAGATGCGCCAGTATGGAACTACGCGCGTCTTCACTCGACAGTCGTAGCGGGCGACCCCAAAGACAGGCTGCGGCCGAGCGGCGTACCCATCGATTCGAGCCTGTGCTCTTCGCGCCGCGCTCGCCAAAACTTTGCAGTAAGCCCGGCCGAAGGGGTGGAGGGCATCAGCTAAGGGGTCTAGACGGGTGCTGCACGGCGCTGGCGGTGCGCCAAATCGTGGGGTGGGCTGGACAGGCGCATGACCCAGGCCGTGATGCTGACGGCGTTGCACCGCGCCGTGGCGCGCCATCGGCCGCCCGCCGGGATGCTGCACCACTCGGACCGGGCAAGCCCGCACACGGCTGCAGTGTTACCCGCGGGGCTGGCCCGGTCCTGCATGACCCCGAGCATGTGTCGGGCCGGCAGCTGTGACGACACTGCGTGTATTGAAGTGGACCCCGTCGTCAAGACAGGCGATCGGCCTATCGTAGTCCCTCGTCGCCTCCTTTCGGGATGGGACAGCGTCCACCCCACGGTAACGTCAAAGTGGTAGCCGATTCGGGGTGGAAGTGACGACGTGAAGCGTGGAACGACGCGAGGAGAAGCCGCTGACGGCGTGCCGCGCCGCGAGGGAGCGGCGCGGGGCCGCCTCCCGGC
>JAJYPH010000055.1 GCA_021795575.1 Bacillota bacterium
TCGGCGACGTAGCCAAGTGGTAAGGCAGGGGTCTGCAAAACCCCGATTCCCCGGTTCGAATCCGGGCGTCGCCTCCATCGCGCACACAAGGGCGGTTAGCTCAGCTGGTAGAGCGCTCGCTTGACATGCGAGAGGTTCAGAGGTTCGAGTCCTCTACCGCCCACCAATTTTTGTTGAGGCCGACGGGCCGTTTGCCCTTACAAGAATATCGCGTTGCGATATAATGCCCCCAGGGAGGGACGTATGTGCCGAACGAGGCATTGAGGGGCGTCACCAAAGACCAGTACGAGGTGCTGGCGGCATTTCGGCGTGAGTTGCGTGCCTTCTTGCGCTTCAGCGAGCAGGCCGCGGTCAGGGTAGGTCTGACGCCACAGCAGCATCAGCTGCTCCTGGCCATCAAGGGGTACCCCGGCCGGGAGTGGGCCACGCTATCGGAACTGAGCGGGGTGCTGGGGCTTCGTCACCACAGCGTCGTGGGCATCGTGGACCGCTCGTGCCGGGCAGGAATCGTCCAGCGGCGCCCGCATGCGGATGACCACCGGTACGTCGAGGTGGTGCTGACCGCCACCGGCGAGGCGCGGCTGGAGGCGCTGACCAAAGCACATGTGGACGAGCTGCGGCGCCTGTGGCCCACCCTGGCCACCTTGCAGCGGTTGCACTGAGGCGCGGCGCCTCCGACCCTACATATATCGTATCGCGACATGTCTCACGATGGACGCGCAGGGAAGGGGTTCGCTGATGCCCAAAGGCTCTCAAGGGACTCGGGGTGCCGAGGATAGGCCCGTGCACGGAGAAGCCAGCGCGTTTCGGCCGCTGGGAGATTTCACGGTGGATCCCCGCCGGCTGTTGTACCTGGCCACGCTGGCGCTGGGCATGGGCGGGCTGTCGGGCTTGGTCGCGTTTGTTCTGCTCCGACTCATCGGCCTCATCACCAACCTGGCGTACTTCGGCCGCTGGTCGACCACGCTGGTGGCGCCCGCCGGTCATGGGTGGATCATGGTGGCCATTCCGGTGGCCGGCGGGTTGGCCGTGGGCCTGCTGGCCAAGTACGGCACCGAGAAGATTCGGGGGCACGGCATTCCCGAGGCGATTCAAGCCATTTTGGAAAACAAAAGCCGGATGGAGCCGCCGGTCGCCTTGGTGAAGCCCATCGCCTCAGCCATCACCATCGGGACCGGCGGCCCGTTCGGCGCGGAGGGGCCCATCATCATGACGGGGGGCGCGGTGGCGTCCCTCATCGGGCAATTTCTCCGCATCACCGCCGCCGAGCGCCGCACGCTGTTGGTGGCGGGCGCCGCCGGCGGCATGTCGGCCACGTTCGGCGCTCCCATCTCATCGGTGCTCCTGGCCGTCGAGCTGCTGCTGTTCGAGTGGAAGCCGCGCAGCCTGATTCCGGTGACCGTGGCGAGCGTAGCCGCCTACGCGGTGCGCATCCTCATGACAGGCAGCACCCCCATCTTCCAGAGTCCGGTCTCGCCGCCCGTGCCCCTGACGTGGCTGGTGGCGGCCGCACTTTTGGGCGGACTCGCGGGCGTGGTGTCGGGCGCCATTACCAAGTCCGTCTATCTCGTGGAGGATTGGTATCGCCGCCTGCCGATTCACTGGGTGTGGTGGCCAGCCATCGGCGGCGTGGCGGTGGGGTTGGGTGGACTCCTGGTGCCCCAAGCCCTGGGCGTGGGGTACCCGACCATTCGGGCCCTGGACGCCGGCAGCGTGCTGGTGAGGTTTGCCCTCGCTCTGCTGGTGGTCAAGTTCATCATGTGGGTGGTGGCCCTGTCGTCCGGGACGTCCGGTGGCGTGCTGGCCCCGCTGCTCCTGATGGGAGGCGCGCTGGGCGCCGCCCTGTCGCCCATCCTCCCGGGCCACCAGCCGGGACTCTGGGCGACCGTGGGGATGGCCGCGCTCTTGGGCGCCACCATGCGCGCACCGTTCACGGCCACGATTTTTGCCATGGAAACGACGCACGACTGGACTGCGGTGGTGGCCGTGTTCCTGGCCACCGTGATGGGGACACTGGTCACGGTCCTGTGGGTGCGCCGATCGATTCTGACCGAGAAAGTGGCCCGGCGCGGTACGCACGTGGCGCGCGAATACGCCGTCGATGTCCTGGAGGGGGTGCCGCTGGCGCGGCTCATGACCCCGCGCGACCGCACCCCCACCCTCCCGCTTGCCTGGACCGTCGGGCAGGCGGTGGGCCACCTGGACGACCACCCCCCCGCCTGGGTGGTGCTGGACAGCCACCGCCAGCCGGCCGGCGTCGTGGGCGGGTGCAGGCTCCGTGACTTGGCGTGCGACCCCGAGACGGCGGACCAGCCCGTCGCGCGCTACATGTGCTCCGTGCCGTCCATTGGGGTGGACCGCCGCGCACGGGAAGCCGCTGTCGTGATGGGACGCACCGGCAGCGCGGTGCTGCTGGTGGTCAACCCGGACGGGACGCTCGCGGGGCTCATGACCCCGGACAACTTTCTGGCGGCCTGGGCCGCCGCGGCCGCCGACGAAGAGCGGCTCGAGCAGGGCCTCCGCGTCCCCTCGGCGTCGCCGGCTCGGGACGCCGCCGCCTCTCCTCCAAGCCCTCGCGCCCGTCATTAATACTGATAGAATCCCTGGCCGCTCTTGCGTCCGAGCCGCCGGGCCCGCACCAGCCGCCGCAGCACCAGTGGAGCTGCAAACCGATCGTCGTGGGTTTCCGAGAACAAATAATCCATGACGTTTAAGTCCACGTCCAAGCCGGTGAGGTCGGCCAGGGCGAGCGGGCCCATCGGATGGTTCAGCCCCAGTTTGACGGCACGGTCGATGTCTTCGGGCGAAGCGATGCCCTCTTCCAGAATGCGCATCGCCTCGATGAACAGCGGCATCAGGACGCGGTTCACAATGAACCCGGGCGTGTCTTTTTGGACCACGACCGGTTCCTTGCCCCAACGTCGGGCCAGCCCCACCGCCTCCTCCAGCGTGGCGTCCGAGGTGTCCTGGCCCCGCACCACCTCGATAAGCTTCATCACGGGCGCGGGGTTGAAAAAGTGCAGCCCCACCACCCGGTCCGGCCGACCCGTCGCCTGCGCCAGCTCCGTGATGGACAGCGACGACGTGTTGGTGGCCAACAGCGCCTCGGGCGGAAGCCGTCGGTCCAAATCGGCGAACGCGGCCCGCTTCACGTCCATCACTTCCAGCACGGCTTCCACCGCCGCCTCCGCGTCGGCAAACGCGTCCAAGTCCACCGCATGCAGGTGGCCCAGCGTGGCGGCCGCCGCCTCGGGGGTCTCGCGCTCCTGCGCGACGGCCCGGTCCAACCGCGCCCGGATGCCTGCCAGCGCGCGCTCCACCTGCGCGGGGTTGGTGTCATACAGCAGCACGTCATCCCCCGCCCGAGCAATCGTGTGGGCAATGCCGCTCCCCATGGTCCCCGCACCCAATACCCCAATTTTCATCGTGACCCTCCTCTGCTGCGGGTCGCAAGACCCCTCATGCGCCGTGAACACGACCTGCACACCGGCCACACACCGGTCACACACCGGTCACATGGTAGCCCGCGTCGACAAACAGCACTTGTCCGGTGATGCGCCGCGCCCAGTCCGATGCCAAAAACACCGCCGCGTTGCCTACGTCGTCAATCGTAATGCCACTTTGCAGCGGCGAGCGGTCCGCGATTTGGTGCAACAGGCTCGAAAATCCCTGCACGCCGGTGGCGGCCAGCGTTTTCACTGGGCCGGCCGAAATCGCGTTCACGCGCACCTGGCTTGGCCCCAAGTCACTGGCCAGGTAGCGCACCGACGCCTCCAGCGCCGCTTTGGCCACCCCCATCACGTTGTAGTTCGGCACGACCCGGTCGGCACCGATATAGCTCATCGCGAGAAGGCTCCCGCCGCCCCGAACCTCCCACAACGGCAAGCAGGCCCGCGCCACCAGGGCCAGCGAATACGCCGAGGTCTCGGTCGCCACCTGCCAGCCCTCCCGGCTCGTGTCCACGAAACGCCCCGCCAAGTCTCCCGGCTGGGCGTGGGCGATGCTGTGCACGACCGCATCGAGCCCGCCCCACTCCCGCGCTAGGGTATCGCCCATCTCGGCGACCGACGCATCGTCCATCACGTCGCAGGGCACCAGCAGGGGCGGCGTGGGCCAGTCCTGGACCCACTGGCCCAGGTGTTCCCGCACGCGGTCCCGTCGATAGCTCAAGGCCAGCTCCGCCCCTTCGCGGGCGAAGGCTTGGGCAATCCCCCACGCGAGGCTCCGCTTGTTGGCGACGCCCAACACCAGGGCCCGGCGGCCCCCCAAAAGTCCGCGTGATCCCGGTTCGTTCGCCACGTCCTCCGCCCCTTTCGTCCGCATCACGCCGGCTGCTGTCCTGGTCGCCCGTCCGGCCCATCCCCCAACCCAGTTCCCGGCACCGGCCAGCGCGCGGCACACGGCGGGCCCATTCACCGGGACGCCGGCCGCCACCCCCTGAAGCGTCTGGGGCGCCGCCAGTTCTCGGAGGCGATGCCGGAGCTTGGTCTGGACCCGGACCGTGCCCACGACGTTGCCACGCGTCTGGTGCAGCAGCAGCACGGCAAACCAGATGGCTACCTGAACGCGAGGGCTCCCGGTGTCACGCCAGCGCGGCTCCAGGCAGTCGTGCGCCTCAAAGTACCGACTCTGGCGCATGGCGTCCAGGAAGCGCGCCCAGTCGTCCATGCCTCGTGTCGCCGCCTCTCGGTCCCCCGTCGCTACCCCGGCGTCCCCAGCCGCGCGGCATCTCGCTCCCACCACCACAGCGGCTCCGCGGCACTGGCCTCCGGCCGACGCCAGCTGTCCAGCGCCCGCGGGGACAGCCGCCGCGGGCTGGGGGGACTCTCCGCCCCCCACACCACGGCCAGGGGATGGTCCACCCACGGCACATTGTCCTGGATCGGACGGCACCAAGACAACCCGGCGTGCCCACGTCGGACCCGCGCGGCCGCCACGATGTCCGCGATCACCGCCGATGCCGTGGGGCCGCCGCCCGCGCCCACGCCCATCAGGAGCGCGTCTCCCGTGTCGGGCCCGGACAGCAGGACGGCGTTTTCCGCCCCCGACAGCTGCCCCAGGGGATGGGCCGCCGGCACGACGGCCGGCCCCACCACCGCCGCGACGCCGGCGGCCCCACGCCAGGCCTGGGCCAGGAGCTTCACCCGGTAGCCGCGGCGCCGCCACCGCTGGACCTGGACGGCCTCCACGGCGCCAATCCCTCGGGTGGGGATGTCTTCCGGACTCAGCGCCACTCCGAACGCCAGCTGCATCAGCACGGCGAGCTTGCGCTGGGTATCCCGTCCGGACAGGTCCGCCTCGGGGTCCGCCTCGGCCAGCCCCGCCGCCTGCGCGGCCGCCACGGCGGCGGAGCGGCTTTGACCCGCGGCCATTTGCTCCAGGACGTAGTTGACGGTCCCGTTCAACACCCCCGCCAGATAATGAAACGAGTAGCCCGGCCACGACAGCTCCAGCGTGCGCAGGACCGGAATGGCCCCGCCCACGGATGCTTCCATCCATACATCGGTGCCCGCCGCACGGGCGGTGCGCCGCAGCTCCGGCCCATGCCAGGCCGCCAGTTCTTTGTTCGCGGTGACGACCGGAACCCCCCGGCCGACCACGCGCTCCAGCAACGGCGCCCAATAGCGGCCCCCCGCCACCTCGACCACCAGGTCCACCGCCGGATCCAGCGCGGCCGCTTCGGCATCGGTGGTATAGCCGTGCGTGGGGGCGGGACACCGCCGATCGCGATGCGGATGGCGGACCACCCCGTGGCGGACCACCAACGGTTCGCCGACCAACTCCGGGAGCTGCCCCTGCATGCGGTCCAACTGTCGCAGCAGGGCCGCTCCCACCTGTCCCACCCCGATGACGGTCAGCTCCATGGCGCCCCCGGGACCGCGTCCGCCGCCGGGGTCCGCTCCCCCACGGCCTCGTCGACCACCGCCGCCACCCAGGCGTCCAGCCTCCCGGCGCCCGGCATGAGAAACGCGTCGTGCCCCACGGCGTTCGCCAGCTCCTGGTACTGGACATCCACGCCGGCGGCGGCCATCCGCCTCGCCGTGTCGTGGACGTCCTCAGGGGGAAACAGCCCGTCGCGTTCCAAGCCCAGGAGCCTCACGGCGGCCGTGGCCCCCACGAGGCGGCGTACGTCCAGCTGCCAACGCCCCATGGCTTCCGCCAGTCGGTGGTAGCTCGAGGGATGGAACCGGTCGACAAGCTTTTCGGCTTGGTGTTCCAGATACGACGCCACCCGGAAGTCGCCCGCCGGGCCGGTGGCGCGCCCGAAACGCGCCTCCAGATGGTCCGCCGACCGATACGTCAGCATGGCGGTCATGCGGGCCCAGCCCAGTGCGGCCCGAGCCGCCTCGGGACCATGGGCCAGTCCCCACTCGAGGGCGGCCAGCTGCACGTGGTTGTGGCCCAGGGCCCGTGCGGACAAGCCGGACGACACCCCAATGCCCGCGACCGTCCCCACGCGATTGGGGAAGGCCCCGGCCCACTCCAGGGCCCGCATGCCGCCGAGCGACCCCCCGATGACCAGCGCTAGCCGACCGATGCCCAGCCGGTCCAGCACCAGACGTTCGACCTGCACCATGTCGCCCACCGTGATGGCGGGAAAAGCGGCTGTTGGGCTCGTCCGCGCGGGCCCGGTCGTGCCGGCGGAGCCGCCCAACACGTTGGTAGCCACGATGTACACGCGGTTCGGGTCCAGCGGGCGCCCCGGCCCTACCAGCCACTCCCACCAACCCGGGCGGTCGCCTGGCTGGTGGTGCGCGATGTGGGCATCACCCGTCAGCGCGTGGCACACCAGCACCGCGGGACGGCCAGGGGCTCCCCAGGTTTCCACGGCCACCGTGGCCTCTGGCAGCCACCCGCCCATTTCCAACGTTAATCCGTCGCTGGCGACGGTCACCTCGGTCTTCGTGGTTACGGCTCCCTTCGCCGACGCAAAAAATCCGCCAGACAAGCTGACGGAGTCGCATGACAGCCGTCCGCTTATCTCTCAGACCTCCCTGGATGGGTAGTCTGCAGGAGTTGGCACCTTCAGCTAAGCTGGGTTGCCGGGCTTCATCGGGCCAGTCCCTCCGCCGCTCTGGATAATCGGGCCACGCTATGAATTTTGCTGCCACACCCGGGCAGTGCCTATACGCTAGAGAAATCCTGCACCCCTGTCAAGCGGGGCGGCGGCGGCCCGCGGCGTGACTTTCCACCCCGTCATCACGGGGAGGCAGGGAATCCCGAGCGACCCGCGAACTGTCGACCTGGGGAGACCACCGGAAAGCCAGGCGGCCGAGCCGCCACCGGGGCTTCCGCCACGACAGGGTCGAACGACACTTCAGCAAGCTGGGAGGGGTTGGACAGTGGACGACGACAACATGGCGACCGACCCGAACACCTTGGAACTCCACTACGGCGCCCCGACGAAACTGGAGACGCACCTCCAGAGCTTGGGCGCGACCGGCGACAAATACGTGGTCGAGTACCGAATGCTGGCGATGCGCGATGGCACTCGCCTGGCGACCGTGGTCATCCGTCCGCGCGCGACGGCGCCGGTCCCCGTCATCATGGTGAGGACCCCGTACCAGAACCCCGCCACGCATGAGCTGGGCTACAACGTGTTCCGCAAAGCCTTTGCCGCCGGCTGGGCCGCGGTCATCCAGAACGAGCGCGGCACGGGCTGGTCCGACGGGCCGTACATGCTCATCGGCCGCGGCGCCGAGGACGCGGCCGACACGATGACCTGGATCGCGGCGCAGTCGTGGTCCAACGGTAGCGTGGGACTTATCGGCTGCTCCTCCCCGGCAGAAAACCAGCTGGTCGTGGCCGCCGAGGGGCACCCCGCGCTGAAGGCGGGGGTGCCGATGAGTCCCGGGGCCGGCGTGGGAAACATACCAGGCTGTGAGGGCAACAACGGTCTGTTTTACCGAGGGGGCATCCCGGTGCTCAGCACGTGGTCCATGTGGTACCATCCGTCGGCGGTCTTGGAGCGGCCGCGGCTGCCCGACACCGACGATCCTGACGCCCTGGAGCGCGCGATGCGGACATTCGTCGTCACGTCGCCCGGCTCGCGAGACCCGGCATACAAGGCGACGCTGGAGCGCATCCGCCGCATCCCGCCCAGCGGCGACGTGTTAAAGCGCATGGGCGTGCCCAAGACGGGCTACGACACCTACATGCGTGTCACGCCCATGGACCCGGTGTGGCAGGAATCCTCCCACATCCACGCGCATCATACGGGGGCGACGCCGCAGATCAACATCAATGGGTGGCTGGACGTGGGCGCCTACGAGTCTGTCAAGCTGTTCGAGTTCCAGCAGCACCACCCGGACCAGTACCTGATCATGACTGCCAGTTCCCACTGCGCCATGATCCGGGCCGCGTCCCCCCAGGCGAGGCTGGGCGACCGCCCGGTGGGCAACACCACGTTTCCCTACGACGACGTGATCTGGGCCTGGTTCCGCCGCTTCCTGAACGACGAGGCCGACGCGTGGACCCCCATGCCGAAGGTGCAGGTGTTCCTGATGGGCGCGAACCAGTGGCTCACCGGCGAGCACTGGCCGCTTCCGGAGACCCGCTGGGAGTCGCTGTACCTGAAAAGCGACGGTCATGCCCAGAGCCTGTATGGCGACGGGACACTGACTGAGGCGTCGGACGCCCCGACCCACGCCCAGGATGAGGTCCGATCCGACCCGCACAACCCCGTGCAGTCCCTGGGATTCGCGCTGGGCTCCGACCCGGTCGTCTGCGACCAGCGGTCGGCGGAATCGCGGCAGGATGTGCTGGTTTATTCCACGCCACCGCTGGAGACGGGGATGGCGGTCGCCGGCGACGTCGACGCCATGCTGTACGTGTCGGTGGATGTCCCCGACGCGGACGTGTTTGTGAAGCTGGTGGACGTGTATCCCGACGGCACGGCCTACAACGTGGCATGGAGCGCCCTGCGGCTGCGGTACCGGGACAGCATGGCCGTCCCGACGCCGGTGACGCCGGGGACCATCTACGAAATCCGCATCAAGGGGATGACCACTGCCAACTACTTTGCGGCAGGCCACCGGCTTCGGCTCGAGGTGTCCGGCTCCAACTTCCCGCTCGCGGACCGCAACTGGCACACCGGCGGGCTCAATGCGGAGGACGTGGACGGGCCCGTGGCCCACATCACCGTCCATCATGACGCGCAGCACCCGTCGCGACTGGAATACCACCACTACACTGGCCCGATTGGCCGCAACTCGGCGCCGCATTGAGGCTAATGGCTCCGACCAGGGGGGCTCTCAGTAGAGCCCCCCTGGTCGGGGCCTGCGCGCCCGACCCCGCCGACCTGACACGCCCCCGAGGCCCGCACGCCGGTGTAGCCGTCTGGGTGGCCGCGGGGCCCGTTTGAACAAGGAGGACAGCCGATGGGAGCGCGCACCGTGGTTCTGGTCGAAGGCGCGAGCGACCGGCTGGCCCTCGAGGCTCTGGCGGAACGGCTGGCGCTGAACCTAGACCGTGTCCAGATCCAGGATGTTGGCGGGGTCACCAACTTTCGATCCTTCCTGCTGCGCTACGGACCACTGGGTGAAGGGCGTCGGGTGGCAGGCCTGTGCGACTTCCCGGAATGGCCGATTGTCCTGAATGCCCTCGCGGCATCGGGGGTGGGCTCCCCCCTGTCGTTCGCCACCTTGCGCGACTGCGGCTTCTTCGTCTGCCGTGCAGACTTGGAGGACGAGTTGTTGGCGGCCGTCGGCGCCCCCACGGTGCTGCGCATCATCGAACAGCACGGGGACCTTCCAAGATTCCGCAGCATGCAGCGCCAGCTGCCCTATCGGTCCCTGTCGCTGGAGACACAGGTGCGCCACCTCATGACCCAGAAGAAAATCGCGTACGCCCCCGCACTCATCGCCGCCCTGAGCCTGTCCCGGGTCCCGCCCCCGCTGGCGGACGTGCTGCGCTATGCAACCGCCGCCACCCGCCCGTAACGCCCCACGTCGGGGAGCCGACCTTCCTCCCCCGTGGGCACCACGTGCCGGAACCTCTTGTCAGCAGCGCGTGCACCTGCTAGCATCAGCGCTCAGGTAAGGACCTCTCATGGAGAGTGGCGGAGGGACTGGCCCGATGAAGCCCGGCAACCGGCGGTACATACCGCGTCTGGTGCCAATTCCTGCAGCCGTGCCGTGGCTGGGAGATGAGGGGATTCGATTCGGTGCGCCCGGATCTTGGGGCACCGGCGATGGCGGAGAGGCCTTCCTAATCATCCCATTAGGAGGCATCCCATGACAGTTGCCGTTGACGAGACCCCTCGTTCGTACCGGTTTGCCACCGTGGCCGTGCACGGGGGCACCGCACCCGACCCGGCGACCGGGGCCCGGGCGGTCCCGATTTATCAAACGACGGCGTTCACGTTTCAAAACACCCAGCACGCCGCCGAACTGTTCAGTCTGGATGAGGCAGGCAACATCTACACCCGCATCATGAACCCGACGACCGATGTACTCGAAAAGCGCGTCGCGCTGCTGGAGGGCGGCGTGGCGGCGGTCGCCTTTGCGAGCGGCCAGGCGGCCACCAGTGCGGTCATCTTTAACCTGGCCCGCGCTGGCGACGAAATCGTCGCCTCGAGCCACCTGTACGGCGGTACGCACACGCTGTTAACGGCCACGCTTGCGGACTTGGGAATCCGGGTGCACCTCGCAGAAAGTCTGGCCGAGGCACGTGCGGCCCTCACCGACCGCACACGGCTGGTGCTGGTGGAGACCCTGGGCAATCCCAAACTGGACGTGGCGGACCTGGCCGCATGGGCGGAGCTGGCCCACGGCCAGGGCGTGCCTCTGGCCGTCGACAACACGTTTGCGACGCCATACCTGTGCCGGCCCATCGAGTTCGGGGCCGACATTGTGATCCACTCGGCCACCAAATGGCTGGGGGGCCACGGCACCGCCATGGGCGGCATCGTGGTGGACGGCGGCCGCTTTGACTACAACCGCCCCACGTTCCCGCAGTTTTCCGAGCCGGACCCGAGTTATCACGGGCTGGTGTACGCCCGCGAAATGGGGGGCCTCGCCTTCTCGACGCGGCTCCGCGTGAAGCTTCTGCGGGACCTCGGGGGGTCGATGGCCCCGTTCAACGCGTTTCTCATCCTCCAGGGCGTGGAGACGCTCGCGCTGCGCATGGACCGCCAGTGTGCCACGGCCCAAACCCTGGCCGAGCGTCTTCGCCAGCACCCCGCGGTGGCGTGGGTCAACTACCCCGGACTCCCGGATCATCCTCAGCACGAGGCCGCTCGCCGCTACCTGAAGCCCGGCCACTACGGTGCGGTGCTCAACTTCGGCATTGAGGGCGGAGTCCTCGCAGGGCGCCAGTTCATCGACCGGCTGGGCCTGTGGTCGCACGTGGCCAACGTGGGCGACGTGCGCTCGCTGGTCATTCACCCGGCCTCGACCACCCATCAGCAGCTCACGCCCGAGGAGCAGGTGAGAGCCGGCGCCGACCCGGACTTGGTGCGGCTGTCCGTGGGCCTGGAAGACGTCGACGACCTGTTGGCGGACCTGGACCAGGCCCTGGCATTCGCCACCGGCCACGACGCCGGGCCGAGGCTCTTAAATGACGAGGCGGTGATTCGCCAGGTGGCCGAGAGTGCTCTCAAGGCGGACGGCACGCCCATCACCGTGGCGGTCGTCGGCCTGTCGGGCCAGACGGGCCGCCCCAGCTACCGGGTGGCCCGGAAGCTCCATCGTCTGGGCTACCGCATCGTAGGCGTGAACCCCGCGTACGCCGGCCAGCAGATTTTGGGCGAACCGTGTGTCGCCCACCTCGCGGAGGTGCCCTACGCCGTGGACGTGGTGCAGGTGTTTCGGGGGTCCGAACACGCCCCCGCGGTAGCGGACGAAGCCAGCCACCACCCCGCGCCCGTGTTCTGGCTGCAGGAAGGTGTCGTGAGCCAGGCTGCTGCCGAGACGGCGCATCAGGCGGGCAAGGCCGTCGTGATGAACCGCTGCCTGTTCAAGGAAGTCCAGCGGCTCCGAGGCACCGTGGCCACCTACCCGCGCTGACCTGTCGTCGCGGTTTGCCAGCCGGCCCACCCGCCAAGTCGGGTGGGCCGGCCTCATGGCCCCTTAGGGCGGACGGGGGGCGTACCGCGGTGGGAAACCCGTCTTCGACAAAACAGGAGTTGCGCCGGCGCTGTCGAATCCTGTCGCAGAGCACCGTCGTATGACAGGACAGGGCACGCGTGCGCCTTGGGTCCGACTGCCACCCGCCCGCACCCGTCCGAAACCCCTTGGGTACACAGCAGGGAGGACGACCACCGATGCGTCAGCCTATACACGAAGTCCGCCGCCCACACTCGCTCAGTCGACGGGCGACGACGCTAGCGCTGGGCCTGGCCCTGGCAGGGGCCGGGCTAGGATGGGGCACCCCGGCGGCGGCCACCGCAGCGCCCATCGTGCGCATCCCGGCCCCGGCGTTTCTCCACAGCGCGCGTGCGCTCGCCGCGTGGCCACCCACGGCGCCCGTGACGGCCACCATCGTGCTGGCACCGCGCCATCCGCGCGCCCTGGCGGCCACGGCCCTCGCGCGGTCCACCCCCGGGAACCCCCTCTACCGGCAATGGCTCGCACCCGGACGCGTGTGGAGCCAGTACGGGCCCACGCCGCAGGTGGTCGCGACCGCGACCGCGCGCTTGCGGCACGACGGGTTCTTGGTGCGTGCGAGCCGCTATGCGTGGACCCTGTCCGCCACGGCACCGGCCGCTGGGTGGGAGAAGCTGTTGGGAACGCGCCTGGGCCGCTACACGTGGCACGGCCACGCCTTTCGTGGGCGCAGCACGGCGGCCACGGTACCGCCGACGCTGGCTGGCCTCGTCACCGGCGTCACCGGGCTCACCAACTTCGCCCCGCCGGTCGGATCATGGGGGATCGGTGCACTGTCGGGCCGCCCGGCGCCGCTGCCGGCCGCCCAGCCCGCCACCGCGATGCATGCCGCCGCCACCGGCACGACGATGACCCAGTCCTCCGGGGGCCTGACCGTCACGCTGCAAATCCCCGGATCGCTCACCAAGCCCACCGGACTTCCGATGCACTGGGTGTTCCAATCCTCGCTCGATGGCACGCCCGACACAGCCGGCGGCATCTCGTGGCGCCAGGGCGTCGGGGCCAGCGATCCGAACTGGGTGTATGGAGCGCTCGACCACCTGACGGGCGGCTACAGCGTCATGCGGCTCCTAGCGACCACGCCGCTCGCGACATCTGTCCAGGTGACGGTGTACGGCGCCTTGCAGTCGGATGGCTACCCGGTCGCGGGCACGCCGTCGGTCACGTTTAGCATTCCCCAGATTGCGTGGACCGGGGCCGCCACGGGGGCGTCGCTGTCCGCAGATCAGATCAATGGGATTTACGGCGCCGCCGGCCTTGCGGAACACACCCCGGTGCCGCCGGCGGTGGGGCTGGTGGAGGCGGAGCCCGAATCTGCCAGCATGGCGGCCGCTCTCTCGACGTTTGCCACCACCAACAGCGTGGCGGCGCCCACCGTAGCGACGGTCACGGTGACCACCGGGTCGCCCCCGTCCAGCGGATGGGGGGTCGAAGAAAACCTGGACCTCCAGGCCGCAACGGCCGCGGCACCCGGGGCGGCCATCACCGTGTACAGCGACCCGCAGTTTGACCTGGGCACCCTCCTGCAGATGGTGGCGGCCTCGCCGCGCGTGAGTACCCTCTCCATGTCGTTTGGTGGCACCGGCCCTGATCAGAGCCTGGTTCCCCTGATCCAGGCGGTAAACGTGGAAGGGGTCACGGTCCTTGCCAGCGCCGGCGATTTTGGGTCGCTGGGGACTCCCAGCACAACCAATCCGCCCACGGTAGGGCCACCGGCCGTGTCCCATCCGGCCAACCTGCCCGACGTCACCGCCGTGGGCGGCACCGACGTGGCCGTCGCGGCCGGCACGTCCAGGCCGGCCGCCACGGTGGCGTGGGGAGGCACGTACCTGACCGTGCTGCCGGCCGAGGCCCAGGCGGAGGTGCTGGGCAGCCGCACCGCGACCGGCGGAGGCTACAGCACGACCGAGCCCGCGCCATCCTGGCAGGTCCCGTTTCTCGCCGGACAAACGGGACGCGGGGTACCGGACATCGCGCTGTTGGCCAACCCCAACGTGTCCGGGCTGGCGCTCATTGGCCGCAGCGGCCAATCCGAAGTGGGCGGGGGCACCAGTCAGGGAGCGCCGCTCTTGGCCGGATGGATCGCCGACATGGCGGCCCAGCAGGGCAAGGGGCTGGGCAACGTCAACCCGCTGTTGTACGGGCTCGCCGCGGCATCCCCCGCGTCGTTCGTCCAGTCGGTGTCCGGCGCCAATGGGGCCTACGCCATTGGGACCACCGATGGTCAGCCGGGCACCTGGAATCCCGTGACGGGTCTGGGCTCGCCGCTCATGGCGGCGGTGGCCTCCGCGGCCGCCACGGGACTGCCCGCCACCGCCGCACTCACGCTGCCGTCCGGGGCCCTGTTCGGCACGGCCGCCACGGTCTCCGCCACGTCGCTCCGCGTACCCAGCCCCATGTATCAGTTTTGGGTGCAGGAGCCTCAGAACGGCGTGTGGTTCTCCTCGGGGGCGTTTGCTTCGTCACCCCGCTACACGTTCAACCCCCCGGTGCCGGGCACCTATCCGGTCGTGGTCTTTGTTCGGCCGGCCGGGTCCGGCACCACGGCCGCCACCGCGCGCGGCACGCTCGCGGTGACCACCTCGTCCCCCATGGTGTCGGGCTTGTCGGTGTCGTCGTCGGTCGGCGGGGGTGTGGAGCCGCCGGGGGCCACCGTCACGTTTACGGCCCAGGCGGTGGACCCCAACGGGACTCCGCTGTATCAATTTTGGGTACGGGGGCCCAGCGGCATCTGGCAGGTGCAGCAAAATTACAGCACCCGGAACGCGTTTGCGCTGGCCAACCTGGCGCCCGGCAGCTACGCCGTCTCGGCCTACGCTCTCGACCAGACGCAGGAAGGCCTTCACGCCTGGGGCCAAGCGTACAACTCTACCACGGTGGTGAATGTCGCGAGCTCGGTCGTGCTCACCGCCCCGTCCGGTGGGGTGACAGGCCGCCCCGTGGCGGTCAAGGCCCAGGCGACGGCCATCACGGACCCGGTGTATCAGTACTGGGTGGAAAGTCCGGCGGGGACCTGGGCGCAGAGCGGCCCCTACTCCACCGCCACAACTTACGCCTTTACGCCCACTGCCGGCGGTACGTATCGCGTCGTGGTATACGCGAAGGACCCCGTCGCGCTCAACACGGCGGCTTTTGCGGTCACCGCCGCGGCCACGGTGACGGTGAGCGGATAAGCGCCGCCGCTTTTGAGAAATATTTAGGCCGGCGGCGAAACAATTTCGTCGTGTGCCACGTTACCAACAGTGAATGAACGTCGCGCTGTGGCTGGCGCCTCGCGATGTGGAGGGATCCCGCATGAACATCATGCCGCGCCTCTGGCCCGCCGCCCTGGTTGTGGTGGCCGTCTTAACGGCGGCCTGCGGCGCAACTCTGTCGGCCCCCCACACCGCGAGGACGGCACGGCAGCCGTCCCGGGCAGCCTCCACGGCCAGCCGCGCGGGGGCGGTCACCGCCACCCACCACCGCGTAACAGGAAACGGCGCGTGGCCCCGGCTCCTGCGCCGGGGAATTACGGTGGCCCCCATGACGTTTGACGGAACGCTGGTGGCCCCCACGGTCCTGCCGCGCGGGAACAGCGCCACCGTGTCCATCACGGCCGACACGTATTCCGTGGCATTCTATGAGTGCCCAACGGCCGAGGCAGTCAACAGCACGGCGATTGGCGTGGGCAATTGCGGCACCCTCGCCAGCCTGGCGGAGGCGTTCGGCGCGACCCACTACGGCTCCTCGGCCGCTTTGCAACAGGCCACCGCGTACCAGACCCCACCGGGGCAGCCCCTGCCCGCCCCGCTGTTGGGCGGCATGGTGGCTCAGCAGTGGGTGGCTCCGGGTGCCACCGCCCCACTGGAGGTGGCTTGGCGTGACGCGGGCTGGCACGTGGTGGTGGCCGGGCCCTCGGCCTTCGCCACGGCCAACCAGCTTGCACCGCTGCTGGCTCACTACCACTGGCCCAGCACCACCGGCCTGCTGACCGTGGACGTCAGCGGCGGCGTTCGCCACACCTCCCTCGAGTGGGCGCTCGGTGACACCGTCTACTTCACCAGTTCATCCCACCACCCAGCGCACGCGCTTGCGATGGCCGCCGCCATGAAGCGGTACCCATAGCGCCAGACGACGGCTCGCCCACCTTACGGCGCGCCAACCCCATCGAAGCGCCGGCGGCATCGCTCCTCCTCGGAATCCCCGGCGAGTTGGCTGATGGCACTACGAATGTTGTGAACCGCATCGCCCGGTCGAACGGGCAGGGCCTAGAAGCGCAGATTAAACGTAACCCGCCCGTTCGCTCATCGCGGCGGCGCCGGGGGATCCGCCTGCCACCTGACGGCACTTGCGCCACAGCGCCTCGAAGACCGGCCATCCGCGAGGGCCTTTCTAAATCAGGTTGCGACGCCCCTCCATCAGCACCGCTAGAGAGGTCCCAGCGGCAACCAGCCCGGCTGTTGCCGCCCGCAGCACGGCATGAGACGCATCATCGGGCGAGGCTCCCGGCCATAATCACGTCAGGATCGAGAAACACCCGGAGGCGAGGCATCAAGTGGCATGCGAAGGCAGCGCCGCATCCGACCCATACCGCTCCTAGGCCCGGGCCGTGAGCAAGCCATCCCCCGATACGCCCGCCCCAGCGCTCCGCTGCCAGCTGGCGCGCGCTCCGTCACCACCGCGATGCGGGAACTCAAAACCAGGACCTCGTCCAAGTCCACGAGCATCAGGGGCGTATCGGGCGCTAGGCCATCACGGTCACGGATCTCCTTCGGCAGAGCAAGAACACCCCGCTCGCGCCATGACACGACGTACGGTACTGAAATCGCGGTCCTGCGGCGGGCGACTGTCCAGCGGCCGGCGGACGCGTTGGAGGAGCGCCCGTCGGAATCCTCGAGTGGGGATGGCCCGCGGCGCGGCCGGTCGACAGTGCAGGGACGTCTGTGGAGATCATCCGCCTCGACCAGGAGCCGAAGAATCCGATGGCCACCTTTGATTTTCCGTCACGCACGATGATCGATGCCGGGGGCTGCGGTTGACAATCGGCGGGACACTTTTGCAGCGGCAGGCAGGCGATTGCAGCGCCTGAACGCAACGGGCGCCGCTTTCCATGGCCAAGGATTGCCCGAATGGCGTGGGGCAAAAACAGATGGTGCCGCAGGGCGGAATCGAACCGCCGACACGAGGATTTTCAGTCCTCTGCTCTACCGACTGAGCTACCGCGGCACTTATCATCACAAAATGGCGGAGGCGACGGGATTCGAACCCGTGATCTCATGCGTGACAGGCATGTGTGTTAGGCCAGCTACACCACGCCTCCGCGTTCAAGTGGTGGGCGAAACAGGGATCGAACCTGTGACCCCCT
>JAJYPH010000253.1 GCA_021795575.1 Bacillota bacterium
GGCGTGACCCTGGCCAGCCGCAGTAGCTGACGGACGGCACAACCCTCGCGCCGGACCCCGGCCACAACCCACCGTGCGACATGCCCTGCGAGAAAGAGTGAGCGCTGAGCGGGGGTGGTCCGCGGCGACCCCGACGCGGTGGAAGGCTTTGACGTGATGGGACACCCCATGGAGTGTTGTTGATATAAATACTATTAGTTAGAGTAAAACCCTGTACCGCGAATTGAGCGGCCATTAGACTGAGCTGGTGGGAGCTTGAGTCGCGGCCCCTCTTGGTGCGGTGGCGTCCTGGGTCTCTGGGGCAGCCGGGCCAGAGAGGAGGTGGTGCCGGTGCATGTGGTCGTGTGGATGTTCGTCATCCCCGTCTCGCTGCCTTGGCTCTTCAAACCCTTGAAGAAAAAGCAGTCCGCCCCTTTTTCACGAGGGGCTGCCCATAACTTCAAAGGCTCGTCTGAGCTCCCTTCCGCCAACAACGGGAGGCTACCCGCACCCGCCGCCCTCTAGGGCGGCGGGCTTCTGGCTGATTCTAAAAAACGCAGCCGTTGCTGTCTAGAGTGGACAGGCCCGGGCGGAAGTTCCGGCCGCCACACGGGTGAAGTGCCATGCTGCGGCACGTCAGCCGTCGCGCCTCCGGCCACGAAGTGGGCCGGGGGCTAAGCTCCAATGTCGTGGGTGGATGGCGCAGACCGCCGGCGGATGGGTGGGGTACGGACCGCTCTGCGCGCTTTCCGTCCCCCGGCCCCGTCCGTCATGAGGCGTCGCTCGCCGCCCGCTGCGATAACGGGGCTGCCCCTAAGCCCTGGCGTTGCACTTCACGCAAATGGCTCCAGGAAATGGCTTTAAGGCCCCGCATTGGCGACAGTAGCGCATCAGCTGACGCGACACTATCAGCACCCCAATGATGGGGATGACCATGACGATCGCCGCCCACCACAACTTCGTCGCCTGAGGCAGCACGAGTACTTCCCTGCCGGCGCGGCGGTTGATGCTGGCGGGGTACCACACGGTCAGAAGATAGGCCCAATACCCAAAGAACGCGATATAAAATACTACCAGCACGTCCTAACCTCCTTATGCGGGCGTCAATCTCTTGCTGGACCGGCTCTCGGCCACCGCCTTCCACCGCTCGGCCTCTGCGCGGGCGCTGGCCAAGCGCTCGTTGCGCGCCTGAATCCCGTCCCGAATGGATGCTTCGCGGGCCACCAGCGTGCTCACCCATGCCGTGATGCCCAGCGCATGCTCGCGCACCACCACCGAGGGCCACTCCCCCACCGTATAACCCTCGCCATCGCATGGTGGGCACTTGTCCGGCACCCACTGCGTGCGCCGAATTTCGGGATGGTGAACTGTGACTTCGCGCCCTCCCTCGCTTCCCACCGATGGGACCCACTCGGTCGTGGTGTGGGCTTCCTGTACCACCACCTCGACCGAGTGGGTCGTTCGGGCCTGACCGCTGCCCCGACACGCATGGCATGTTTGCTTGCAGGGCATCGACGCCGGTATGTCCGCCAGCAGGGCGGCGGCGGTCAAGTTCCGCCACGGCTCGGGGACGGACCAGACGGGAATATCTGGGGCTTCTGCTATCAGCGACACCGCCTCCACGATGGCCCCCAAGCGGGCCAGGCGCGGACTTCCTCCCACCACGGCACTGATCATCCAAACGCTCATGATGCCGAGAGCCCAGGCGAGGAGTGCCACTGTCCCCTGCCCAGCGAGCCCAGCGGCCACCAACGCACCAACGCTCAGCCCAGCTGCTGAACAGGTGAGGCGCGACAGCCAGTTTCCCCAATATTCCCTGATGGTTTGCAACCCCGCAGGTAAAGTTCCCATGCGGGCATACCCGCTCGGGACCGCCTCGGCGTAGCCGAGGATGATCTCGAATTCCTCGGCCAGCTCGGCGGGTCGTCTTAACTCCCCGTTCGGTCCCGCCACGTCCTGCAGCGCCTCGACAAACCAAGCGCTCGGGTCCGCCGGCCACTGCGGCCACTCAACCGGGCGAGCCGTATGGGGGCCCGCGTAGGCCGGCCCGGCCCCATCGCGAAGGTCACTGAGCACTGTGGCGTCTGAGAGGGGCGCGAACTCATCCAGGACGACCGACGATGCCCGGGGAATCCACAATTCCCGCACAAGCCGCACCAGCACACTTGCCACCAGCATCCCGACGCAAGCCGCCAGCGTGGAGATAAATGCCCATCCTGGTGCGCTGGCCATCAGGTAGGTCGTGGCGATCAGGAGGACTAGGCCATAGCCTAGGCAGCCGAACCGACTGGCATCTCCTTCATCCCCAGATCGAGGTGCGGGGTCGGCCGCCACGGCGGCGATCGCCAGGACTCCGACGGCCCAAGCCCCCGCGACGGGCCACGGGGCGTTTATCCCTCCGCCAAGGACTGGCGGTGCCGCCCGAATCACTCCCCAAGCCACGAACTGGAGGCACAGCGCGGGCACCACCACCCAGCCGGCCCGGACGACCCACCACGGCTGGCGGACGATCCAGGCCACGCTGCGACTGGTGGCCCAGTACGCAGCCAGCCCCGCTGCCGCTTCCCACGCCAACAATCCTGATCCCTCCCCGAGCGCGAACGCCCCTGATGGAATCTGACGCGGCTTCTGTGCAAACTCAGGACTCGACCTGGACCATTCCCATGAACATCACCCACGCGGACACCGACACCAGCACTCTCACTGAAACGAGATTGCTGAGAGAACGCTCCGGATAGCGCCACCTCAAGGCGCCAGAACGCCATCGGCAAACCGCACGTCTGGATTTTTCTGCCACTGGCTCCCGGTCCATCCGTTGTACGTCTACTCTGGGATTATTGTAGCGCTCCCCCCAGGCGTTGGCGTTGTCTTGCGCACGTCGAGCGCGGGATTCGTCGGATCTCTTGAGGGGCGTGTCCCCGGGAGGGCACTGCGTGAAGGTTGTCGCCGGGGCCCTACGCTGCCCAACGTCACGACCACGCGGAGCCGAGTCGCGATGCTGCCGGTGCCGGCCCGCCGTGGGCTCCCGTGGCCATGGCGGCGGATGAGCGGTGTGGTGGGCCGGGTCGCGGCTCCGGCAGCTGGTGGGCCAGGGCGTGGCCGCCGGTCGAACCATTCGGGGATGACGGTCCTCATTTTGCCCCAGCTCCCCAGCACGGCGTCGACTCGGTCGGACATTTTTCGCCGGCGCGGGCCACGCTGGTGACCAAGGTGAGCCACGCGAGATGTTGCCCGCGGCAATAGGCCTCAGTCAGTCCACATCGGCGGTCGTGGCCGTGGCCGGCCCGGCCATCGGCGGCGTGTTGGTGGCGGCCGTCGGTCCGCTGCCCGCCGTTGTGGCGGACAGCGCTACCTTTGTGGCATCGGCCGTCTTGGTGCTCACCGTCCCGCGTATGGCGCCTGGGGCGCACCCCAGCGGCCGCAACCGCGATCTGCTGGTGGAGGGGATACAGACCGTCCGCGGGAGCCGCCGGCTTTTGGGGCTCATTGGATATCTGGGCCTGCTGTCGCTTGGGCTGGGTGCGCTGAATGCGACGGCGCCGTCCCTAATGCTGCTGACGACGCACCTAAACGCCGGCCAGTTTGGCTCCTTGGAAGCGGCTCAAGGCCTGGGTGGCGCTGCTGGGCCGCACCTGCTGCACGTGAGCTGGCCGGCGGCGGTAGGACCCTCGGCGTGGTTGTACCCCTGGATGGCGTTCGTCGGCCTCCTGACGGTTACCGCCCAGACGCGGCTCTTGACCAGGTGTTGCGCGGCCTCCGTCTGGTGCGCCCGACTCGCGGAGAGCCGCCCCACTTCACCGAGGTCCAGGCGGGCGCACAGATCCGCCAGCACCGGCGCTCATTCCACCACCGCCGCGTCGGGGGCCAGGGAGCGCTGCTCCACTTGGGGCCCCGTCAGCCGAAGGCGCCCGGATCGCGCCGGCCCCGCCGTCGGTACCGACGGCGGGGAGGTCCCCGGTCACCCCCGCAGCGTAAACGCGGGCGGGCGGTGTTCCACCAGCACCGTCGCGCCCCGGAGTCCCCGCAGCCCCCCCCGCGCGGGTGCGCTGGATGGTGACCGGTTGCCC
>JAJYPH010000254.1 GCA_021795575.1 Bacillota bacterium
TCCCTGCACGGCCTGCATCGAGGCACCCCCTTAGCCGATTGATCCACTTTTCGTCCCCTATTTTGCCACAGGCGCCGCCGGGCCGACACGCCGGCACCACCGGTGCCGTCATGCGTCTAACCGGCACAGCACGACAGCTTGCTAACGTCCTTGTGGAAAGTCAGGGCCGCCAGCTTCAGCCCTTCGCCCGCGGTCAGGTACGGGAAGTAGAGACTCGTGAGGTCGGCCAAGGTCATGTCGTAGCGGACAGCCATCACGCCGGCCGCGATCATTTCCCCGGCTTCGGGGGCCAGCACGTGCACTCCCAAGATGCGTTCGGTCTCCTGCTCGACGACCAGCTTGACCAGTCCCCGCGTGTCGCGGTTGGCCAGTGCGCGGGGCACGTAGCTCATAGGCAGCACGCGGCAGTCGCAGGCTAGTCCGCGCCCCTCGGCCTCTTCTTCGGTCATCCCCACACTGGCCACCTGCGGATCCGTGAAGGTGACCCGCGGCACGGCCGTCAGGTCTTCCTGGCCCGCGTCCAAGCGAAGCGCGTTGCCCGCGGCCAGTGTCCCTTCGGCCGCGGCCACGTACACAAACATCGCGTGGCCGGTCACGTCGCCCGCCGCATAGATGGACGGCACGGAGGAGGCCAGACGCCGGTCCACCTGGATGGCGCCCCGCGGATCGAGCGCGACACCTATCTGCTCCAGGCCAAATCCCGCCGTGTTGGGCCGCCGCCCGGTGGCGACCAGCAGTCCGTCGCCCGAAAATGTCCGGCTCCGTCCCCGGACGCGCGCCGCCACCGTGAACTGGCCCGCTGCAAAGCTCACGCGCTCCACCTGGACTCCGCTCAGAACCGACAGGCCCTCCGCGGACAGCGCCTCGGTCAGGCCCGCACTCACGTCGGGGTCTTCGGCGGGCACCAACCGGCTCATGGCCTCCAACACCGTGACCTGCACATTCATCCGGTGGTACATCTGGCCAATTTCGAGTCCGACGGCGCTTCCCCCCAGCACGATGAGGTGGTCGGGGAGGCGCTCGGCGGCCAGGGCGTCCGTGCTGGTCCAGTACGGGGTGTCGGCCAGCCCCGGCACCGGTGGGGCCCACGGCTGTGCTCCGGTGGCCACCACCAGCGCGGGCGCGGTGATGGGCGCCCCGTCCACGGTGAGCGACACGGGGTCCACCCCGGTCACGACGCCGTGCCCGGCCATCCACTCGATGCTCGGGTACGCCGCCAGCACGTCCGCGTATTTGGCCTGCCGCAGGTCGTCCACCAAAGCCGTCTTTTGCGCCAGCACGTCTGTCCAGGTCAAGGGCCCCGCCTCCACGCCCAAGCCGACAAACGCGGGATGCGCGGCGCCGTCTCGCACGCGGGCGGCGGCAATCAAAGTCTTGGACGGCACACACCCCACGTTCACGCACGTGCCGCCCATCGTGCCCCCCTCGACCAGCGCGACGCGCTTGTTCGCCTCGGCCCCCCGAATGGCGGCCGCGAAGCCGGCCGACCCCCCTCCCAGTACGATCAGGTCAAAACTGTTGGACATCCGCACTCACTCCCTTCATCATGTGGCGCCCGCTTGCCTCCGCTGGCCCATGCTTCCTGAGCCCGGGAGTCCCCCGGCGGCGATAATAACACAGAATTTCAATTCTATGTTGTTAGTATCCCGTGGTCCCTTACCGAAAGGTGGCCGGTTCCGCTGTCCTCCCCAGCATGGCCCGGGAATCCGGCCAACATAACCCCCACCGCCGTCGGCCACACTACCGGCCATCTGACCGAGGGGAGTCCTGGCCATGAAAGAACAGAACCAAGCGGCCGGCATTGCCAAAAACGTGGGCCCACTCGACCGCCTGGTGCGCGCCGTCATCGTGGTGGCTTTATGGCTGTGGCCGCTGGCAACGCCGCTGCCCGTCGCCGTGACGGAGGTGCTGGCCCTCATGGGGGGTGCACTGTTGGTCACCATCGTGACCGGGCACTGTGTGGTGTACTCTCTGTTCCACCTGTCGACGGGACCGCTCCCGCGCCGCGTCTAAAAGCTCTCCGCCGTCTCCCCCGTGCGCTATAGTGGACCGACGGCTAAAACGCGCGTCCCGCACGGGGCTGGGATGGGAACGGAGGGCGCCACCACGCTGCATGACGTTCACACGCACTGTTACAGCCCCGCATACCTGGCCCTCCTGGAAGAAGCGGGCGGCGACGTCCGGATCGGCCGCGGTGGGGCGGGCCACCCCCGGATCTTCTGGCAGGGCGTCCCGACGGTCACGCTGCACCCGGGGACGTACGACCCGTTTGCGCGCCTTCACGATCCCCGACAGCGGAACGTCACGCTCCACGTCGTGTCCACCACCGTCCCCAACGTTTACCCTTTTGCGCCGCGTCTCCAGGCGCACGCGGCACGCCTTATCAACGACGACCTGGCGCGGTGGCGCGACCAGCAACCCCACCACCTGCGTGGGCTGGCGAGCATCCCCGTAGACAGCGACGACGCCCTCGCCGAAGTGGACCGCGCACTGGACGCCTTGGCCCTGTCGGGCTTCGTGATGGGAACGCACCTGGGACCGGCCGAGCTGGACGACCCGCGGTTTGCCCCCATCTTTCGTCGGCTGAACGAACGCGCCGCCCGCGTGCTGCTGCATCCCATGCTCCCGGCCGCCGCGCCTCGGCATCTCAGGGATCACGACCTGGTGTCGCTGGTGGGCTTTGTCGCGGACACCACGGAAGTGGTGGCCCGCCTCTGGTTCGGGGGGTTCTTTGCCCAATACCCGCGCATCCGCTTCATCCTCCCGCAGGCCGGCGGTTCGGCGTTGTGGCTGTTGGGCCGGTGGCGCTTCGGGTGGCCCGCCTCCGCCGGCCCGGCGCGCCCACTGCCTCCCAACGTGTTTTACGACACGCTGCTGTTCTCCCCCGAGGCGGTGGCGTTCGCGGCCGCGCGCGTCGGCAGCGACCACCTGCTGTTTGGATCGGACTACCCCCATTTGGGAAACGCCGAGGCCGTTTGGCACGACGTCCTGGGAGCCAACCTGGGTGCGGACGCCACCCAAGCCATCGGGTGGCGCAATGCCGCAGCGCTGTTCGCCGACTGAGGGGGGCGGCCTATTAGCGGGAGAGCGCTCGCGGTGCGGCGTCGGCGGCGATGTGGGCCGCCGCCTCGGCCAGCGTCATGACCGGCTCCAGCATGGCCACCGGGTGGCCGGCCAGGTGCCACCCGAGGCTCTGCCGCACGAGGGGGCTCCCTGCCAGCACGCCGCCCGCAGCCACCAGCGGCCAGGGCTCGGGCCGCCGCTCGGCGGGTTGACCCAAGGCGGCAGCCACCTGCACCGCTAGCTCGCGGCCCGCGTCGTCCAGGATGCCGCGCGCCACGGCATCCCCGTCCGCGGCCGCCTGGCTGACCACGCGTGCCAGCTGGGCAATCTGGTCGCGGGCGGTGCGGGCATCGTACACGTGGCGGACGGCGTCCCTCAGGGTGGGGGCCCCCGCCCACGCCAGAATGGGCGCCATGAGCCCGGTGGCCGGGCCTCGGCCATCCTGCGCCCGGGCGCAGGCGTTGAGAGCCTGCCGCCCGATGTCGTACGCGCTGCCTTCGTCCCCGAACAGGCTGCCCCAGCCCCCCACCAGCACCCGCTTCCCTTGGCTGTCCCGCCGCATGACCATCGAACCGGTGCCGGACACCACGGCGATGCCCGCCTCCGCGACGCCGCCCGCCCGCAGGACCAGGTCTCCCTCATGACACCGACGGACCACAGGGGTGTCGGGCAGTAGCCGTCCCACCATGCGCTCCACGGCGGCGGATGACACGGGTCCGCCAAACACCACTGCGGCGACCGTGCCGGCATGCACGCGGCCGTCACCCAGCGCGCCCCCGATGGCCGCCGCCACCGCGTCGTCCACGGCGTCCGCCGGCGCAAAGTGTGGATTGCTGGGGCCGCCCCACCCTCGGCCCGAGACGGTGTGGCCATCCCACAGGACCGCCTCCGTCTTGGTGCCGCCGCCATCCAGACCCAGCACCAGGGTCATGGACGCGCCCACAA
>JAJYPH010000255.1 GCA_021795575.1 Bacillota bacterium
GATTGCGAACATCAGCTATGCCGTCAACCCCAATAACTCGGTGGACGTGTATCTGGGCAACCAGGCGCTGGTGCTGAACCACACCACCTATGCGCTGACCGCACGGTTCAACCCGGCCACGGGGGTGCACGACGTGGTTTTTCAAAACGGCGCGGTGCCCCAGCTGTCGTCGGGCACGCTCTACGGTACGCTCGCGGTACGCGGCGTGAGCCAGGGCAGCACGCTCGTGGGAGACATTCCCACGTATCTGGCGCGGCTCAACACGCTCGCCACCGGCCTCGCCAACGCCGTGAACAGCCTGCAGGCCAATGGTTACGCACTCAACGGCACCACGCCCACCGGCATCCCCTTCTTCACCAACGCGGGGCTGGGGGCCGGGGGTCTCGCGGTCAATCCCGCCCTGGTAGCCCAGCCGGACCTGGTGGCGGCCTCGTCGGCGCCGTCGTCGCCCGGCAATGGCCAAAATGCGCTGGCCATCGCAGACGTCGCCCAGGCATCCTTAGCGCTCGGGGGCACCACGTCGACGCTCGCGAGCTACTGGACCAGCCTGGTCAGCCAGGTGGGCCTCGACGGGCAAAGCGCGTCCACCCGGAGCACCACCGCATCCAGCACGCTGGCGGATCTGAATGCCGCCCTGCAGAGCCAGGTGGGCGTGAATCCCGACCAGGCGTCGGTCAACCTGATCCAGGAAGAACAAAGCTACCGGGCCGCGGTGCAGGTCATCACCACGGAGCAGTCCACGATGAGCGCCCTGTTGGCCGCCGTCGGCTAGTGTGGCTAATTGTGGCTATGGCTGTCATGTAGGGCGACGAAAGGAGTGCCGTCGATGCGCATCACCCCGGAAATCGTGTCCCAGAATCTCCTCACCGCCCTCAACAACACGGAGCAGCGTTTGGCCACGCTGCAGGAGGAAGCCGCGACGGGCCGCGCGTTTCAGGTGCCCAGCGACCATCCCGGCCGCGTGGCCCAGAGTCTGTCGCTCACCAACAGCCTCGCGTTGGTGCAGCAGTATCAAGCGGCAGGGCAGAGCGCCACGTCGCAGCTGAACGCCGCCGATGCCGCCTTGGCCGAAGTGCAGCAGCTGATGATCCAGATGCAGTCGACGGCCGTACAGGGCGCCAACGCCACCCAAACGTCGACCGACGAGGCGGCGCTCATCAAGACCGTCAACGCGGCCATCACCGGGATCCAGGGGATCGCGAACACCCAGTTCAACGGCGGCTATCTCTTTGCCGGCACCAACAACCAAACCGCGCCGCTCAACACCGCGACGGGCACCTGGAGCGGCAACAACGCGGCCATCACGTTCCAGATTGGGTCCAACACGACCGTGGCCGTCAATGTCGACGGCACCACCCTGTTTCCCCGGCTGTTGGCTGACCTGCGCTCGCTCTCGGCCGCGCTCGCCAGCGGGTCCACCCAGGTGCAGTCCATGATTCCCGTCCTCCAGAACGACCTGACCCAGGTGTCCAACGTCCGCGCCGCTGTGGGCGCGCGGCTCGACCTGGTGAACCAGCAGGCATCCCAGCTGACGACGCTCTCCAGCACGCTGAAGCAGAACCTCAGCACCACCGAGGGCGCCAACATGGCCAACGTGGCCACGCTGCTGGCCCAAGAAGAGCAGGCGTATCAGGCGGCCCTGCAGAGCGGCGCGCAGATCCTGCCGCTGTCGCTCCTGAGTTTCTTAAAACCATGAGCGGGCTGGGGCTCCTTGACGAAGGGAGGGTGCGGCGTTGCAGCTGGTGACCCGGCACTGGGGTACGCTTGCCGTAGAAGACGACCGACTCATCACGCTGACCGAGGCGATCCTGGGATTTCCCGAGCAGCGGCACTTCGTGCTGCTGCCCGCTGGGGGCGGCTCTCCGTTTCTGTACCTGCAGTCCGTGGACATCCCAGCGCTGGCGTTTGCGGCATTGGACCCCTTGGTGCTGGTGCCGGACTACGAGGTGCCGCCCGAGGAGGGGGCCCGCTGGGGACCTCCCGACGAATGGGCGGTGCTGGTTCTGTGCACCATCACTCCCACCGAACGGTCTGCCAACCTACGGAGCCCCCTGGTCATCAACCGGCGAACCCGGCAGGGGGGTCAAATTGTGCTCGCGCTGCCGTACCCGTTCCACCACCCGCTGTCCCCGCCGACCGCGGAATCCCATGGCGATGAGAGGGGGGTTGGCCGTGCTGGTGCTGACACGCAAACGCGGGGAGGCTTTGGTGATCGGTGACGACACGGTCGTGGTGCGGGTGCTCGAAATCAGCGGCGACCAGGTCCGCCTGGGCATTGACGCCCCGCGATCGGTCGGCGTGCTGCGCGAGGAAATCTGGCTCGCCACCCAAGCCAACCGGGACGCCGCCGACTCGCCGGGGCCGGACGCGCTGCCGGACTTGGGCCGCCGATCCGATGCGCCTGCCGAGCCGCCTACTCCCCGCCCAACGCCTCCGAGAAAATCTCCGTAATCTTTACCCCGAAATTCTCGCCGGCCACCACTACTTCCCCGTGCGCCACCAGGCGCCCGTTCAAATACACATCCACCGGGTCAGCGTAGGCCTTGTCCAGCTCCACCACGGCCCCTGGTCCCAACTCCAGCACCTGCCGCACCGGCAGGCGGGTGCTGCCCAGCACCACCTGCACCTCCAGCGGCACGTCCAGTATGAACCCCAGCGCCGCCGCGCTCCCCCGGGGCGCGGCCCGCGGGCCCCCCTCCAGTTCAGCAAATTCCACCGGCCGCACGGGCACGCCCGCCTCGGGCGCCTCGTCCTCCACCAGCGCGGCCAGATCCTCAGCCGTCAGCTTGTTCGCCCGTTTGCTCATGTCCGTCCTCCTTCACGTGATCGCCCGCCTGGTCCTCCTGGCTGCCCCGCGGCCCACGTTGGGGCCCCTGCCGGCCCAGCATGCGCACCGCCCGCTGGCCCCGCCACTGGCCGGCCACCGCCTGAAATTTGACCAAGCCACCCAGTTCCACGTCCAGGGGGTCGTCGTGCCGCCGGTCCAGCACAATGACGTGGCCCACCGCGATTTGGCTGAACTCCTCCAACGACAGCTGGGCCCGCCCCAGCAGCACGCGCAGCGGCACCGGCGTCTCCACCACTTGGGCGTGCATCGCCGACGATGGCTGGCTGGGTTTCTCCTCGTCCTCGCGGTTCCACCCGTGGGTGGCCACCGCCTGGGCCAGCGGCCGAATGGTGGCGTACGGCCACACCAACTGAAAGATGCCAGCCACGCCTTCTTCCAGCGCCATTTCAAAGCGGCTCACCACCACCAAATCCCCCTGGCCCACAATCTGGGTGAACACCGGGTTGAACTCCGTGCCCTCCAGCCGGATGGAGAAGGGGCGGGCCGAAGCCCAGGACTGGGCGTACAGCGCCAAGAGGCGCTGGGCAAAGCGTCCAAACACCGCCTGTTCGATCTCGGTCAGCGGCCGCGACGCCCCCTGGGCCAGGCCCGGCCCCCCCAGGGCCTTGTCCACCACCACGAGGGCCAGGGCCACGTCAAACCGCATGAGCGCCGTGCCGGATTCCGGTGGATGGGAAAAGACGTTCAAGACCGAGGGCACGGGCGTCGCTTCCAAAAACTCTTCGTACGGCACCTGCTCCAACCCCCGAAAGGCCACCTCCGCCTGCGCGGAGTGCAGGTAGGCGGTCAGCAGATTGGACACCGCCCGACAAAATCCGTCCGACACCAAACCGATGGCCTCGACCTGCAGCTTGTTAAGCTGGTACGGCCGCCGAAAGTCATAGGGCCTGAGCGTCGCCGTAGACCCTTTATTCACGGGCATGTCCTTCCCCCTTCCCGCCCTTGGCTAACCCCGCCGGTCCACCAGCAGCGGGGCCACCGGCGGCCGGGGCCACCGGGCCGCCCCCGCCAGGCGGGCCCGCTCGGCGTCCAGGGCGATGAGTCGCGCGCCCAACAGCTCACGCAGCGTCTGGTGCGCTCCCCAGTACTCGTCCGCCAGCGGCGGTGGGCATGGCGCGAGCGGAACCCGACGCGTGGCCATCATCGCCCGCACCCGAC
>JAJYPH010000056.1 GCA_021795575.1 Bacillota bacterium
CCGTCCAAAATCCAGGACACGCCCAGTCCAATGACAATCAACCAGTGAAACCGGCTCCACGGCAGTCGGTCCAGTCGCGCCGGCACGAAGCTGGTAATCGTGCCGGCGTCCGACGCGCTGTTCATGGCACTCCCTCCCCTACTGCGCTGGTTCGTGCATACAGCACGCGCATGCTACATCATTCGCGGCCAGGAACCGGGTTCCTGCAGTGGGTTCCCGGCCGCTGGCCGACGGCCAGCGGGGCCCGCCGGCGATGGTCGAGCGGCCGGAAGGGGCGTCGCGCCTGTCGACCCATCATGGGCACCCAGCGGGCTGCCCGCCGCGATCTCCACCTTCAGATCCGGTGGACCCGGCCCGTCCGCCGACGGCCGGCGGCATTACCGCGGCCTCTTGCGATGGACGAGGCGCTGTGTGGCGTGGAGCGACGGGGCGGTGGGTCCTGGCCAGAGGTTGGCGCGGACGGACCCAGGGCCGACACCGGCCGATGGCTTGCGCGGTCACAACCCGGGCGGCACCGGGACGTTCTGGGCTGGGTTGGGTGGCGGCACGGTCCCGTGGGGGGTTGGTGTAAGCTGTCCGCATGCATGCCGGCCTGTCGGCCGGATACTTATCACCAGGTGACTGCCTGCGCGGACGCCGACTTCACCGGCGGCAGCGGGACGGTGGCCTGTTGCCCGGAGTCCCCGAGAGGAGGAACCCGTGTGAGTTCCACTGGCAAGGTTTTGATAGGGCTGGTCGTCCCTTTTGTCGCCATCGTGGGCCTGTTCCCCTGGTACAACCGGGTGTCGCCCGAGGTGCTGGGCTTCCCGTTCCTGTACTTCTGGATGTTCCTCTGGTTCGTGCTCACGACCGTGGCGCTGTTTATCGTGTGGCGTACGGATCCCCGCTATCAAGGGAGGGACGACTGATGGCCGGCGTCGTACTGGGAGCCATCATGGCGCTGACGCTGGTGGTGGCCTGGCGAGCCCGGGTGGTTCGCCGCCGCGATACGCTCTCCGAATTTTTCGTGGGCTCACGGTCGTTCGTGAGCCTGCTGTTTTTCTTCCTGGCGGTAGGGGAAATCTACAGCATCGGGACACTGGTGGGGTTCCCGGGCGGAATTTACGCGGGTGGCGCCACCTACGCCATCTGGTTCATGGGGTACATCCTGCTGGCGTACCCCATCGGCTACTTCATCAACCCCCTCATTTGGCGCGGCGGGCGCCGCTACGGCGCGGAGACGGGGCCGGACCTGTATGAGCGGCACTTTAAAAGCCAGGGTCTCGGCCTCACCGCCGCCATCTCCGGCATGATCTTTATTATCCCGTGGGGCCAGTTGCAGTTTGCCGGGCTGGAAGTCGTGGTGCATGCGTTTGCCCCGCACATCACCCCCGTGTACGCCTTGGTGCTGGCGGCCGCGCTGGCGCTTGGGTACATCCTTCTGTCGGGCATGCGGGCCACCGCCACGGTGTCTATCGTCAAAGACGTGTTCATGGTGACGGGGATTGTCGTGGTGGGCGTCGCCGCGTGGGCGGCGGCGGGATCCCCGGCTCCCATCTTCCACCAGCTGGCGCAAGCCCACACCACGGGTGCCGGCATCGCCATCCTGGTGCCCGCGGCCGCGGTCCCGTTTGTCCTGTCGACCATTGTCTTTCAATCCGCGGGCTTCTACGCCTCGCCCTTCGGCCTGCAGTACGTGTTCACCGGAAAGTCCGAAAAGGCCGTGGCCAAGGCCCAGGTGTTCATGCCGCTCTACATGCTCATGTATCCGTTTCTGATCGTGGCGGCCTTCTGGGCTGCTCTGCACATCCACTCGCTCACCGCCACACCCGACCTGGCCGTGGTGGCCGCGGGGCAGCACCTGCTGCCTCCCGCGCTGTTAGGTGTGCTGGCGGGTGGCGCGGCCCTCTCCGCCATCGTCGTGCTGACGGGCTTGAGCCTCACCGTGTCGGCCGTGGTGTCGAAGAACCTGGTGCGCTCGTACATCAATCCGCGTGCCACGGACCCCCAGGTGAAGCGCTGGGCGCAGGTGGTCGTGGCCGTGTACCTGCTCATCAGCATCCTGCTGACGGTGCTGGCGCCCACCCTCATGCTGAACCTCATTAACACCGCCTACTATGGGTTCACGCAGTTCTTTCCGGGTCTCATCGCCATTCTCTTTTGGCGGCGCGCCTCGGCGTGGGGTGTCGGCAGCGGACTGGTGGTGGGTGACCTGGTGGCGCTCGCCCTGTACTTTTCCCACACGCTGCCCTGGGGACTGAACCTCGGCCTCATCGCGCTCGTCGTCAACGCCGCGGTCCTGGTGGTGGTGTCTCTAGCCCGGCCCGGCTCGTTCACGCCCGTGGCGGCCCTCCCCGCCGGCGGCATCGACCCGGCCGAGACGGGGGACGCGCTGTGAGTCGGCGGCTCGTGGTGGCCCAGCGCATCTTGACGGGTGGGGGCGAGCCCGGCGCCACCGCGCTCGCCCTGGAAGACGGCCGGGTGGTGGGTACCGGCCGGGCCGAGGACTTCCAGACGTGGGCGGGGCCCACAACGGCCGTAACCCGTTTCCCCGAGCACGTGGTGAGCCCCGGGTTTGTCGAGTCTCATGCGCACCTCCTGTGGATGGGCCAGGTGCGCCACTTCGTGGACTGCTCCACCCCACCCCATGCCACGGTGGCTGACATTCTCGCCCGCATCCGGCAGGAAGCCGACCGCGTTCCCGCCGGGAGCTGGATCATCGGGTTTCACTACGACGAGGGCCTCTTGGCGGAGGGGCGCCCCCCGACGCTCGACGAGCTCACGGCGGCGGCGCCCACCCACCCGGTGTACATCACCCACAACTCGGGGCACCTGGCCATCACCAATCGGCTGGCCCTGGAGCGGGCAAGGCTCACGGACGACCAGCACACGCCTGGGGTCATGCACGATGCCGCCGGTCATCTGACCGGCGTCCTGCGTGAGGCGGCCGCGCTGGACCTGGTGTCGCGGCATCTGCCCGTCCCCAGTCTCGACGACAAAGTGCGCTTTATCGGCGAAGCGTCCCAGGCCGCGTGGGCGGTGGGCACCACCGCCATGACCGACGCCGCCATGGGGCTCGCGCGGCCCGACGCCACCCAGGCCGACTGGGCCGCCTACCAGGCGGCCGAGGAGCGTGGCGTCCTGGGCGTGCGCACGGTGTGCTACGCTCGGGCACCCGAGACGACGTCCTGGGTTCCCGCACCCTACTGCACTCCATGGCTCCAGGCCGGTGGGGTGAAACTGTTTGCGGACGGCTCGATTCAGGGTCACACCGGTGCGCTGTCCGCCCCGTATCACGACAGCCCGTCGGAACACGGCATGCTTCTGTACGATGTGCCCACGCTGGCCCACGTCATGAACGGGCACCACCGCGCGGGGCGCCAGATTCTCATCCACTGCAACGGCGACGCCGCCATCGAGCTGGCGCTCGACGCGTTTGCCGCCGTGCTGCCGCCGCGCCCCCATCCTTATCGGCATCGCATCGAGCACGCCCAGATGGCCACCCGGGCGCAGTTGGAGCGCATGGCGGCGCTGGGCGTCTGGCCCTCGTTCTTTGTGGGCCACGTGCACCACTACGGCGACCGCCACCACGATCGCTACCTGGGGCCGGAGCGGGGTCGTCGCATCAGCCCGGTGCAGGAGGCCGTCGAGGCCGGCCTGCTGTTCTCCCTGCACTCAGACTGCCCGGTCACGCCCTTGGACCCGCTACACTCCATGCGGGTGGCGGTCGAGCGCAAGACTCAGGGCGGACGGACGCTCGGCCCCGCGCAGCGGGTGCGGGCCGAGACGGCCTTTTTGGCCTACACGCGGTGGGCCGCCTACCTGGGGTTGCGCGAGCAGTCTATCGGGAGTCTCGACCCGGGCCGGCTGGCAGACTTCACGGTATTGGACGGCAATCCGCTGGACTGGCGGCCCAACGGCGACAACCCCCCCGTGCGGGTGCTCTCGACCTGGACGGGCGGAGAGGAACGCGTTCGCCGCTGACAGGGCGGCCACAGTGGCTACTCGCCCAAGGCGGACGATGGGGCGGTTGGCGCGGCCATGCCAGCTCGGGCCCCGATGCGGGCCAGGTACGCGGGGACCCACCAGCCCCACGTGGCCATCCGGTAGCGGCCCGCCGTGGCCAGCACACCCCAGCCGTAGGTCATGGCCCGCTTGAGGCCGATGGAGTGGGAGTCCTCGTCGTAGCGCGTCGGGCACGAAATTTCGCCAATGCGAAATCCTGCCCAGCGGGCCTGGGCAATGATCTGGTTGTCAAACACGAAGTCGTTGGAGTTCAACTCCAGCGGCAGGGTAGCCAGCAGGCGCCGGGAAAACGCCCGGTAGCCGGAGTGGTACTCCGACATCTTGAGCTCCAACAGCACATTTTCGATGGCGGTGAGAATCCGGTTGGCGACAAATTTATACCGGGGCATACCGCCGGAGATCGCGTTGTGCTGCGCCGTGATTCGGCTCGCCAGCACGATGTCGTATTCTTCGGACGCGATCATGGCGGCCATCGACGTCACCAGTTTGGTCGAGTATTGGTGGTCGGGGTGTAGCATCACGACCACGTCCGCCCCCCGCTCCAGCGCCTCCCGGTAGCATGTCTTCTGGTTGGCTCCGTAGCCGCCATTCTTCTCGTGCCGGACCGTATGAAGACCCAGGGACTCGGCCAGCTCGGCCGTGCCGTCCGGGCTCGCATCGTCCACCAAGACAACGTCGTCCACCACCGACACATGCGCGAGCTCGCTTGCCACGAGGGCCAGCGTGCGCACCGCCTCATAAGCCGGCAACACCACGGTGATGCGCTTTCCGTCCAGCATGCCCGTCCTCCTGTCAGACGCCCGTCCTACGAATCCCGATGAACCGTGATGTTGCCGACCGCAAATGCACCGTGGCCGTTGGCGGTGATCGACAGCTTCACCCAGCCGTTGCGCCCAACCACCACCGTGTCTGACACCGTGGCTGCCGCCGACGGGATAGGGAATCGATGCGTGACCGCCCCCGCCCACACCAAATCTCCTACGGTCCGCCCGGGTGGTGACTCGGGTACCAGACGCACACGGACCCGATATCGGCCGGCGTTGAGCCTGAGCCGAATGGGCTCCACCAGAGCGCCGCGACGCCGACCAGCAGCCACCACGCCCTGCTGCCACTGCACGACGCCCACCCGTGTCCCAAACGCCCAGCTGGGAAACACCCAGGTGTTGGAGGCGGGCTCGTTGACCAACAGGTACGACTGGGGCAACCCCGGCGCAAACCCCCGGTCCCCGCTCACAACGAACACCCGTCCATGGTGGTACGTAATTCGATAGCCGGCCCGGATTGCCTTTCCCACCACCTGGGCAAAGTAGGGAGACACTGGCTCAACTCCCAAGAGTGCCGTCTGATAAGAGCCCGCCTCGCGCCACAAGGTGGGCAGCCCATCCACCATGAGGCCGGGGACCGCCTGATGGTCTTGGCCAAAGACCGGAAACCGATAGAGATACGCCGCATCGTGGTCCGGTGCCCAGACCACCGTGTGAACCGGTATGGTGGCGGCCGCTTGGCGGATGGTCTCCGCGTTCCCCGGTGGGGCTGTCGTCAGCAGGGGCAGAAGCGTGCCGGCGGACAGCGCGCCCGCCTGGAACAACGCCGTCGTGACCGCAAGCACCAGCACCATCCGCCCCCGCCATCGAGGCCAGCGCGCAACCGCCTCCACCGTGGCCAGGGCGATCCACCCGGTCAGCAGGACCTGGTACTGAGAAACGACGGTATGCTGCTGATACAGGGTGGACGCCGCATTCAAGAGCAGCAGCGCCAGCGCCGCTGGGACGGCTGCTCGCCCCAGGAGGCAGATGCCCGCCGTCGCTCCCAGCATGAATACCCAATAGACCGGGTCAGAAAACATTTGGGCGACCAAGGCTCCCAGATGGGTCGGAAGCCCCGTAGCAATCGCCACGAAGTTGTGGCCGAGATAGCCATACAGCCGCGCGTTCACGGCCTGCGTCGACGCGTGCCATACGTGCGGGATGAGCCAGCCAAACTCGAGACCCATGAGGGCCAGCGTTCCAGCCAGCGCTATGAGCCCGTCGCGCCAGCGCCGCTCCCACACGACGAGCCCCACGCCCCATCCGAGAAACCCAAACAGCACCATATTTTTGCTCAGGATTGCCGCCAGCGCCAGCACGTAGTACGGCCCCAGGCGCCCCCGGCGGTACGCCACGTAAGCCCAGACCATAAACGGCAGCGCGACGAAGTCGGGATGAAAGTCAAACTGGCTGCCGCCAAATATCCCCGGCGCCAACATGAACGCCAGCGCCAAGACGACGGCCATTGACCCGTTGATCTTGGAAATCACCGCCGCCCGGTACACGCCCCACGTGGCCAGCCCGGTCCCCACCGCTTGTACCACAAACAAGAACGTGGACCCGCCCAGGTACCGAAACCCGTAGGCCAGAGGATACAGCGCCACCGACCCATCCCCGGCGATGCCGGGGGTTTGGAATACCGACGAGTAGGCCCACCAGTTGCCGTGGGAAATTTTCCACATGACCTGCTCGAGGTACCCCAGATCCATGGCGGCCGCCTGGACCTCCCGCAGCTTGAGAAGCGAGAAAAAGACCTGCCACGCGCCAAACACGACGATGCTCAGCATGAGCCAGCGCTGGGGCGTGCTCCAGCGCCGACGTGACAAAAGATCTTGGGGGCCGGCCGAGGCCTCTGGCGCGCACGTCATCGTGTCCATCGTTCCTTTTCCACTTCAGGCGCGATCCCGCCCCGCTTCTATTCGTGCACGGCTAACATAATTCCTCTAGATGTGCGAAATCCCGCTAACTTCCCTGCCCGAGCAGACGGCGGATCCATCTAACGCGCGGGAGGGGGCACAGTAACAGTTATTTCTCCGTAACCAACCGTCATGCCAGGGGGTTGTGACGTCGCGATGGGCGGACCAGAGAAAAACGTTGCGCTGACGGTGCTGCCCACCTGACGGGCGATTTGTCGCAGTGTGGCAGCCTGGATCCACGGGATGACTACCAGAAACCGACGAGGCCCCACGGGCTTGAACGCGACGCCCCACACCGTTCGCTGCCATGGCAACGGAACAGTGCTGGACCCCTCGCTCGTCGGCAAGAAGCGCCCGCGCTCCAGTCGCGCCAGCGTAAGCGCGGCAACCGGGTTGCCTGCCCGCGTATAGTGTTCGGCCGCGCGGATCACCCGCACGGCATCCCGCTGTTCCGCGGCGTCGACGGCTGCCAGGGCCGTGCGAAACAGTTGCTGACGCGATGGGCCGCCTGGCTGCATGCGTTGGGGAACGTCCCAAATCCCCACCCCACCCACGACGCCTCGGTTCACCAGCCCGGTCCGACGCAGCAGCGCCAGCTCGGACGACTTGGCGGGTTGCTGCACCAGCACGACTCCGACGCGGCTCATCGACAGCAACGCGTGAAACTGAATGGCCGCGGACTCACCCGACGGAATGTGGTCGTTCACCAGCAAGTTGGGAAGCTGGATCAAGTTCCACGGACTGGGCAAGCCGCTGTATAAATAGCCATCCGCCAAGGTCAAGCGGAAGCCTGACGCCTCCTGCCAGTAGGTGCTGTAGCCTGTGAAAAAGTACGGTAGGACCATCACCACCTCGCCGGGCGCCACATAACGGCGCAGCAGGCTCGGCGACGAGATGAGGCGCGGGACCGCGGCCGGTCCCCACCACCCGGGCCGAGACACATTGGGCACCAGCGCCAGCGCGGCCAGCACCATGGCCAGCACGGCAGCGCGTGGTGGGCGCTCGGTCCGTGAAACGGCCCAGCCCACAAGTCCTGCGGCCACGAGGGATACATACAGGATGAACCGAGTGGTGCTTACTACCCCGAAGACCGGCAGGCGCGACACGATGCGCCAGGGCAGATGGGGACCCGTCCACCAGCCGACCTTCAACACGGGGCCCAACGTCAACACGACCGCCACGACGCCGACGTACACCACCACTCGGGCCCCTCGCGAATGACGCAGGCGCCACGCGGCCCATAGCGCCACTGCGACAAATGGGATCCCCAAGTATCCTGACGCCTCGATCCGAGACCCCGCCGAAAAAGAACGGGACAAATTCCTGAACCAATCGCCCCCGAGAGTAACCGGTGTAGGGACCAACACATTGAGCAGATTAGTCGAATTGGCAGCAAACGCGTTGCCGACGTGTTGAAACGGGATGCGCTGCAGCATCATCCAGAGCCAGGGTGACAAGACAACCATACTTAACGCGTAGGCCATGAGTGCCCAGACTATGAGTTTGGCCAGCCGAGCCCGGTCGTCGCTCAGAATGAGCCACGCCAGCGCGAGGCCTCCCATTGCAAACAACGACATCGTCAGCAGCACCTCGGTGGAGACGAAAAACTGGGCAACTAAAGCGGCCGCCAACGCAAATATGCAACCCCACGGGGAGGGGGAGAGAGAGGGGGGGGGGGGGGGGGGGGGGGGGGTGTGGGGGGGGGGGGTGGGGGGGGTTAAAGTCGTTTTCCGGTATAGTCGCACGCCGAGCCAAAGCGCCAGAGGGACCAGGGCTGCAAATGTAAGATTGAGATGTCCCAGTGTCTGGGACACCTCATAGGTCGAGAAGCCCACCATGTAGCCGGCCCACAGAGCCACCCACCGCCGCGATGCAAATTCGCTCATCAGGAGATAGGTCATGGTCGCGGTCAGCGGCGGCGCTATCAGCATGGCCAGGTTGTACGAGGCCACCGGTCCGGCGGTCAACGTGAGCGGCGCGGCGGCCAGGCTCAGCAGCGGGACCAGTGTGCGCCAGCCAGCATTTGTGACTACGGGAACGAAGACTTTGTTCAGAATCAGTGGATCAATGCCATGGGTCAAAGCATACGGCCACCACGCCATCGACCACACAAAAATATTTAGCGGGTCGCTACCCGACCCTACCGTGCGCGTCGTCCAGTGACCCAAAATGGGCAAACCCCAGTACCCGATTGACACCGCCGTGTACACAGCCAGGACCGCCCACAAGCTTCCTCTCGGCCCGCGAGTGAGCCAACCGACGATGGCCGTCCGCCACCTGAACCACTTTGGCCCGTGCGCGGGCGTATCTGAACTGTCTTGCACGCCCGGGCCGGGATGCTTTGCCAAGTGGGGTACCCTCCACCCTCCGGTATCCACGGCGTCCTGGGTTTGCATGCAACCACCTGATGGGGTTGGTCGTTGCAACCACCAACGCTCGGCGTTTCGCCATCCTGCGACGATTTCCTGCACTAAACCAAGAACAGTCGTCCTCGGGCGTGCCGTCGGCTTCGGCTTGCTACCCGCGGAACCACGGGTGGGTGCGTGGAACGTTGCATTTCATGCCTGCCGCATCCCGTCGGTCCGGGCTTACTGCGATGCGCAGGCTCGCGGAAAACCCGCTGGACACCCGGCCCAGGGGGATGAAGCTTGCATGGAGCAGCTCCCGAGCACCGACTCAGCCATCCGGACCCAGGGTACATCGCCTCTCGGGGGTGGCGCCCTTCGACTGGTCAGGCGGTCACCCATTTCCCACCCGGGTGATGCTGAGAACCCCTACTCCCCAGGGCGCTGTACCGGTGGACCACACGGACACCGTCGCCCACGTGGTGCGCACCACGTCAACGGTCAGCGTCGCTGTGACCCTGTCTGGGTCAACGGCGGTTGACACGGTCCGCCCGCTGGACGGGTGGACCGTGAGCGTGCCCAAGGTTCCGCTGTGCGACGTTCGTCCACGCACCGATACTTGGACACGATACCGGCCCGACGCGAGTCTGACGTCGACTGGCCCCAGCAACATGCCGGCCCGGTCCGCTGGCGCCAGGAGAATGCCCTGGGCCCAATCTACGCTGCCCACATCCGTGGTCTGCGTCCAGGCGGGGATGACCCAAACGCGCGACGCCGGTTCATACCCCAGGTCAGGTTGCGACGGCATCACGGGCGTGAAGTGATTGCTCCCGCGTACCACAAACACCGGTCCCGCGTGAAACGCCACGTGGTAGCCCGCGTGCTCCGCCTCGGACACTACCGTGGCAAAATAAGGGGAGACGGGAACCGAGCCCACCAGCGCGGTCGGCGCTCCGGCGGGCGCCTCGTGCCAGAGAGTGGGGAGCGGATCGATCATCGTGCCGGGAACGACCTCCCGGTCGAAGCCCAATACCCGATATCGGTAGAAGGAGGCGGCCAGGCGATTCTGCGTCCACACAACCGTAGAGGCCGGCAAGTGCACTTTGGCCAAAGCCGTCCTTAAGACAACGGCTGGACTCACCGGTCGTTGAAAGATGGGGACAACCAGGGCAAAAACGATCGCGAGCTGGGCCACCAAGGTCATTGCGAAGGCCGCGGTCAACCACGCCCGCCGCCCTAGCTGCAGCCGTGCCGCCCCTTCCATGGCCGCGAGCACCAGCCAGCCCGTCAGCATCACCTGATACTGGTTGGAAAATGCCTGCTGACTCACAAACGTCGACACAGCATTCATGGCCACCAGGGCCAGACCGGCGGGCAGAGCGGCCGATCCCACCAGGCTGAGCCCGGCCAGCGGCGCGAACACCCATACCAGGTAGCCCGGGTTGCTCAGCACGTGCCTCGCTGCTCGCGGGAAATGCACCACCAGTCCGCGCAGAATGCCCAGCATGCCGTGCCCCAGGTAGCCATAAAGCGACAGGTCGATTGTGGCCGACGAGGCGTGAAAGACGTGGGGGATGAGCCAGCCCCACTCCATCGCAATGAGCGCCAGGCTGCCCAGAAGGGTGGCCACGCCGTCGCGCCACTGCCTCTTGTACAAGATGAGGCCGACGCCCAGGCCCATAAAGCCCACCAGCGCAATGTTCTTGCTGAAGACGGCCGCGAGGGCAAACAGGTAGTAGGCGGTCCGTCGCCCCTCCAGGTGGGCCACATACGCCCACACCAAAAACGGAAGCGCGATGAAATCGGGGTGGTAGTCAAACTGACTGCCACCGAGGATCCCGGGCGCCAGCAGCAGCAGCACGGCGCCCAGTACCGCGGTCCACTCCCCCAGCTTGAGCGCCAGGGCGGCGCGGTACATCCCCCAGGCCGCCATCGTCGTCCCGACCCCCTGCACCACGAACAGGACAAAGGGGCCGCCGGCGAAGCGAAACAGGTACGCCAGCGGATACAGCGCCAGCGACCCGTCGGCGGCCACCGCCGGGGTTTGCAGAATCGACGAGTAGGCCCACCAGTCGCCATGGGAAATCTTCCACAGCACCTGCTCGAAGTACCCCAGGTCAAATCCAAACGCGTGCAGCGTCTCAAAGCGATACACCGAGACCGCTACCTGAAACGCCCCGTACAGCACTAGGGCCGCCACCAGTACCCGCGTCGGGCGGAGGCGCCCCCGGCTCGGTCGGAGCGCTGCCTGTGTCGTTGTCATCGCTGTGTCCATACCGCCCTCATTCGCGCCATTGGCCGTGCATTCGCCAGCAACCGAGTGGGTTCCTGCCGGTCATGTACCGGACAGGGTGTCAATGCGTCTGATGCCGACGTCAGCATAGGGCGCCCGGCTGCGGGCCACCAACACGGTGGAGCGCGTGCCCGTGGAGATTCGCGCAGCGTGTCACGATGTCTTCGTCCCAGACACGTCCAGGGCCTGACCGCCCGCTACTGGCCACGCATCGGCCGGCGAAACACCAACCGCGCGGCGCCCAATGTCATGGCGGACGGCTGGGCGCTGGACACGCGGCCCATCGGGAGGAAGCTCGCATGGACCAGATCGTGCGAGTATTCGCTCACCAGCTGGTGGAACACAGACCGTGGAATGTCCCGGACCACCAGGGAGAAAGCGTGATGGGTAGACCCCTGCAGCCACACTCCCCAAAGCGTCTCCTGCCACCCCGCCAGCGGCGCGGCCTGCTGACCTTGGTCCACTGCCAGCAGGTCGGCTTGTTCAAGGCGTCCCAAACTGAGCGTGTTGGCCCGTCCGCCAACGGTCAGGTACTTCTCCGCGGCGGCTACCACCTGGCCCACATCCGACCGAAGGACTTGGACGCGCGTCGACAGCGCGAGGCGAAATTGGGCATGCGGGTCCAACGCGTGCCTCGCTACCTCCCTCGGCGGTACCGTCCACACGGCGACCCCGTCCACCACCCCGTCGGACGTGAGGCCGGCATCCCGCAGCAGTGTGCGTTCGCGAAAAGTCTCGGGAAGCGCCACCAGCACCCGCTGGACTCTGCCCAGGGCCAGGAGCGCGCGAAATTCGGTGGCCGCATGGCGACCCACCGGCGTCGCCCCACTCGCCAGCAGATACGGCAGGCTCAGCAGCGTCCAAGGGCGAGGGAACCCCCCATACACATATCCATCGGCGAGCTTAAACCGAAAACCCGACGCCTCCTGCCAAAACGTTGAAGGTCCCTCCGAAAAATACGGCAAGACCAGCGCGGTGGAGTCAGGCGGCACGTACCGCGCCAGCACTTTCGGGTGCGTCACCAGAGACGGGGGCACTGCCGCCGACCAGGTACCCTGATACGACAGGTTGGGAACCAGGAGCAGCGCCGCCAACAGCATGACGCTGGTCAACGAACGGCCTCGCCGGGCAGCGCGGGTGGACAGCCAGCCCACGAGTCCTGCAGCCAACAGGAACGCATACAGCATGAACCGCCCCGTGAGAACCACATCGACGATGGGCAGACCCTGCAGGGCTTTCCAGGGGAGGGGGGGACCGACCCAACCTCCGATCCGTAGTCGGCTTCCCAAAGCCAGGACCAAAACAATCGCCAGCATCCAGGCCACCAGCCGAACGGCCGCCTGCCCGCGCATGCGCACGATGGCCCACGCCGTGAGCGCCAAGAAGGGGAGTCCCATGTAACCCGACGCCTCTGCCAACGCCCCCGGGGCAAACCCATGGTTCACGCCGCGAAACCACGCCCCGCCAATGGTTGCCACGGTGGGGACCACCAAATTCAGCACGTTCAGAGAAAGGGTGTTGTATACCACCCCGAGGGGTTGTGTAGGGACGTTGTGAGCCATGGTCCAGAGCCATGGGGACAGCGCCAACCCCGCGATGGCATACGCAGCGACCACACGCCCCGCCAGTCGTTGCAGCGCCCGTCGTTCATTCCGCAGCATCAGCCACGCCAGCACCCAGCCCAGACCGCCAAACAAGGTCATGGTGGCCAAGACCTCGGTCGCTATGAGAAATTGTCCCACCAGCAGCGCCGCGAGCCCTGCCACGAGGCCTCGGGAACGGGCCTCTAAGTCTCGCCGATACAGGCGCAGGCTCACCCACAGGGCCAGCGGGACGAGACAAACAAACGTCAGGTGCAAGTGACCCAGCGTCTGAGAGACCTCATAGCTGGAGAAGCCCACCATGTAGCCAGCCCATAGGCTCACCCAGGCGCGTCGGGTGAGCTCGTACATCAATAGGCACATGGCCGCGGCCGTGAGGGCCGGCGCCAGCAGGATCGCCACGTTGTAAGATGCCACGGGGCCCGCGGTCAGGGTTATCGGCGCGAACAGCAGGCTCAGGCCGGGCACCAGGGTCCTCCAGCCGGCGTTCGTGACGAGCGGCGCCCACACGCTGGCAATCTGAAATGGGTTCTGTCCGTGAGCGAGGGCGTATGGCCACCACGCCATCGCCCACACGAAGATGTCCGTCGGGTCGCTGCCTGACCCCACGATCCGTGTGGTCCAGTGGCCGAGGATCGGAAGCCCCCAATACACGAACGAGAGTGTGGCGTACAACGCCATGGCGGCAACCAACCCTAACGCGGGCCGGCGGCGCACCCACCCGGCAACCCACGCCGAGGGTAGTCCGCCTCCCTGGAGCGGCACGCTGGGGCTGGTCAGGCGGTCACCCTCTTCCCACCTGGGTGCCGCGTAGCACCCCTACCCCCCCGGGGCGCTGAATCGGTGGACGACACGGACGCCGCGGCGAGCGCGGTGTGCGCCACCGGCATGGTTGCGGCGGCCCTGCCTGGGACGACGGCGGCGGTCGACACAGTTCGCCCGCCCACCATGTCGAACGTCAGCACGTCCAGGGCTGCGCGCTCGGTGGTGGATCCGCGCACCGATACTTGAACGCGATATCGGCCCGGTGTGAACCGCACTGTGGTGGGGACAGCAACAGGCTGGCGCGGTCTACTGGCGCCAGGGGAATTTCTTGCTGACGCCGGCCACGAGGGCAAACAGACGGCAGGCGGTCCGTCGTCCCTCCAGGCAGGCCACGGACACCCACACCAAAACGGCAGCGCGATGACATCGGGGGGGTATTCAAACTGACTGCCGCCCAAGATCCCGGGTGCCAGCAGCAGCACGGCGGCTAGGACCGCCGTCCGCTCCCCCAGCTGGAGCGCCAGGGCGGCGCGGTCCACGCCCCAGGCGGCCAGCTCCATGCCCACCCCCTGCACCACGAACAGGGGACAGAGTCCGCCGGCAAAGCGAAACCGGCATGCCAGCGGATACCGCGCCGCCGGCCCGTTGGGGTTTGCACAATCGAGGCGCCCTCGGAACTTTGTTACAGCACCTGCTCGAAGTGCCCCAGGTCCAACCCATACGCCTGCAGCGACCCAAACCGATAGACCGAGACCCCCACCGGAAACGCCCCGTACAGCACCACGGCCGCCACCCACCCCGCGTGGGCCGGAGGCGCCCCGGCTCGGTGCGACGACCGCCTGTGTCGTTGTCATCGTTCTGTCCATACCGCCCTCATTTGCGCCTTGGTCTGTGCATTCGCCACAAACCGGGTGGGTCCTGCCTGGGCCTCCCTCCTTTCCCGTTGGCTTTGTGGATGTGATATATTACATTCCAGGAGGTGGCCACGTGTCGTTGCCGCGGATTGAGTCGGTGTCGCTACGGGATCAGGCGTACCGCGTGCTGCTGGATGCCATCGTCTCTGGGCGCCTGGCCCCGGGCGCGCGGCTCCGTGACCAAGACTTGGCCAACGAGCTTTCCCTGTCACGCACGCCCGTGCGCGAGGCCCTCCAACGCTTGGCCGATGAAGGGCTGGTGGAGACCCGCCCGCGATCCCACACGCGGGTGACGCCCTTGGATGCCCGCACCGCCACCGATGCCTTCTCCGTGGTGGCCGCCCTGCACGCGCTGGCGGCACGATTGGCCCTCCCGCGGTGGGCACCGGTCGACACGGCGCACCTGATAGCCGCCAATGCCCGCTTGGCGCGCGCGCTGGCTGCGGACAACGCCGCCGAGGCCATCGCGGCGGACGACCAGTTTCACGGGGTTTTTGTGGATCGGGCCCAAAACCGCGAGCTGACGGGGCTGCTCAGCACGGTGACGCCCAAAGTGCGGCGGCTGGAGTGGCTGCAGTTTTCCTCGCTCGCCGGGCGGCAGTCGGTGGCCGGGCACCAGTGCATCATCGCGGCGGTGCAGCGTGCGGACCCTGACGTTCCCCGCCTGGTGGAAGACAACTGGGGTCAGCTGGGTCTCTTGGTGTCGACGTCCCTCCGCCGAGCGGAATCCCTGGCCTTCCCTGGCGGATGACCCACCCACCCGTCTCAGCGCGGCCGGGATCCCGGGTCTGCAGCGGAATGTAGCAGAATGGAGGATGACTTGTGACGACAGAACGCCACACCGACGCGCTCTCCGTATCTGGCCACGATGTCGCGCAGTTGGCCTGGGCCCGCACGCGACTGGTCCAAGCGGCCTTGCCACGCCGCATGATGCAGGAGGTGGTGGCCGCCGTGGAGCGCAACGCCACCTGGCGCGGCCAGGAGTGCCTGAACCTCCTGGCCCCGGAAGCGCCCATGAGCCCCACCGTGCGCGCGCTGCTGTCCGCCGAAGTGGGCCAGCGGGCGGCCGAGGGACACATTGGCCCCGCGAATCGCTGGTTTGCCGGGACCCGCCACATCGACGAGATTGAATCACTGGCGGTGGAGTTGCTGAAGCGCGTGTTTCGCAGCCAGTACGCGGACCATCGGCTGGTGGCCAGCATGGTGGGCAACCTGGCCGTCTACACGGCGCTCACGTCACCGGGCGACACCGTGATGAGCCTGCCGCAGCCGGTGGGCGGCCACTCCAGCAATCGGCCGGACGGGCCGGCCGGCGTCCGGGGTCTCAAGGTCGTGGACATCCCCGTGCGCCCGGATCTCTCAGTGGATCTGGACGCCTTTGCCGAGACCGCGCGAAGGGTTCAGCCCTGCCTGGTGGCGCTGGGCGCCTCCATGACGCTGTTTCCACTGCCTGTGGCGGAGATGGCGGAGATTGTGCGTCCCTGGGGTGGCCGCGTGTTCTTTGACGGCGCCCATCAGATGGGGCTCATCGGCGGCGGCCAGTTCCAGGACCCGCTGGCCGAAGGGGCGGCCGTCATGACCGGATCGGCCGGCAAAACGTTCAGCGGTCCGCAGAGCGGGATCATCGTGTGGAACGACCCGGAAATCGCCGGGCCTCTCTTCCAGGCGATTTTCCCCACGCTGGCTGCCACCCACCAGGTAAACCGCGTGGCCGCGCTGGCGGCGGCAGCGGCCGAGTTCTTGGAGTTTGGGCCCGCGTACATGGCCCAGATTGTCGAAAACGCCCAGGCGCTGGCAGAAGCGCTACATGCCCAGGGCGTCCCCGTATGGGGCGCCGATCGCGGGTTTACCCGCACCCACCAGGTGATTGTCGACGCCCGCCCGTTTGGCGGGGGCTTGAAGGCCGCGCAGCTCCTGGAAGAGGCCAACATCATCACGAACAAAAACCTGCTGCCGGTCGACCAGCCAAGCGACTGGGACCGCCCGAGCGGGCTGCGCCTCGGCACCACCGAGGTCACGCGCTACGGCATGCGGGCCCCCGAAATGCGCCGCATCGCAGGGCTGATGGCCGATGTGCTGCAGCGGCATCAGGATCCGGCGGCCGTCCGATCGGCCGCCATCGACCTACGCCGCACCTTTCCCACGCTGCAGTTTTGCTTCCCGCTCAACGGGTGACGCGACCGGTGGTCTTCGGGCGCTGCCGGCGGCCGCGGCAGACGCTGGTCGTCTGTGTCATGCTCACTGTAGCCAGGCGACCGATGTTCGGAGCGAGGAGATGATGTTCATGGCACCTCACGACCCGGAGGCCGAGGCCGACGGTCGCGCCCACCGGCGCCGATTTTCGGCGGCCTACAAGCTCCGCATTTTGGCCGAAGCGGACGCCTGCACCGAGCCGGGCGCGATTGGGGCCCTTCTGCGGCGGGAAGGGCTCCACTCCTCCCACCTGGCCACCTGGCGGGCGCAGCGCGCGGCCGGCGTCCGTGCGGCCCTGGGGCAGCGGCGGGGGCGCAAG
>JAJYPH010000256.1 GCA_021795575.1 Bacillota bacterium
GCCGCGGCGGGAGCTTCTCCCCGCGGGCGAGGACCGGCCCCCGCCGCCCCGAGGGCGCGCGGACCGCGCCCGGGCGGCGGTCGGGGTCGGGATACAGGCGATACAAGAACGCATACAGCGTGCTGACCGCGGGGACGGTGGCGGGTGTCCACCCGCAGAGCCGGGCTAAATCGGGGCTTTGCCGGACCCGACGGACCCCGTCGGTGATCGACGGCTCCCCCACCACGGCCTGCAGCGCGAGGGTCCGGAACAAGGCCACCGGGTCGCGGCCGGGCCGGCCGCGACCCGGGGGGCGGCTCAGGGTGGGCCGGAGGGGCTCGAACTCGGCGCGGCGACACCAGGCGACGCGATCCCCCCAGACGGCGGGGTCGAGGGGCGGGAGGGTGGCACAATCGGTGCGATGATCCACAGGGTCGCGCAGCACGCGATCGCCTCCATGCCTCAGGGATCTGGTCGTGACTACCAGTCGTCCGAGTCTCGAGCGGCGATCGCGTTTGTCAAGCCTATACGCGGTATTTGTCCGAGTTGGGACCGGAGTCCCGCCCCCTGCCAACCCTTGGTGGAGGAACGTTTCGCCCGGCGGCCCCTACACCGCAAGCCTGGCGCGGCCTGCGAATTTCCGAAAAGGCTCCTAGAGGTGCAACGGACGACGGTCCTCGCCATCCGGTAGGCACTTTGGTCTTCTGCGCCGCCGAGCGCCTTCAAGGAAACACGCACGGTGGCGGCCCACGCTTTAGGCGATTGTGCTAACCAGCGAACCCTGGCGCTGGCTGATCGCCCAAGATTCGGCGGAGAGTCGTGACGCACTAGCCGACTTCCTCCGGATGCGGGGCATCCGGCGCTTCGCCTGGGACGAACACGACATACCCGATTGATACATCCCGCCTAAGAGAAGGAGCGAACAACGCCATGGCCGAGATCACGATCCAACTCAAGAAAGAGCGCGAGACCAAGAACACAGTCAGGTTCGAGGAGACCGAAAACGAGGAGGGCAATCCGCCGCTGGTCGGCACCCTTTACGTCCAGAAGTGGGCCCTGAAGCGCTTGGGCAACCCCGAGAAGGTGACTCTTCGCCTGGAGGCGGAGAACGCCGAGTGAGCGTGGCGCCTGCGGGGCCGGTGCGTGATTCGCCGCCGAAAGGGGGAAGGGGCCTGACCACCGAATCACTGACTGGGCTGATCGAACGCGTCACGTACCATCAGCCCGACTCCGGGTTTTGTGTGCTCCAGCTAAAGGTGCGCGGCCAACGGGACCTCGTCACGCTGGTGGGCCACGCCTCCATCGTCAGCCCCGGCGAATATGTGGACGGGGTCGGCCAGTGGACGGTGGATCGCCAGTACGGCCGCCAATTTCGGGCGGAGACCCTGCGCCTGTCCGCCCCCACGACATCTGCGGGCATCGAAAAGTACCTCGGGTCCGGCCTGGTGAAGGGCATCGGCCCCGTGTATGCGCACCGCCTCGTCCACGCCTTCGGCCCCGCCGTGTTTGAGGTGATCGAGTCGGAGCCTCGCCGCCTCCAATCGGTCGCGGGCATCGGCCCCGGACGCGCGGCCCGCATTCTCCAAGGCTGGCAGGATCAAAAAACCATCCGCGACATCATGGTGTTCCTGCACGGCCACGGGGTGTCCACTTCGCAAGCGGTCCGCATCTTTAAAACCTATGGCGCCGCCGCCATCGCCCGGGTGCAGGAGAACCCCTACCGCCTCGCCCGCGATATTCGGGGGATCGGCTTTACGAGCGCCGATAAGATCGCGAGCCACCTCGGCATCGCGCCCACCGACCCCCTGCGGGTGCAGGCGGGCGTCAGCTTTGCGCTGTTGGAGGCGACGGGCCACGGACACTGCGGCCTGCCCGTAGAGGACCTGATGCGGGACACGGCGCGCTTGCTGGACGTCCCCGCCGACTTGGTCCAGGCCGCCATCGCCCGCGAGCAGGCCCAAGGCACCGTCGTACCCCAAACGATTGGGGAACGCGCCTGTGTCTTTCTGACGGGCCTCGCCCGAGCGGAACAGGCGGTGGCCACCCGCTTACACGCGTTGGCGACGGGCGCGCCCCCCTGGGCGGCCTTTCCGCGGGAGGCGGCGATCACGGACGCGGAAGCCCAACTCCAGTTGACGCTGGCTCCGAGCCAGCGCGCCGCGGTCCATGAAGCCCTGACGCACAAGGTCACGGTCATCACCGGCGGCCCTGGCGTTGGCAAGACCACGTTGGTCCGGACCATCCTCACCATCCTCGCCGCCCACGGGGTCCGCCCGGTCCTCTGTGCGCCCACGGGCCGGGCCGCCAAGCGGCTGGCGGAGACGTCGGGCCACCCCGCCCAGACCATCCACCGGCTCTTGGGCGCCCAGCCGGGACGCGGCTTCCAACACGACGAACACGACCCGCTGTCGGCGGACCTGGTGGTGGTGGATGAGTGCTCGATGATCGACGTCACGCTGATGCACCATCTGCTGCGGGCGATCCCGCCCACCGCGGCGGTGCTCCTGGTGGGCGACGCGGATCAACTCCCGTCGGTCGGGCCGGGCCAAGTCTTCCGCGACCTCCTTACCGCCGACACCCTCCCCATCGTGCGGCTCACCAAGGTGTTTCGGCAGGCGGCGGGCAGTCGGATTGTGGTCAATGCCCACCGCATCAATCACGGCCAACTGCCCACGTGGGATCGCACCGGGGGCCCGCATCAGGACTTCTATTTCATCGAGGCCCCGGATCCCGCCGACGCCGCCGACAAGATTGTGCGGGTCGTCACGGAGCGCATCCCCAAGAGCTTTGGATTGGACCCGCTGCGCGACGTGCAGGTCCTGTGTCCGATGAATCGCGGGGACACCGGGGCCCGCCACCTCAACGAACGCTTGCAACAGGTGCTGAACCCGCCCGGGCCTACCGCCGTGGAGCGCTTCGGGTGGCACTTTGGCCCCGGCGATAAAGTGATGCAGACCGCGAACGACTATGACAAGGACGTGTTTAACGGCGACATCGGTCGGATTGTGGCCGTCCGCCCGTCCGATCAAGAACTCACCATCCGATTCGATGACCGGGACGTGGTGTATGACTTCGCAGACCTGGACGCGCTGGTGCCCGCCTACGCCATCACGATCCATAAGGCGCAAGGCTCCGAATACCCCGCTGTGGTGATTCCGGTCACCACCCAACACTACGTGATGCTGCAGCGCCCGCTGCTGTACACGGCGGTCACGCGCGGCCAGCGGCTGGTGGTGCTGGTGGGCCAACCCAAAGCCCTAGCCATGGCGGTGCGGACCCAGGCGGCGGGGCGGCGCTGGTCGAAACTTGCGGAGTGGCTGACCGACCTGGCGCACGCACACTAACGAGGAGGTCGCTTGGCCCGCCCCGTCCCCACCTGTGGCGGTAGGCGACCTCTGAGTGGTGCGGTTTGGTGAACCTCCCTGCCCTCACAGACGGGGGTTGCGGCCGTGATTCGCTCAAAGTATCTCGCCTGGCAAGCGCGTCCACGCTTACGGGCTCTCGCGCTGAGCGGACACCCACGCGGCAAAGACCTCCCAGGTCCGTTCGGCCGGCGATGCGGGGGATGCAGGCGGTGGAAACCTCGGCACGCGCCGAGGATCTTCTGGACCCATTCACCGAACTTGACCCCCCAGTGTTTTCGCTCCCCCAGAATGGCCGAAAGTTGACGGCGTTGCCCGCCGTCGTTTGCTGGCTTAGACTGGCCAGGAAGCCCTTGGGGGAGATAAGGAAGCGCCCGGGGTGTGTGACTGCTTGCACAAGGCAGTCCCCCGGGCGCGTGGAACCTACACTGTGGTCAGTATAACCGATTACACGCTCGACCCGCGCGCGGAGCCCAACCTTGGGTGCAGCTTACTTTTGTGAGACATAAACTGGCAGGGTGTCTCATGCGGCGGACCGCTGGGGCTGGGTCGCCCAAAACGCGTCCCATCGCCCGGACCGGGCCAACGCCCGCAAGGTGGCCACGGCT
>JAJYPH010000257.1 GCA_021795575.1 Bacillota bacterium
ATGCGGGGAATGTCCAGCCGTCCGTTTGGTCCCTCCGACTTCGCACCCATGATGCCGTCATCCTCCCTTGTATCTTTCCCCACACCCGCCTGCCATCACGTCCTGCGCGCCACGCGCCCTGCGACACCCTGCGCCCCGCGCCAGCGCTGATGCAGCCACCGCGCCGGGTGTTCTGTGTGAAGCCCCGTCATCTGGCTCAGATGCAGCGCACAAGTGCCACTGTCCACCAACAGCGTCCCCGCTCGGCCACCCACCTGCCCGGCAGCGCGGCGGCCCAGGCGCTGTGCCACCCGGTGGTGTTCGGCCTTAAAGGCGTAGGACCCTGCCGCCCCGCAGCAATCCACATCCAGGCGTTCCACCACCTCCGCGCCCGCCCGCCGTACCAGCGCCAGCAGCGCGCCCTCTCCGTGGCTGGCTTTGGCACGGCACGTGGTGTGGACAAACAGAGGCCCAGACGGGCGCGCCACGAGAGATTCCCAAAAGTCGGGCGGCGCCTCGGCGAGCGCAAAGGCCGCGAACGGCACCACCGGGGCCGGGGCCTCCCGCTGAAAGTAGCGGGGCCACTCATCGCGCAGGGTACCGTCGCAGGTGGCGTTCAGCGTCACAATCGCCTGCACCCCCCCGCTCACCGCCAGCCCCTCGGCGGTGGCCGCCGCGATGCGCCGCGCCGTCGCCGGCTGCCCCGCCGCGTACGCCGCCGCGCCACAACAACGACTCTCACGCGGCACCCACGGGACGGCGTATCCCCACGCGGTCAGCAAGCGGGACGCCGCCTCGGCCGCCCCCCCGTCGTAGGCGCGCGTGAAGCAGTCCACAAACAGGGCCACGGTCCCTCGCGTACCCGTTCCGGTAGGGTCAGACGGCCAGCGCAGGGGACGCGGGCGGGGCCGCCAAGCCTCGCCAGACAGCCCCACCCAACGGGCTGGGGGTCCTCCGAGTCCCGCGAGCCGAGGGGCTCGCGCCATGAGGTGCGGGCGGGCCAGCACGGCATCCCGCAGGCGCAGCACCGGCGGCTTCACGCGCGACGCCTTGTGCGCCGCGATGAGATGGGCCACCGGGACATTTGCGGGACACGCGGCTTCGCACAGCTGGCAGAAGGTGCAGTCGTCCACGTGGTCAGCGGCCGCCAGGCCAGGACGCCCCAGCACCGCGCGATGCCACTCCGGCCCTAATGCCTTGGGACCCGGGAACTGCGGCTCCTCCCGGTAGACCGGACAGGCGGTCACGCACAGCGAGCACTTGAGACAGGCATCGTCCGCGTCAAACACGTTTGGCCTCCTCTTCGGTGCCCAGCACGGGGGCCGCGACATCCTGGACCGCCACCTCGGCGGCCCCGATGCGCGCCAGCCGATCCACCAGGCCCGGGACGACGCGGTCGACGGCCTCTGCCGCCGTCCACAGGCACACCGCCCCTCCGTCGCCGTGGACATCAGGGTCGCATCCCGCCGCCTGGCGGCCCGCCACCCCCCCGTCGTCCAGCGCCAAGCCCCACCGGAGGGCTAGGGCCGGGTCGTCTCCATCCGCCAAGTAACCCAGCAGCCGGCCCGAAATCGCGTCGACCCCGGTGCCGTCCGCGGAGAGGCGCACCCCGCCGCCCAAGATCCCGCCGGTGGCCAGGATCACCGGACCTTCCCCCACCGGACGTCCATCCGCCATCGTGACACCCCCAGCCCCCCGGATGGCCTGCACCCGCCCGTGATGCATCTGGACGCCAGACGACAACAGCCACGCGGTCCACCGAGCCTCCAGGCGCATGCCCCCCAACCCAGGCGGCGCCAGGCCCACTTCCCGCACGAGTCGCCCGAGGCTCCGCTCCAGCCGGTCAAGCAGGACCTCGGTCCGGCTGAGCCCGAGCACTTGGGGCAACACCACCAGTTCGGTGCCCTGGCTGCGGCCCAGCACGCGCACCAACTGCTGCTCGACCCAGTCGGCCCCGGATCCGCTGTCCAAAAAAGCTCCCCACCTCACTGTGCCCCACCCCGGGTGCCAAGCCGGAGGCAGCGGCAGCCTCAGGGTGCGCACGGCACCCGGACCCCGAAAGCCATCGGCCACCAGCTCGGGCTCGAAGTCCAACAGGCCCTCCAACCCCACGACCGCCACCGCGGCCGGAGCCGTGTCCAGCGCCAGCTCCCATGGAGGCGTCCAGAATACCGGGCGGCGGCGACCGAGCGACGTCACCGTCCATCGGTTGCGCTCCGGGATGGCGGCGTCCATGCCCAGCTGTTGCCCGACCGCCCGCCAGATGCTCCACAGCCGCCGCCAGCGTGCCCCCGCCGTCCCGCCCACAAAGTGCTGCTCGCCATGCTCTCTCCACCAGTCCCACGGGTTGTCCACCGCCACGCCCTGGTCCCAGTCCCGAAAGTTGAACCGCCCCGACCACAGCGGCAACGTGCCCGACGCAGACGACACCACGTGCACCGACAACCCCGCCGCAGCCAGGAGCGTGGCCGCCAACAAGCCGGCCGGCCCACGCCCCACCACCGTGGCGGCCCCCCCCGTCACGGCAGCGCCTCCCCGAGGGTCTCAGCGCGCACCGCGCGGTTCAGCGCCCACTCCTGCGCATTGGCGCCCCACAGCACGGAGGTGAAGCCTCCGTCCCGCTCCGCGCGCAGCGCTCCCACCTCCGCTGCGACGTGCTCCGCCGACGTGCCCTGGCGTCGCAGGCCGGCGGCTCGATGGATGCAGAAGGTTCCCTGGCACGGGCCCATGGCCAACCACGTGGGCGTACGCCACTCGGGCAGCGGCTCCGACGTCATCGGAACCAGAGCGGCGGTCGCCACCTCCTCGCATTCGCAGACGACGGGGGCGCGGGAATGGCCTGGCCGGGATGCTTCGGGCTCTAACACCTGCGTGCTGGTGCGCGAGGGCTCTCTGACGCCCAGCTGACGGGCCACCACATCGGCGGTGCGCTCCGCCATGGCGCGAAACGTGGAAAACTTCCCGCCCACCACCGCGACGACGCCCGCGTCGCGGATGCTGTCGATCACGGTGAAGTCGCGCGTGACCCAGCGCGGCGCGGCCTCGCCCCTCCCGTGCTCCGGCTGGTACAGCGGCCGAACGCCCGTGAACGCCCGCAGCACCCGCCAGGAGTCCATGGCCGGAAACATGGCGCGTCCCAGCGCCATCAGCCGCAGGACATCCTCCCGCGTCACGGGCGGGGGCTCTGGATCGTCCTGCCGCACATCCGTCGTCCCAAAGATAGCCACCGACTGGTGGGGCACCAAAATGTCGCCGTCACCCGGAGGGGCCAGCCGATTCACCACCACTGGCGTGTGGCGGTTGGCAAAAATCAGCATAAGGCCGCCGCCGAGCTTAAGGGGTATGGGATCCCCATACAGCTGGGAGACCTGTCCGGCCCACGGACCGGCCGCATTCACCAGCACGTCGCAGGCAATCCGGCGGCGGCCCCCCGGTCCGTCCACGTCCACGCCCACCACCCGGCCTCCGATCAGGTCTGCGTGCTCTACGCGCGTATGCGTGAGCACGACCCCGCCGCGTTTCACAATGTTTCGGCTCAAGAGGTGCAGGAGGCGAAAGCCTTCCAGCACGGCATCGGGCACCCTAAATACGCGCCGGAGATCCGAGCGCACCTCCGGCACCAGGCGCCGGAGGTGCGCTGGCGCCTCTTCGGAGACCGGCAGTCCCACCGCCCGGCAGCCGGCCACCCACTCGGCGGCGAAGTCGCCCTCGTCATCGGCGCCCTCGATAAAAAAGCCGCCGGTGTCCTCCACGGTGGAAGGAGCGATCCGACGGAGAATTTGGTTTTCCTGCCAGCATTCGCGGGCCGCCGCCGCATCTCGCACCACGTAACGGCCGCCGCTGTGCAAGAGCCCATGAAAGCGGCCGGACGTACCGTGGCCCAGGTCCCCGGCGTCAACCACCGTGACCGCGACGCCGCGCAGCACCAGATCCCACGCGACCCCGAGACCGGTAGCTCCCG
>JAJYPH010000258.1 GCA_021795575.1 Bacillota bacterium
ACCCTCCGCTGGTATGAGCGCAGCGTGGCGGTGGGCGACGGCGACCTGGACTTGGGCGCCATCTTCAAGCTGCTGAACCAGGCCCCGGGGGCGCCGGCGCGTTAGACGGGGCGTCCCCCGGGGGCGGTACCGGTTCCGGACCCAGAGTTCGCTGACCCTTCGCGGATCCGTCGGGGGACATGCCACCAAGACACACACGGGAGGGACGACACATGGCCGTGCACTACAACCAAAGTGCCGACTGGAACCGGTATGCGCGCCAGGTTTTGCTGTGGAACTGGGTCAGCTGGATTTTCAACTTCATCGACCGCGGGTTGATTGGGCCCCTGCTCCCCCTGATGATTCCCTTCTTCCACCTGTCGCTCACGGCGGCGGGCGGCATCGTCTCGTTGTTTTTCGTGGGCTATCTCTCCACGTTTGTCGGGGGGTTTTTATCGGACCGCGTCGGGCGCAAGAAGGTGGTGGGCCGGTCGGTCGTCGGGTTTGGAGCGGTCACTGGGCTGACCGCGCTGGCGTCGTCGGTCCCGGTCCTGGCGGCGGTGCGCATCGGCACCGGCGTCTTCGAGGGGTTCCAGTATCCCACCGGGGCGGCCTGGGTGAGCGAGACGTTTCCGTACGCCAAGCGAGGCAAGGCGCTCGCGTTTTGGGAGACGGGGTACAGCCTGGGCACGCTGCTGGGTATCGTGATGGCGACGCTGATGGCGGCCCGGTGGGGGTGGCAGTCTCCCTGGCCGGTCAGCGGAGGGCTCTCTGTCCTGTGTGGGGTGCTCCTGATCAAGTACGTCAAGGAGCGCCCGCGCCAAGAAACGCCCGGGTATCAAGAGGCGATGGCCATGAGCGGCGGGGTCGTCCCGACGATCAAGGAGGTCTGGAAGAAGCGCAACGTGTGGGTCGTCTTTATCCTGCACGGCCTGTACAACTTCACGTTTTGGATGGCGGGTGCCTGGATCCCGGAGTATGTCATTCACGTGCGCCACATGTCGTTTGTGAGCGGGGGCCTGTTGTCCGCCGTGCTGTTCGGCGGCATCACCGTGGGGTTGATGGTGAGCGGCATCGCCGCGGACCGCATCGGCCGCGTCAAAGCCATCAGTTTCCTGAGTTTCGGATCCGCGCTGCTCCTGCTGGCGTTCACCCAAGCCTCCTCACCGGTGGCGCTGTTTGTGCTCATTGCGCTGGGGGGGATTTTCGGGGCGTATATTCCCACCGCTATCGCGCTGGTCACGGACACCACCAATCCCATGATCTCGGGCACCGCGTTTGGGATTGCGCTGTTCGGCGCCGAACTGGGCGCGGTGCTGGGGCCGGTGACCGGCGGTTTTCTGGCGCAGCACTACGGGTTCCAGACGGCCATGTACGTGCTGCCGGCGTCGCTGTTTGCCGCGTCGCTGTTGGTGTGGCTGGCGCGGGATGCGCGACGGGACTTGAAGGTGGAGGGCGCGGTGCCGCAAGCGGTGCGGGCCTGACCGCGCTGCGGGGCCGACGGCGCCCAGCCATGCAGTAAACCAGGAGGATGCGGGGGGGACAACAGTGAAACTCAGTGTGCACGAGCAGGAGATGCTGGCGGGTCGATTCGGCCCAGGGGTGCAGTGGGCGCTCGGATACCAGGTTGCGGTGGGCGAGTACTTCGACGCCGAACGATTGGTGCCGGCCACCAATGCCCATCTGGTAGCGGATATGGAGGTGATGGGGGAAGCGGGGCTCGCCTTTCTCGGCCAGCTGGTGGAGCAGGGGGCGCGGGTGGCCATTCCCACCACCCTGAACGCGGGCTTCACGGACCCAGCCTTTGCCCAGGTTCTGCATCAAGACGAGAGCCTGGTGGCTCGGCAGGTGGTGATGCGGGAGCGCCTGCAGGCGCTGGGGGTCCTCAACGTGGACACCTGCATCAACTACCAGAGCGTGTATCAGCCGCACGTGGGCGAGCATCTGGCGTGGGGAGACACCGGCGCCGTGTGTTTTGCCAACAGTGTCTTGGGGGGCCGTTCTAACTTCGAAGCTGGGCCCGCGGCCCTGGCGGCGGGCATCACGGGGCGGGTGCCGGCGTTTGGCTACCACCTCGACCGACATCGCCGGGCCACGACGTACGTGGAGGTGACCACGCCTCTGGAGGACTACGCGGACTGGGGGGCCCTGGGGGCCTGGGTGGGGCGGCGGTCGCCCAGCTATTGGGACGTTCCCTTCTTTGACGGGATTGGCCCCTCCCTCACGCGGTCGGCGGATCAGTTGAAGCATCTGGCGGCGGCCCTGGCCAGCTATGGATCCATTGCGCTGTTTGGGGCACGCGGCGTGACGCCAGACTGGGCCGCGATGAACCCGGACCACGCACGCCAGCAGCGGACGCTGACCGTGGGCGCCAAGGAGCTGGACGAGGTGTACGCGTCGTATGGAGCGGATCTCAACACGACGGACGTTGACCTGGTGGTGTTCAGCGGACCGCAGCAGTCGCTTTATGAATTGGCGCGCTTGGCGGAGCTGCTGGATGGCCAGCACGTTCACGCCAACACGCGTCTGATCGTGACCACCAACCACGCCTACTACCAGTGGGCGCAGCAGCTGGGCTACATTCAGACGATCGAAAAGGCGGGCGGCCTGGTGCTGACGGGGGTTTGCTTCTATCTGATGACCATCGACCGGCTCCAACGCGAACATGGCTGGCACACGGTGGTGACAAATTCCACCAAGCTGGCCAACATTGTGGGGGCGCATCCCTATCGGCCGATTCTGCGACGCACCCGCGACTGCGTGGCAGCGGCCGTGGCAGGGAGGTTGGTGGGGTGAGCGAGCAATTCGTGACACTGGCGCGGGCGTATGGCGCTCGCGTCGAGGGACCGCTGTTGGTGTCCGCCGACGGGTTTAGTCCGCGCTATGATTTGGATCGCACGACCGGCGTCGTGACCCGCGTGGGACACAGCCTCTACGGGCACGCATTGGCCGGGTCGATCGTCGCCTTCCCGACGGCCAAAGGGGGAGTGGCGGCCGGATGGGCCTTTTTGGACCTGCAGTCGCGGGGACTCGGGCCGTTGGCGTTCATCTTTGGCATCACCAATTCCGTTATGGTGCATGGAGCGGTCATGGCCGGGGTGCCCATTGCCGATGGCCTGTCGGCCGACGCCTGGGAGCAGCTCCGAACCGCCGGATGGGCCGAACTGCGACCGGCGGAGCGCGTTCTGCGCCTGGTGAGATGAACAGGGGAGAGGGGACCTCGGGGTGAACGTGCTGGTCTCACCGGACTCGCTGAAGGGTGCCTTGGACCAGCGGCGGTTTGCGGCGGCGATTGCGGTGGGACTGCAACGGACGATGCCTGGCGTCGAGGTCACCCCGTGCCCGCTGGCCGACGGCGGCGAAGGCACGCGGAACGTGGTGCGGGCCGCGCTAGGTGGCGACGTGCGCACCATCCCCGTTCGAGACGCCTACGGGCGGCCTCGTCGGGCTCCGGTGCTGGTGCTGCCGGATCACACATGGGTCCTGGAGGCGGCGGACGGACCCGGGTGGGTGCCGGAGCGTCAGCGCCCCCGCGACGCGGCCCGTGCCACCAGCGTGGGGCTGGGTGACATGTTGACGGCGGCCCGCGACGGGGGCGCCCGACGCGTGTGGCTGGGACTGGGCGGGACCGGGTCGACGGACGGGGGATGGGGAATGCTCCACGCCATGGGCGTGACGTCCGACGAATCGCCGGGCGGCCTCCCGACGGCACCCCAGATTGTGCACATGCCGCCGTATCCGATTCCGCTCACGTGCTGGTGCGACGTGAACGTCCCCGCCGGGGGACCGCGCGGGGCCGTTTATCGATTCGGTCCGCAGAAGGGGGTGGCCCCCGCCGACTTGCCGGTGTTGGCGGAGCGCCTGGATGCGCTGGGCCAGTGTCTTGAGCAGGCGGTGGGCCGGCCGCTGCGTGCGTTGGCGGGTGCGGGGGCGGCCGGCGGGGCCGGCATGGCGC
>JAJYPH010000057.1 GCA_021795575.1 Bacillota bacterium
ATCTCGGCGTGCGCTACTCACCGGCGGTGCGTCGGCTGGCCGCCGAGCATCAGGTGGATCCCGACGACGTGACGGGTACGGGAGCGGGCGGGCGCGTCACCCGGGACGATGTGCTGAAGTTTGCCGAATCCGGGGCCCAGGCGCCGGCCGCCGCCCCGAAGCCCGCCCCCACGCCCGCGGCGCCGGCCGCCGCGGCATCTGTGGCCGCCGGTGCGGCGGCGCACATTGAGGACGGCGACACGTTGGAGCCGGTGAGTCAGGTTCGGCGGGTCATCGCGGAGCGCATGGTGCGCTCCAAGCAGACCGTGCCGCACGCCTGGCTGATGGTAGAGGCGGACGTGACCGGCCTCGTGGCACTGCGCGCCCAGCACAAGGACGCGTTCCGGGCGCGGGAAGGGGTGCCCCTCACGTACCTGCCGTTCATGCTGCGGGCCGTGGTGCGGGCCTTAAAGGCCGTGCCGATCATGAACGCCCAGTGGAATGGCGACCAGATCGTCATGAAGAAGCGGGTGAACATCGGCATTGCGGCGGCGACGGAGCGGGGCTTGGTGGTGCCGGTGGTGCACGACGCGGACGAGAAAAACGTGATTGGCCTGGCGAAGGCGGCGCAGGACCTGACGCAGCGGGCGCGCAACGGGCGCCTCAAGCTCGAGGACCTGTCGGGGGGCACGTTCACGCTGGACAACACCGGCGCGGTGGGTACGGTGCTGACCTATCCCATCATCAATGCGCCGGAGGTGGGCATCGTGACGATGGAGTCCATCGTCAAGCGCCCCGTGGTCATGCCGGGCGACGCCATTGCCGTCAGGTCCATGGTGAACCTGTGCCTCAGTTTCGACCACCGCGTGGTGGACGGGGCCGAGGCGGCCCTCTTTGTCAACACGGTGAAGAAAGAGCTGGAGGCACTGTCGCCGTCCAGCAGCATCGACTAGGAGACGCGGGGTGGCCACTGGTTTGGCCGCCCGGCGCCTGGTGATGGCGCGCAGGGGAGGTGTCTACCCGATGGAGGACCAGATGAATCAACCGGTGGCCGTGGGTTGGGAAGAGGGTGGGGCGGATCCGGCGCCCGCCTCCCTCCCGACCCATCCATGGCATATTGACCGCCAGGCCCAGCCGGCGCAGGCCAAGTTCCTGCCGCCGTGGCTCAAGGTCAAGCTGTCCAACGGCCCCCACTTTCTTGAGCTCAAAGAGCTGATGCGGACCGCCGAGCTGCACACGGTGTGCGAAGAGGCGCGTTGCCCCAACGTGTACGAGTGCTGGGAACAGCGGACGGCGACGTTTCTCATTTTGGGGGACACCTGCACGCGGAGCTGCGGGTTCTGCGCCATCAAGACCGGCCGGCCCACGTGGTTTGACCAGGGGGAGCCGAAGCGCGTCGCCGACTCGGTCGTGCACATGGGTCTCAAGCACGTGGTCATCACGTCGGTCACGCGCGACGACCTGGAAGACGGCGGCGCCAGCATCTTCGCGGGGTGCGTGGAGGAAATTCGCCGTCGACTGCCCACGTGCAACGTGGAGTTGCTGATTCCGGACCTCCAGGGCAACTGGGAGGCGCTGGGCCGCATCGTGGCGGCAGGCCCCGACATCCTGAACCACAACACCGAATCCGTCCCGCGGATGTACAGCTGGGTGCGCCCCAAGGCCAACTTTGCCCGCAGCATGGAGCTTTTGGCGCGGGTTAAGCAGCAGGACCCGGCGATGGTGACCAAGTCGGGCATCATGGTGGGCCTGGGGGAGACGCACGACGAGGTGCTGGACGTGTTTCGCGCCATGCGGGCGCACCACGTCGACGTGCTCACGGTGGGCCAGTACATGCGGCCAGACCAGAAGCATCTGCCGGTGGAGCGCTACTATACGCCCGAGGAGTTTGCCGTGCTGAAGCAGGAGGCGGTCGCCATGGGATTTCGTCACGTGGAATCCGGTCCCCTGGTGCGCAGTTCCTACCATGCCGCGAGCCAGGTGCCCGAGCGCGTCGCGGTGTCATCCTAGCATGGGGGGGCCCGGCAGCGCGCGGCATCCGGCCTGGGTGATTGACCTGGGCCGCTTGGAGTACGGCGCGGCGCTCACCTGGCAGCGGCGGGTCCATGCGGCCGTGCGCGACGGTCAATGGCCCGATACGCTGCTGTTGGTCGAGCATGACCCCGTGTTCACCGTGGGCCGGCATGCCCGCGGCTTGCACGCGAACGTGCTGTGGTCGGACGACGAACGGCGCCGCCACGGGGTGGCGCTGTTTGACGTGGATCGCGGCGGGGACGCCACCTATCACGGGCCGGGCCAGCAGGTGGGGTATCCCATTCTGCACTTGGACCGGCATTCCGGGGACTTGCTGGTATACTTGCGGGACTTGGAGCAGGCATTTATCAACCTGTTGGCCGATGAGGGAATCGTCGCGGGGCGCATTCCGCCCCACACGGGAGTGTGGGTGGGCGATGAGAAGCTGGTCGCCATTGGGGTGAAGGCCTCCCAGCGCGTGACGTCCCATGGCTTTGCCTTCAATGTGGACCCGGATCTCGGTCACTTCGCCGGCATCATCCCGTGCGGCATTCAGGACAAGGGGGTTACGTCGCTCGTGCGCCTGACTGGACGTCCCACGACCCTCGAGGCGATGCGTCCGGCGGTGCTCCACCACGTGGGCACTGTGCTGGGGTGCGCGTGGGAAGCGCTCTCGGCGGACATAGCCGCTGCCCGACTGGCGGAGCCGCTGGCGGCCATGCCGTGAAGCCGCGCCGCAGGCGGGACCCGCCGCATCTCACCGAAGAGGCCGTGGCACCGCCAGATGGTGCGGGAGACCCCTACTACGCGATGCTGTTGCAGTGGCTGGCGGACGATGCGGACCAGGGGGACGAAACGGGCTTCGAACCGGAACAGGCCCTTCGGGATCGGGGGCGCGAGGGAGGTTGGGCATGACCCAGCTGATGCAGGTGGACGTGTTCAGTGCGGAGCGGCTCGGTGGCAACCCGCTCGCAGTGTTCGTCGACCCGCCCACCCTGTCCGACGCCCGGTGCCAGGCCTGGGCCCGAGAAATGAACCTGTCGGAAAGCATTTTTGTCTGGCCCGAGGCTCCCAACCGCTACCGGGCCCGCATTTTCACCCCCACACGCGAGTTGGGCTTTGCGGGGCACCCCACGCTCGGGGCCGCCTGGGTACTGCACCAAATGGGGAAGCTGGAGGGTACCTCGGCCACGCAGGTGACGAACGCCGGGGCCGCACAGGTGTCGTACGAGCCTGACGGGAAGGTCTGGTTTCAACCGCCCGTGCGGGAGTTGCGTGACTTGGCGGAGCCGGCGGATGTGGGGGCGGCGCTGGGCATCCCCACGCTCTGGCTCGAGCCGGGTCTACCGCCGCAGGCGGCGTGGGTGGGCGTGGGGCATCTGGCGGTGCAGCTTCAGCTCGACCATGTCGGCACGCTGAATCCGAATTTCGCGCGGATGACGCGGCTGCTGGAGGCGCACCATTTGGCTGGCGTGCTGGTGTGGAGCTTCACGGCGGCGGCGCGCATCCACGCCCGTGCTTTTGCTCCAGCCGCCGGGGTGCTCGAGGACCCGGCCACCGGCAGCGCGGCCGCAGCCCTGGGGGTCATTCTGACCCAGGTGGCCGGGGTGACCGAGCCCACGCGTTACGTGATTAGCCAAGGGGTCGAGATGGGGCGCCCCTCCGAGGTGTTGCTGACCGTGAACCACAGCGGCCCTGGCTCGGTGGCGGTGGGGGGCCGCGTCGCCCCGGTGTTTGCCACTGAGGTGGCGATGGACCCGTGACCGCCGGCTCGCGTGGGTCCGACTCAAAGCCGAATCCGGGAGGAATGTACGGTGAGCGAACCGGTCGCGGCACCTCTCAGCGTGGTGACCGAAGTGTATGCGGTGCTGGCCAACGGCGGCGGGGCGGTGGGCCTGGTGCCGGTGGCCGAGGGGTACCAGCTGCCGGGGGACTCGTTTCATCTGAGCGAGTCGGCCGAGGCCGCCCTGATGCGCATCTTGAAGGAGACGCAGAACCTGGATATCGGGGTGGGGAGCCTCGCGGGTTTGTACCAAAGACCCCAGTCCAGTCGCCTGGCGCTGGTATTTCGCGCCGAGTTGCTGGCGGGGGATCCGTCCGCCCTCACTTGGGCCAAGCCCGGGGAGTGGCCCAGCCCCATGGCCCCGGGCGCGTTGCTGCGCATCAACGACGCCATGCGGTTTGACGGCAAGACCTCGCTGCGGCTGCAGTAACCGCATGTGGCGGTTCCCAAAGCACCCGCCGCGCGGCGGGCGCCGTTACCGAGCGACGGATGCGCCATGGTTCCTGTAGCCATCGCGAGCCGGTTTCTGTCGGGATGCATGGCGAGCCCGCCTGGACTTGGCCTGTCTCGCCCGGGCAGTGGAGGAAGACTCTCGACGGCTGCCCCGGCTACGGCATGAAGTCCGCTTCTTGCTCAATGACCCGCTCCGCCCGCTCGACGCGATGCGCCCACGGGTGACGGGGGCCGCCCGCCGGCCGCCGCTGACGGCGGTGGAAGTCGGGTCCTGTGCTACCCCCCACCTCCATCCCGTGGGGGAGCAGGGGGCCGACCGGGGTTCACCGACCACGCGTTTCAGATCGGCTGGGAATGGTCCCCGGGGCTCCCGCGGTGGTGGAACTTGTGGGCGCCGCCTGCCTCAGGGCGGCCTATGCGGCCCCGCTGACGGTGGTCGACGCGGTGACCACGACCGCGGCCACCGAACCGCCGTGGGAGGCAACGTCGCTTGCGCTCATCGCGGCCGACGCCGCGGCCAGGGAGCCTGGGATTTGCGTGGCCCAGCAGTGTGGGGCTCGACCGCGGGACCAGGACCATCGCGCGGTGGCATTCCCCAGCCACTACCGACCTGCGCTGCGGGCCATTCCGCGAATCCCTCGGGCCCGCCCGCGCCGCGCCCCGTTGACGTGCGAAAGACGTGTCCCTAGATTATGCGTATGAGTCATCCACACACTGAGTTCATGCAGCGCGAGCCGTCGGCGACACGGTCGACGGTAAACATCGACCGTGTCGACCCAACCCGGGTAGCGCGATTCTGCGCTGGCGCATTCGGCCGCGCGGTGATCTACCGCGATGCCCGTTGCGCGATGATCGAAGGCAGCGGCATCAAGATCGGCTTCGGCAAGATCAAGGGGCTGCAGCCCATTCCGTGGCCGGAGGAGTCCGGCGCCAAGCCCTTCCCCCTCGGCCTGCAGGGGGACGACCTCGATGAGGCGGCCGACGGTCTATGCGCGCTGGGAGCCAGCCAACCCGAATGCCACCCCGGAGCTGGGCGTTGGCGGGTGCTGCTCGACCTCGCCGGCCAAGCGTTTTGCCTGAGTTCGCCTCCTGTGGATTCGCCGTAGCGCCGCGCCGTGTCCGACCTCGACGAGTTGCTCGTCCAAGACGCCGAGGCGTGGCACGCCTGGTTGGGCAGCCACCATGCCGACCACCCCGGGGTCTGGTTGGTGTTGCATAAGAAGGGTGGCCAGGCGACCGCCCTGACCTATGCGCAAGCGCTCGACGAGGCGTTGTGCTTCGGCTGGATCGACGGGCAGATCGCACGACGTGACGACGACAGCTATCGTCAGCGCTTCACACCCCGCCGGCCGAACAGCGTCTGGTCCGCCAGGAACGTCGAGCACGTCGCTCTCCTCACCGAGGCGGGACGGATGCAGCCGGCCGGTCTCGCGGCCGTCCGTGCGGCCAAGGCGCAAGGGCGGTGGCAGGCGGCCTACCGCGGGCAGGCCGCCATAGAGACCCCGCCCGACCTCGCCCAGGCACTGGCAGCTAATCCCGCCGCCGCAGCGACGTTTGCCCAGTTGGACGCCGCCAATCGCTATTCCATCCTCTACCGGCTCGACACCGTCAAGCGCCAGGCGACTCGGGACCGCAAGCTGGCCGAGTACGTCGATATGCTCGCCCGGGGTGAGTCCATCCATCCTCGCCAACCCCGAAAGGATCCCCAGTGACCGTCCCCATCATGCGCAGTGCCGACGGCCGAGCGCGACCGGGTGGTCGCGGATAGCCTACGGAGGGACCACCGGCGTCAGCACCAAGTCGGGCTAGCGGGACACCGTCGTCGCGCACCGCATGACGGCCGCTAGAGAGCTAACCGCCGTCGCTGGTCAGCAGGGCAACACGTCTTCCGCCCACAGACAGTGCAAGCTGGGGTGGTTTATATGGCGCCATGGTCAGAAGCACGACCCAAATGAGTCGGGAGCCCGACGGCGAGGTCCCCCCAGGACCACTTCGCGACGGGTCCCGCGCGGGGGCCGCCTCGAGGACGGCCACCGCTCCGACCAACGACGGAACCCGGAGCAGATCGCCCGGGTGGTGGCGGCCTTCCGCCCCGAGGCTTGCAGCAGCGGCTCGGCATCGCGGATTCGGCGCGGGTCACGGGCCCCACCGGGACGCCTGGCACGCAGGGGGATCGCTGGGCTCTCCCGCTTGCCGGTACCTTGGGGGTAACTGCCACGGCGAAAGCCGCGGACACCGGGACCGGCGGAGGGCGCCGGTCAGGCCCGTCCCCGCGCCGACACGGCACGTCCGTCGGAGACGACGAACCCCGTCACGGTGTCAGGGGGCCGTCGGAACCAAGCCGCCGTCCGCGTGGAACGTCAGCGACGGACTCATTTTGTGCTCATCACGACGCTCGCCGCCACGCGGTATGATGCCGCGGCGCTCGGGCGGGGGGGGGGCCAAGGGCCAACAAGTGAGGAGCACCGCTGTCACTTCCTGAAGGCCTCCAGGTTCGTCGATGCGGTCTTCCTGAGGAAACCGCTGCAGCCCGGCGCTGGGCTGCGTCATGCGGCTCGCGCTCCTGCTGTTCAGTGGGGCCGAGCGGCGGGTACGGGACCGTCGGCGCCGCTGTCCGTCGAAATTCCCCGTGCGTGCCTCCTTGACGTGCGGAAGACGTAACGAAAGCCGGCGGGCCGAACCGACCCCCGACCCGTGGACCGTCATATCGCGGCTGTTCGGCTACTGGTCCCACGTCTGCCCGAGGGGCCGGCGTCACGAATTCTTGCTGCCCGCGATGCGGGGCATGGGCCTCCCGAGCGGCCGTGGCATCCAGCACTGAAACCGCCAGCGGGGCTCGGTGGTCCAGCCCAGTCGGCTGCACAGGTAATATGTCCGATCCGCTTCGGTCACATGACGAATGTGCTCGCACGTGGCGCAGTACTGGCGTGGGTCCACCCGCGCACCTCCCTCGCCATCGTAACGCACGCGGGGGGCCAGTCAGGCGGCCCGGGTGCCGGGGGCTTGATCCCAGCGCGCAGGGATGGCGCGGTCAGAGGTCATGCCGACAGCGGGGCGGTCCACGAGAAGACAGACGGCGACGCTGCCGCAGCACCTCGCCATACTCGGCAGACACCCTCAGCCGAAAGAGGCGGTGGCCGAACGACCACTCCAGCGGAGAGGTTCCATACCACGGTGTGGCCCGCAGCATGTCCCATCAGCGGGCGTCACTTGGGCGTTGCATCGGCCACTTAGACTCGACGATGTGGGATGACAGGTGTCATGTGGCGGAAGTGACACTTAACACTTCCGACCACACCACCTTTGTGCTTAGAATGGGGCGGACGCGCCGCCGGGCTTTTCAAGGGCAACTGCGCCGCTGTCTACCATCGACGGAAAGCGACTGGAGGACGGATGATGCTGCAGAGGGCGCTCACGGTGCGCGCCGGGATGCTTCAGGCGGGTGGGGTCCGGGGGATGCCAGCGTGAGCAGTGGCGGAGGGGGCACGCCCGCGGTTCAGTTGGATGCCGTCTCCAAGCAGTTTGGGGCCGTGACGGCCGTGGACGGTGTCACCCTGACCATCCAACCGGGGGAGATCGTGGCGTTCCTAGGCCCCAATGGCGCCGGCAAGACCACCACCATCGACATGATTCTGGGCCTCCAGCGCCCCACACGGGGTGCGGTGGCCGTCTGCGGGCTTGGTCCCGAAGAAGCCGTGCACCGCGGCCTGGTCGCGGCCGTCATGCAGGCCGGGGGGCTCCTCCACGACCTGACCGTGCGGGAGACGGTGCAATACATCGCATACCTGTTTCCCAGCCATCGCCCCATCGACGAGGTGATGCAACACACGGGTCTCGATGCGATCGCCGACCGCCCGGTGGGCAAGTGCTCGGGCGGCGAGCAGCAGCGGATTCGGTTTGCCATGGCGCTCTTGCCCGACCCGGCCCTCCTGGTCCTGGACGAGCCGACCCAGGGGATGGATGTGGTTGGGCGCCGGAACTTTTGGGCGGCCATCCGCGCCGAGACCGGCCGCGGCCGCACCATATTCTTTGCGACCCATTATTTGGAGGAGGCCGATGCGTACGCGGACCGGATCATCGTGCTGCGCGCAGGCCGGGTGGTGGCCGACGGAACCGCGGCGGCCGTGAAGAGCCGGGCTGCCGGCCGCATTGTCCGAGCCACGTGGCCCGGCGCTTCGGCCGAGGCGCTCGCGGGTGTGCCGGGCGCCGACGCTGTCGAGGTGCAAGGGGGGACCGTGCTGATTCGCTCCCTCGATGCGGACCAGGTGGCCCGACACCTTTTGACCCAGACACCGGCGTGCGACTTGGAGATTCACGCAACGGGCATCGAGGAGGCGTTTCTTGCGCTAACCGAGGAGGACGCGGCGGAGGCGACCCCGCGGAGGAGGGCCCACGAATGAGGAGACACGGCGTCCTGGACGGGCGTCCCACGGCGGCCGTGCCGCCGCTCGGGGGGTTTAGCTTCGGGGTCTTAATGATCGAAGTGCGGCGACTACTGCGCAACCGGCGCACCCTTTTGTTCACCATCGGCATGCCCGTGATGTTCTTTCTTCTGTTCGGCCTGAACAAATCGTATGCGGGGCTGCGAGCCGGGCACGGCAATGTGGCTGCCTTCATCATGATCAGCATGGCGCTGTACGGCGCCGTGCTGTCCACCACCGGGGGTGGCGCCGTCGTCTCGCTGGAACGCGCGGCCGGCTGGAGTCGGCAACTGCGCGTGACGCCGCTGACGCCCGCCGCCCATATCGCGACGAAGATGCTGGCCGCCATGGTGCTGGGCTTCATCGCCGTCGCGGCGGTGTTCGCGGCGGGGCTCATCACTCATAAGCCGGTCATGTCCGGGTCGCTCTGGGTGGCGTCGGGCTTGGCCGTGTGGGGGGGCTCCCTGCTGTTCACCGCTTGTGGGCTGTGCCTCGGCTATCTGCTGCCGTCGGAAAATGTCATGCAGGTCATGAGTTTCGTGCTGGTGTTTTTCGCATTTGGTGGGGGGCTGTTCATCCCGCTCAGCCAGTTCCCGCCCATCGTTCAGACGCTCGCGCACTATACACCCCTCTATGGGTTGAACCAGCTGGTGCACTGGCCGCTCATGGGCGGAGCGCTCCACGCGTCATGGCTGGCCAATGCGGCCGTCTGGCTGCTGCTGTTTGCGGGAGGGGCCTCGTGGCTGTTTCGGAGGGACACCGCTCGGGTATAAGGAGCGGCGTCCGGCCAGCCTGGCTGCGTACACTGAGTCGGGACCCAGCGCCACGCTGTGCAGGATGGGAGGGGTCCATGGGAGAGGCGGGTCCGCCCGGCACCGGCCCGGGGCCGTGGGTGCGAGCGGTGGCGCCAGGCGTGTGGCTCGCGTACCTCCTGTACCCCATAAGCCAGTTCGCGGCGCACCCCGTCTCGCCGCGTACGGTGCCATGTAGCGCCGACCGCTTCCGCTCACCGATGCCGGTCGGCTGGCGTGGGCCGGGGTTCTGACCGCACGGTCTCCTCGCGGCGGTGCTCCTGAATCTGCCCGTCGCCTTGAGGGCCTGGTGTACGTGGGGCCCGTCCTCGGGTTTCTCGTGGACCGCCGCCTGGCCCTCCTGGGGATCGGCGTCGTTACGGCGATCCTGGCAGCGGCCTGGCGGGTGATGCCCATGATCCCCCCGCTCTTCTGGCCTTTGGTCCTGTCCTTTGCGGCCGTGGCGATGCAGATCTGGGGCGGCTTCGGGCGTATGGGGATGCGCCTGCAGCTGGCGGAGGAACAGCTGCGGGACATGGCCGTGCTGGAGGAGCGTTTGGGCCTGTCGCGCGACCTGCACGACGTGGTCGGGCACCGCCTGTCCGCCATCGCCGTCCGCGCCGAGCTGGCGGCGCAGCAGACGCGGGGATTGGCTCCGGAAGGCGCGGACGAAATGCTCCGGGTGGCGCAGATGGCTCGCGAGGCCTTGGGGGATGTGCGCCGCCTGCTGTCCCGCTAGCAGGCGGTGTCGCTCCGCCATGAGTGGGCCGATGCGCGGGCGACGCTCGGGGCCTCTGGCATTCGGGTGGTCGAAGCAGGCATGGACGTGGAGGGGCCGGTGGCGCTGGACCGCGGCCTGGGCTTCTTTGTAAAGGAAGGGGCCACGAATATTCTGCGCCACAGCAGCGCCACCCGGTGCCGACTCTCCCGAGCGCTGACGCCGGACGGCCGCTGCCTCACGGTGGAGCTGACCGACAATGGTAGAACGCCGGTGCCCCCGGTGGGCGGTGGATCCGGCTGGATCGGCGTTCAGGAGCGGTTCGCCGCCCAGGGGGGGCGCGTCATGGCGGAGCAGACGGCGGACGGGTTTCGGCTGGCGCTGGAGGTGCCGTGGCGTGGAGTCTGACGCGATTACCGTGGTGGTGGTGGAGGATCAGGAGCTGGTTCGGGACGCCATCACCCGGTTGCTGAACCTGGAGCCAGACCTGCACGTGGTGGTAGCGGCCCCAAACGGTGCCGACGGCATTCGGGCTGTCCGGGCCCATCACCCGGCGGTGGTGCTGCTGGATATCGAGCTGCCCGCGAGGAGTGGGCTCCAAGCGGCGGAAGTGTTGCGCCGAGCGGCGCCGACAACCGTGGTGGCCATGCTGAACACGTTTAGCCGTCCCGGATATCTGGAGCGGGCCCTGGCCGCGGGGGTCTGGGGTTCCTGCTGAAGGAGCAGCCCGTCGCGGAGCTGGCGACCAGCATTCGCCGTCTGGCGCGAGGTGAGCGAACCATCGGCCCCGAGCTGGCCCAGCTCACGCTGGCGTCGGGCAGCACCCGCTCTCCCAACGGGAGCAGGAGGTGCTGCGCCGGGCGGCCCGCGGCGAGAGCGCCGTCGCGATTGGTCGGGCCATGTACCTGTCTGCCGGCACCATGCGCAATCACCTGTCCTCCGCCATGCAGAAGCTGGCGGCACCCAGCCGCGCGCCACCCAGCAAGCCTGGATCTGAGGCCCCCTCGGCCCGTCAGACCGCCTCCGTGGCTTATCGATATGGAACGCCGCATTATAGACCCGTCCCATCCGCCATCGTGCGAATGGTCGGGCAGGGCCCGGACCACGGTGCCGGTGGCGGCGACCAAACCTACGTCAGCCTGTGTTGCGGGGGTTGCGGGGCTGGAGTCCGTCCGCCAGGACTGCCGCAGCGGCTTGGCCGCCCGCATTCTGCCGTGACGACCCTGCCTCGCGCCGGGGGGATGTCCTTGCGGCCGCTGCGCCCCGTGGTCTCCCGGTTCCGACGCCTTGTACCGTCTGGCAGGGGGATCGGCCAGGACGGGAAGGGAATGCGCACGGCTGCACGCTGTGACAATCCCCGTCGCCGGCACGACGAATCCGACGGAATCCTGTTCATCTGACTCGATCCCGTCCGGCCGAGGGTGGTGCGGACCAAGTGGGACCTTGCGGGTGGCCGACGCCGAATGGTCGTGGCAGGTTCGCGGTCAGGCCTCTGGAGGAGATGCGCGCGGCCCGATGGCTTCCATCACACGGGTGCCGTGGTTCCGAAGCGCACCGATGACATCGACCCCCTCCACAGGCGTGGTCACCAGCACCTGAACGTCCTTCCACTCGGCGAAGCGGTACAGGCGGCGCTGGCCGCACTTGGAACCCGACGCCATCACCACAACCTGACTCGCGGACTTGGCCGCCATGGTTTTGAACTCGGCGTCCGCCTCGTCGGGCACTTCCAGCCCTTGGTGAACATCGAATCCTTCAGCCCCCATGAACGCCACGTCGAAGCGCAGGTCCTGCAGCTGGCGGACAGCCCGTGTTCCGAGAAACGTCTGCGACTCGGGCCTGAAGGCTCCCCCGATGAGGATGAGCCGGATAGAGCGGGAACGCGCCAACACGTTCGCGACATTCAGTGCGTTGGACACCACCGTAACATGGCGATTCACCAGGTAGCGCACCATGGCGCCGACGGTGGTGCCGCCGTCCAGGAAGATGGTGCCGCCCTCCTCCACGAGGCCCACCGCGAGGCGAGCCAGTGCATCCTTTACCTGTGCCTCCTCGGTGAGCTTGACCTGGTAGCCGGGCTCGAATGTCACGTGGGGCCTCAAAACCGTCACCCCACCGTGTCGGGACAGCACCATGCCCTGCCGTGCCAGTTCCTGAACGTCGCGGCGAATCGTGACCGGGGCGACGTTCAGGAGTTGGCTCAAGCTGCTGATGCGCATGCTTTCTTGGCTCTCTTGCAACACCTCAAGAATGCGTGTCTGCCGGTCCGCCTTCAGCAACGCCGTCCCTGCTTTCACATGTGTCTCACCGTGCACGTCGTCTTTCATTATAGCGGACAGGGAGCGTCCCAGGGTTCACCACAGGGGGGGCAGCCTCGTCGCCCGTCCCCCGGCCGCGGACTCAACGCGGCGCAACCCCGGTCGACCGCCGCTCCTCGGATTCAAAGATCTGGCCCGCCTGAGCGACGGAGGAGGCCCGTCTTTTGGTGAGGCGAAACAGGACGAACAGCCCTCCCACGAGCCACACCCCGACGATGTAGGGCGCCAGCGACACCGGGTAGGCGGGGGCAGGCACCAGGGTGAAATACAGCGGGAACAGGATGAAGACCGCTCCCAGCAACGGCAGCCCGAAATGCCAGGGCCACTGTACGGCACCCAGCTTGCGGTAGAAGGCGCCCACCGATAGGTTCACCCCGAGGTGAACCAACAGCGCCCCCAGTGTGGCGATGGTCCCCAGCACGAAGAAGCCGACCAGCGGACCGAACAGCAACCCAAACAGCGTAACCACGGCCATGGTGATGAGCGCCTGCGCGGTAATGGCCCGGTACGGAGTCTTATAGGTCGGGTGCGCCACGCCGAAGCCTTGAGGCATGACCACCCGGTCGCGTCCCAACGCATAGAGCATGCGCACCTGTGCGTTGTGGATGGCCAGCGCGCACGCCAAGCTTCCGTTCAGGGTCAGGATCGTGAGCGCCCACACCCAGAACCGGCTCATGTTCTTCAGTGTGAGGGTGACGAAAGGAATCGTGGATCCGGCATAGGAGGCCATCTTGTCGGGCCCCCAGGCCACCACCGACGCGTACCCAATGAAGATGTAAAAGAGCCCGATGCCGATGACGCTGGCCAGAATGGCGATGGTGATGTTGCGGCGTGGGTTCTGAGATTCCTCGCCCAGCGTCACCGCCGCTCCGAAGCCAGTGAAGCTCAGGAATCCGAATATCACGCCCATCATCACGCTGGAGAACCCGTGCAGGGCAAATCTCGGCGTAAATAGAGTGGTGCCGCCGCTCGCTCCGAATTTGCCCCACAGAACAATCCCCACGATCGTGAACACCACGAGCTCGATGATGCCCATGATGTAGGCGTATCCCAGAGAGATTTTGATGCCGCGGTACGACATGAACCAAATGAAGGCGGCGGAGAGCATCGCGGCCGGCCACCACATCCAAGGCTGCACCGTGAGCCCGAAGTCGATCTGCAGCAGTCCGGGTAGCAGGTAGCCGAAGAACAAAACCGTGCCGGCGAGGCTGGCTGCCTCATACAGCAGATAGGTCCATGCGGTATACAACCCCGCCTTGGGGCCTGCCCCCTGGGCGACATAGGTGTAATATCCGCCGGCGCTGCTGAGTCGCCGTGCATACTGAACCACGGGAACCACCAACAGGGCCGCCAGCACGAGGGCGATGAGCAGCGACAGCGGCATGGCGCCACCGGCAAACGCCGCTACGCCCGTAAGTCCCGCCACCGCCGACAGTCCTGGCGCCATATTGGAAGCTGATTGGAATATGACCTGGCCGAGTCCCAGCGAGTTTCGTGCCAAGCCCTGGGGCGCCCCTTCGGTCGCCATAAGCACTCTTCCTCCTTATTTAGGTCGAGGAGCAAGCCCTGAGCCGACGAGCCCACCGCCCGCGCGGCCGACTGACTTTACCTCGCCGTCAATGCGGACGCCGTCGTGGTCTGGGCCGAATCGCCGCGAACACACGCTCGCGAGCGAGAACGGCTCACGGCCACCATTCAGCCCTCGGTGCGCGCGTCCCGCCGCCTCGAAAGCTTGGAGGGAGCCCACCCGCGGCGGGCGGCCCGCTCCCGGAGGCCGGCGTCTGTAGAACCGCTACCAACGCCACATGGTCCGGGTCCCACTGAACAGAGTCCCTTCGCGTGGTACGGCTCACCGTTCTTGGGGCCGGTTTGCGCCATGGTCAGGGTGACCTCCCGATCGGTCGTGTCTGGATCCGGCTCTGGCAGGCGGACCCCTCACAAAAGAAGACGGATTCGCCGGCGCCGTCGGCCGTTCTCGGAAAACGCCGCCATGCCAACCCCTCGCCGAATCGGTTTGTTCTCAAACACCCCCACGGGATCCTCTGTTCTCAGTGACCAGGTTCGATCACGGTACCATGCCCGTTAGTGATCGTCAACCAAAGATGCGAAAGTTTCCGTCTTTAACCTGCGCCCCAAAGGATCATGATCGGCCACCACTCCAGTGCGGAGTGCGATCCACCAATCACAAGGCCCGGCACGAAGCCTCACTTGCCAAGGCCCTCCTTGAGTCGGCTGGGGTCGGTAGGTGTCAAGCTCGGATGAACACACCCGCGCGATGGTGTCTCGGGGGATGAGTCGGCACCTGACCGCGCGAGCGCCAGGCGCCCGGCATGCAGGCCGCAGCGATGGGCGCAGACAGGTCGGGCGGCTGTCGGCAAACTCGGCCCGCCGGCCAGCGCGTACAGCAAGAAGCCGACGGTGTGCTGCCGCACGTCGCCACATCAGGAGGCTCACCGGCTGGTAGCCGACCAGCAAAGACGCGCGTGAGCCCGGCCCACTCCTGATCCCGCGTGGTCGGCCCAGCAACCGTGGTGCGGGTGCCGCCCCCTCCGCGACGGTGTCCGGCGCAAGCACCGACCAGGTGGCGTGGGCCGGTGCCAGGGACAGGATGGGACGCCTTCACACGGCGTGCCCGGAGGGCCAAGTCGTGCAGTCCCCCACGGCGCTATAATGGCTTATAGGTCTAGCGCCCCATGGGGCGCCGCAAGGGGGAATCGTGATGACGGCGGAACAAGAGCGGGAGTCTCGGTTGCTGGAACGCATTCAGCGAGGGGAACTGGTGGAAGAAGCTGACCAGATGACCCCGGAGTACCGAGACAACCTGATTCATCTCATGTTGATGGAGGCGGACTCCGAGATTGCCGGCGCGTTTGGCTACGTGCCGTGGATTATGAAAGCCCCCACCCCGGCGGAGATGCTGGCCGTGGCCAGCATCACGCGGGACGAGGTGCGGCACGGCCGCGTGGTTTACAAGCTGTTGGAAAACCTGGGCGTCGACGTGGGGGACCGGGTGAAGCAGTTCGACTTCACGCTCCGGGTGGAGGAAAAAGACTTCTTGGGCCAGGGCCGCGCCGGCCAGGACGAGCGGGTCAACATTTTCTACTACCCCATCGACCGGTGGTCGGACTTTGTGCTGTTCAACGTCTTGATGGACCGGGGGGCGGGCCACCAGCTGGAGGATGTGCTGCAGTGTAGCTATGGCCCCTGGAAGCGCGTGATGCAGGGCATCATGAAGGAAGAGAGCATGCACATCGCCCACGGCGACACATGGCTCCGGCGGTTGGGCCGCGACCCCGCGACGCACGACGAGCTCCAGGAGGGTCTCGAGCGCTGGTGGCCCCGCATTATGAACGTGTTTGGCCGGCCCAAGACCCGGCGGAACGCGACTTATCAGAAGTGGGGCTTGAAGATTCGGGACAACGACGCGGTGCGGCAGGCGTTTGTGGACGACGTGAGCCAAGTGATTGCCGAAGCGCATCTCACGATGCCCACCTGGACGCCGGACTGGAACGTCGTACCCGAAGAAGGTCAGGCGGCGGGTTGATGGCCAGCCCGTCAAACGTCCGCGTGGTGGATGCGGTCCTCCAGGATCCCCACGTGGCCGAGGTGCTGGCGGATCACGGCATCGTGTTTTGCTCAGGGTGCTACGTCCTCCTGACGTCCACGCTGGAGGAAGCGGCCATTTACAATGCGGTGCAAAACGTGCCCGCGTTTCTCCGCCAGCTGGCCGATGCGCTCGAGGCCGGGCATCCCGGCGAGGCAGGCTAGCGGTCCGGAATTCGGCGCGAGCCATGCGCTCCGCCCCTCCCAGGGGGGCGGGGCGCTCGCGTCATGCGAGCGTCTCCTGGACACGCGCCTTACCTGACCGCCCTCGCCGTGCCAGTTCGCCGACGGCAGGCAGTGCATAGTGTGATACGCATAGCATAACGCTATTGACACCTGTGCCAGCTACGCACTACAGTAGAGGGTACGGAGGTGCTTGAGTCATGGGGGGAGACGCGGCCGTGGAACACGAAGCACCACGCGTGCGCCTGTCGGACCTTCAGCGTGGTGCGGGACGCATTATGAAAGCGGCCCGCGAAGAAGGGCCGGTGGTCATCACGGAGCACGGGCAGCCCGTGGGTGTCCTTTTGGACTTCGGCCAGTACCGTACCTTGGCTGAGTTGGAGGCAGAGGCCGAAGATCTTTACTGGACGGTCGTCGCCCTGAGGCAACTGGAAGAGTGGCGGCAGGCTGGCGAACCTAAAATTCCCTGGGCCGACGTGGAGAATCGTCAGCGTGACTGACGTGTTCTTTACGCCGGCCTCCGCCCGTGACTTTCTGGACCTGGATCATAGTGTTCAGCTTCAGGTTCGATCCGCATTGGCGCGGGTCCAAGCTGATCCCTATCAGTATGGTGACCCGCTGGGCAAGCGGGCCGGGATCAACCTGTTTGGGCTATACTCCATCCGG
>JAJYPH010000259.1 GCA_021795575.1 Bacillota bacterium
CACCAGATGACCGGTCCCCTCGGTGCGGGGCCGGCTGGTGCCCGCGAGCCACCCATCCAGGTGCTTTATCGGGCCGTCTCCCCCCGATGGCGGTCATCGGGTCGCCAATCCGGTCCCGGTGCGCTTAGCCACCACCTCGCCGACCGCCCTGGGGTTGAAGCCGTCCATCACGGCGGCATCGGCACCCCTGTGCTCGATGGCGGCTTGGCCGCGCTCTGCGTGGTGGCCGTCACCGTGCCTCCACACCACCAGCTCGGGCACCAGCCGCCGCCCCATGACCCCGGTTGCCCCCGCCATGAAAACCCGCATCCCCATCCCTCCCGCATCACGTCTCGCCCCAATCGTCAGACGAGGCGGCGCGGCCGGGGGTGATCTGGGGGGTCGACCAAACACGGCGTGCCGGGGATGCGGCGCATCGGTGCTGGCGCCCATGTTGCACGGCAGGAGGTGCACGGCCAGCGGGACCATGCTAGAGTCCAGATATCCCCGGCGCCGTTCGACGGGACGAGACGAAGATGAAGAACGAAAGGGCGCTGAACATGGACGGAGAGCAGACGGCAACGCTGGCGGAGGACGTGGTGCACTCCTATTTCGTCTGCAACCAGGCTCGCTGGCGGCATCCCGAGACCGCGGAGGGGGCTGGCCCCCCGAGCCCGCCCCACCCGCCGACTCCACCCCCGGCAGGCGTCGCGGGGTTGGCGCATCCGCGCTCACCGAGAGACCTCTGGGCCGATGTGGATTACGACGTCCACCACGACTGGGCCCACCTGTGCCATGCCGTGTCGGTGTTGTCCCACGACCGGATCCTGTCCGTCGCGCGGGAGGTGCTGGGACTGTGGGACCCAATCGTCGGCAACATCGCCGACGTGGCCACCGACGCCCTGACGGCCGCGTGCCGCGCCACCTCGGCCTAGTCGAGCTCCGCGGCGGCCGGCACGCCGGGCGGTCATCGCGTCTCTGCCCGCTAGGCGCGCCCATTAAGCTGCTGCAGCCAGGCCACGACCGCCGGCCCCACGATGTCCGGCCGCTGGGCGTGCGGATAGTGGCCGGCCTCGGGCACCAGCAGCAGATCCGCATGACCCCTTCCCACCTGCTCCGCCACCCACCGCGCCTCCACCTCGGGATCGGAAAAGTTGGGGTCCAGCTCTCCCATGACCACCAGCGTGGGCACCTCCACGTGTGGGAGCCGAGACGCCGCCGGGGCGCGGCGGAGGCGGGCCGTGCGGGAGAAGGCCCGAGCATACCCGGGCCGCCGCAGGTTGGCCACCCGCTGCGCACAGTACAGCGCGAAGTCGGCGGGCTTTCTCCCGGCGTAAAGGGCCGGGAGATACGCCCGCCACGTGGCGGCGGCCCACCAGGAGGAGGTGGCGGCCCGCTGCAGCCGGCGCTGGAGCCATCCGCCGGGGCCTTCCCGCACCAACGGGCCCACCAGCACCAGCGCTCGCACCAGGTGGGGGTTGTCTACGGACGCGACCACGGCCGCCGCCGCCCCCGTCGAGCTTGCCACCACCACGGCGGGAAGCGCAGGGACACTCGTTCCCGGTGCCGGCACGGCCTCGATGACGGCCGCCAGGTCCAGAGCCGTCTCCCCGTCGCCGTAGCCCGCAAACGTGGTGTCACTGTCGCCGTGGCCACGCAGGTCCATGGCCGCCACGCGGAATCCCGCCGAGGCAAGATCGGGCGCCAAGAAGCGATAGGTGGCCCGGGCGTCACCCATCCCCGGCACCAGGACGACGAGCGGGCCCTCGCCCGCCACGTCATAGGCCACGCGGCCCCCCGGTCGGGCCACAAATCGCGCGATCGCCGGCGCATCCGGATCCCCGTGTTTCATGGACCCAATGTCTTGAGATTTGACGGTCCTGTCAATCTGGAGAGGCCAAGCCGACAAGCGGCCGGGGTGGCCCCGGGCGACCGTAGGACATGACGAATCACGCACGGCCGGGGGAGGCTGTGGCCTGCTCGGTGCGCCGTCGTGCACCTGTTACACTGGCCCAGGAGTGATCGCATGAGTGCAGCACAGTTCACCGTCGCCCCCGAGATTTTCGCCCGCCTGCCGGGTCTGACGATTGTGGTGGCCTGGGCGACCGGCCTCGACAACGACGGGGACAACCCCACCGTCGACGACGATTGGGCCTCATCCTGGGCCACCGCGGGCCTCCTGGTCGGTACCTGGCCGAATCCCCAGTCCCATCCCCACGTCAAAGCCTGGGGCGACCGTTTGAAGGCGGCCGGGGTGTCCCGCAAGGACTTCCCCCCGTCGGTCGAAGCGGTGCTGCGCCGGGCCATGAAGCGCGGACCCCGGTTTTCCATCAATCCGCTGGTCGACTTCTACAACGCGGTCGCGCTGCGGCACGTGGTGCCGGCCGGCGCCTTTGATGTGGGCGCCCTGCCCCAAAACGTGGTGCTGCGCACGAGCCGCGCCGGCGACACGTTTTGGGCGCTGGACGCCGACGCGCCGGTTCCGGTACCCGAAGGCGAGATGGCCTATGCCGCCGGCTCGACCGTGCTCACCCGCCACCTCATGTGGCGGCAGTCACAGGCCGGACTGGTGACGCCCGCCACCACCACCGTGCTGTTTATGTCAGAGCTTTTGCCCGAGCACCCGGCGGACCTGCCGGACCGGGTGGCCGACGGATTCCAGGAAGGCTTCCAGCGCCACTTCGGCGTCGATCCCCAGATGGGTCGGATCACGGCCGATGACCCGACGTTCACTTGGACGCGGTGACGACTCAAACATTTCGTGAGGTGGTGGAGGAGGTGGAACACCACATGGCAGACACGGTGGCGATTCTTGAGGAAGCGGACCGCGAAGACGAGCACGCGGCACGCGAAGGCCGCGGACGCTTTGGAGCCCTGGTGCGGGCGTTTCGCGCGGCCGGCCTCCCGGCGGACACCGTCATGTACAGCGACGAGCGGTGCGAAGAGGCCGAGCACCGGCTGAATCAGGCCGACGCGGTGCTGGTGTTTGTGAACCCGGTGCACAACGGGCAGGACCGCTCGGTACTGGACCCGATGCTGGAGCGGGTCGCACGCCAGGGCACGCTGGTGAGTGCGCACCCCACCGTGATTGACCAGATGGGCACCAAGCGTGTGCTGGTGGACACTGACGCCATGACATGGTCGCTGGGGGACGCCCACCATCTGGACGGGGGCCCCACGAGCCTTCCGGCGTTCCAGCGCCGTCTCCAAGAGGGATCCCGCGTGTTAAAGCAGGTGAGGGGCAATGGCGGCGCCGGCGTATGGCGTCTCACCTGGGTGAGCGCCGACGCGGACGCTGCTTTGGTGCACGTCCTGAAAGCCACCGACCGTGAAGGGGGGACCATCATGCCGTGGGCCGCGTTTCAGGCCACCATGGAGCAGTACTGGGCCGGCGGCACCTGGGTGGACCAGCCCTACCGGCGGCCCAGCCCCGACGGCATGGTGCGCTGCTACCTGTCGGGCGAAACCGTGGCGGGCTTCGGGCACCAGCGGGTGGGGGCCCTCACGGCAGGCCCGGGCGAATCGCCGATGCCGTCCACCCCGCGGCAGTACTCACCGCCCACCGACCCACGCTTCCAGGGGCTTCGCGCGCGCATGGAGCGCGAGTGGGTCCCCGCGCTGCTTGACGCGGTCCGTCTGGACGCCGATGACCTCCCGGTAATTTGGGACGCGGACTTTTTCTGGGACCCGCCGGGCAGGGGACCCGAGCGGTTTGGTCTCTGCGAGATCAATGTGAGCGCCGTGCATCCTTATCCGGACTCGGCCATCGCCGCCATGGTGGCCACCACCCAGCAACGCCTGTCGTCCGGCGGCCGCGCATGACCGCCGCGCGCCAGCTGACATGGTTCGCCGACCACGCCGCCGAGGGCCGCCCGGCGCCCCCCACGCGCGCGTTGGTGGTGCGCGAGCCGTATGCGGAACGCATCGTGTCTGGCATCAAGAC
>JAJYPH010000058.1 GCA_021795575.1 Bacillota bacterium
ATGGACGCCCGCCCGCACTGGCCGGTCTCGCCGTCGGGGAGTGCCTGAAAGTTCTTCTGGCCGCAGCGGGGGCAGTACGACTGCCATTCGGCGGGCCGGGTAGTGGTGGGGTGGCGAGGAGCACGAGATGCCGTTCCGTTAGACCTACTCAAAACTACCCGAAGGTGGCTTTGACGCTAACTTCCTGCTTCATGGGGGCCGGTTTCACAACAGCCGGATGACTGCTGCCAGCGCCTTCCCCTCCACAGGCGGACACCGTGGAACTCACGGCGTATGTCGTCAAATTGGTCGCAGCGTTGAGGTCGCGGTCGTGTGTGGTATGGCATGCGGGGCACGTCCATAGGCGCACCGCCAACGGCATGTCTTCCTGGACGGCGCCACAGACCGAGCAGAGCTTACTGCTCGGGAAGAAGCGACCCGCTACCACGACGACGGCGCCTTGTCTTTCGGCCTTGTACCTGAGCTGCCGGCGGAACTCCCCAAAGCCCATGTCGGCGATGCACCGGGCCAGACGACGGTTCCGCACCATGCCGCGCACGTTCAGGTCCTCGATGCCGATGGTATCGAAACGGCGCGTCAGGTTCGACGTCAACTGGTGCAGGGCATCCTGCCGGATGTTCGCGATCCGGGCATGAAGCCGCGCCAGCTTGGTTTTCGCCTTGACGCGGTTCTTCGAGCCCTTCTGCTTGCGGCTCCGGCTCAGGCGGCGCAACTGCCCAAGGCGCCTCCGGAGTGCCTTGGGGCCCGGGATGCGCTCACCCGTCGAGAGCGTGACCAGGGCGAGCACGCCGAGGTCCACTCCGACTGTCCCCTGGTGTTCTGACGGACGTCTGGGCTGATCCCGCGTGTCGACGGTGATCGCGACGACCCAACGATCGGCGGCCCGCGAGACCGTGGCCGACACGATCTTGCCGGAGAAACGCAGCTCTTCCCGCATGCGCACCCAGCCGAGGTGTGGGATGCGGATGCGACGCCCTTGCAGGCGGAACTGGTCGTTGGTCAGGGTGAACCGGTCGTCGACGCCCTTCCGGCGAAAGGTGGGGTACTTGGCGTGGCCGGCGAAGAAGTTCCGAAACGCCTGACCGAGCTGCATGATCGCCATCTGCGGTGCGTTCTTCGTGACCTCCAGCATCCAGGGGAACTCCGTGCGCTTGATCGCGTTGAGCCTGCGGCGCAAGGCGATCTCCGACGGCGCGGGAAGAGAGGGGTCCTCCCGGTGTGCGGCATCCTGGCGGCTCCACTCCGCGAGCGCCCAATTATACGCGAAGCGCGCCGTTCCTGCGGCCTTGGCGAAGTATGTGGCCTGGTGGTTGTTCGGGTCAAGGGCGATCCGGTGGGCCATCAGCATCCGTCTGCCTCCCCCATCGCCTTCTTCAGGCCGTTGAGCAACTTCTGGTTCTTGCGCGAGCGGCCGCCGTAGAGTCGGGCCGAGAACACGGTGATGATCTCCCGCACGTCCTGCGCCAGATCCTCTTCGAACGGTGTGTCCTCCCCCTGGTTGAGGATGACGACTTCGACCGCTTTGGCCTCGTAGAGGGCAAACACCAGTTCGGCGCCGAAACGCAGCAGTCGGTCCTTGTGGGTGATCACCAGTCGGCCGACGTGACCGTTGAGGATGTCGCCGAGGAAAGGCCTAAAACCCTTCTTCTGGTAGTTCATGCCCGATCCGAGGTCCGACACCATCGCGAACGTCCAGCCCTGGCGGGCGCAGTACCATTCCAAGACCTGCCTCTGCCGTTCCAGGTCATCCTTCTGGTCATGGCTGGACACCCAACCGTAGGCGATCGTGCGCCGCTCATCCGGCGCGCTACGGTACATCTCCGGCTGCTGGGCCAAGTCATAGCGGCGATGCTTCCCGGCCGTGTGTTCGGGTATCAGCTTGCCCTGCGCGTCCCATCGTCTGAGTGTCGTGATGGAGACACCCAACGCTTTGGCGGCCTCGCCGACCCTCACCAATCTCTCCATATTGGGAAGATTAGAATAGATTTGTCCCGGTTTCACGGAAACTGTTCACGCCCCCCGGATCGGCCTTCAAAGGCCGTATCGTACCGGTACTGGTGGTGGATCCACCACGTCCGCTGCATGGTGGCGATCTGCTGTTCGATCTCCGTTACGCCGAGGGCGTCGTATGCCTTGTCGCGGAGCTCGGTCGGCGGGTCCAGGCGATACACCTTCACGGTATGGGCGTAGGTGCTCCGGCTCTGGCCGAGCGAATACCGCGGATGGTCGGTGAGAAAAGCGATCAGGGCGGTGCGGCTCCGCTTGTCGACGCGCCGGGAAAAGAACGGGGACATAGATGGGCGTCCTCCCTTCGCAGAGGCACAGGCATTAGGCCGACGGGGCTTTGCGAACGCTCCAATCGCCGTGGGTATAGGTCTCGGAGGTCTCCTGGATCGGGACGTCGCCATAGTCCGGGGCCCACCAATCCATCCGTCCGCGCGCCTGGCGCACGGCATGAATCAAGGCTTCCTGGGGCGTCAAGGTGTAGGAGAGGCTCTGACCTGTTACCTGATTGACCACATCCACGCTCATAGGGGGTGGCACTTCCTGTCGCCCGAGGATGCCGGAAGCGAGGCCGCCGGGCCCGCGCGCCCGGCCCCAACGGGGACGGCAGGCGGGCGGGGCCGGTGGCCCCTGCGTGTGCAGGGAGGACGAGGAACGAAAGGACAAAAGGTTACGCAATGCGGGGGACACACCCCGGCGATCCGGTGTCAGCACCGCGTGACGGCCGCCGGGAGGCGGCGGCGAGGCGCGCAGACATCCCGAGCATCTCCGCGCGCCTCGCCGCGTCGGTAGGGTCCGGCGCTTACCGGGATCCACTGCGGAGCGTCGGCCCCTCTTCGGGTCGCGCCGCCTCAAGCGCACTCCGGAGCTGGACCAGCGCATCGAGCGCCGCGCCCCGGTGTTCAAACGGAACCTGCTGGGAGACGTAGGCCTCGATCGGGTCGAGGCTGTTCCAGATGGTCGCCCATTGGACCCAGGTCTTTGACGGCATGCTCATCGCGCCACCCCTCGAGCCTGACGGTGTTCGACCTTCATGGCATACATCGCCCGGTCCGCCCGAGCAATGGTTTGCTCGAGAATCTCGCCGGGGCGTTGCCGATCGCGTCCCACGCTAGCCGGGATGCGGGCCTCATTGAGGGCCTGCTGAATCCGGAGCGCAACCGTCGTGCTGTCCGTGGTGTTGCGGGAATGCGGCGCGAGCACGAGGAACTCATCGCCCCCGCGGCGGATGACGATGTTGTCCTCGCTCCGCGACGCCTTCTGGAGCACCTCGGCGGCTTTGCGGATGTAGCCGTCGCCCGCGCGGTGGCCGCGCCGGTCGTTCACCGCCTTTAAGCCGTCCAGATCGACATAGACTACGGTCATGGCATCATCCGCGGTGGGCGGGTGCCGCCGCTCCACTGTGGGCAATGCCTCGTTGCGCAGGCAACCGGTCAGGGGATCGGGGGACCCCCACGCGATGCGGTCTTGAAGCTGGGTCAGCAGGGTCTCCACCGTGTTCGTCTCCCCCGCCGCATTCGCGGCCAGCGCCGACGTCACGAGGTCATGGAGATCCCGGGGCGACGGTACGACATTGATGGCCATGTTAACGAGCACCTCCTGTAGTAGGAAATGGAAACGGCCAGTACCCGGTGGCGAACGGCTCAGGCCGTCCCCACCAGAAGCCTTGGCCGTACGGAATGTGGAGACTGCGGACCAAAGCGGCCTCGTCGCGGGTCTCCACCCCTTCCGCGACGAGGTCGATGCTGTAGCGGGTCGCGAACGTGGCCACCATGGCGATCGCATCCCGGGCCCGTTGCGAGGCTTTAGCGTGCAGCAACAGGGCGCGGTCGAGCTTTAGGATGTCGACCGGCCAGCGAGCCAGCTTGTCAAACGCCCCGTCCCCCATCCCCCAGTCATCGGCCGCCAGCGACAGGCCGGCCGCTTGCAAGAAGTGCAGCCGGCGCGGCGACGGGAGGCCGACCTCGGTAATCTCGAGGACAATCGGGGCGAGGGCCTCCCACTGCCCAATCGGGGGGGCCTCGAGGCCCACCACGGTCGGATCGACGTTCAGGAACAGGCGTCCGGGCACGGCAGCCCGGTGCTCGGCGGCCGCCGCGTAGATGGTACGTTCCAGATCGAGCAGGCCGCCGGTCTCCCGGGCCCACCGCCACAGCCCCAGGGCATCCCCATCCGGGGGGCGGGTGAGCCACTCGTGGCCGACCACCGCGGGAGGATCCGTGCGGAGGTCCACGATGGGTTGCCGGTAGAACGTCAGCGGTATTCCCGCGACGTCCCCCGCGGGTGACAACATGCAAACCACATCCTTCGGGGTGATGGGCACACGGGGGGGTAAGGCGGCGGATGCCGCCGCGTGGGGGGTGCGGAACGGCGCCGGGGCGGTGCTACGCGCCGGCGGCCGTGAGAACCGGAAGCTCTCGGGACGCGAGGTCCGAAATCGAGGGCGCGTGGGCGACCAGATCCAGGAGGTCCGGCGCCACCAGCTGGTGCTGGGCGCGTGTCAGGGTGACATAGATGAGATGCGCTTCCTCGCGATCTTCGGGATGTTGTGGCCACCGGAAGTCGGCGGCACACGTGACGTGCGCCCATTCCCGCCCTTTGGCCTTGTGGGCGGTCGTGAGAACCCGGTGCGCCTGCTCTTCGGGGAGCGTCTCGCGCCGCAGGCGCTCGGCGATCCGGGGCACCCGGTCCTTCTCCCGCTTGAGGAAGCGGATCAACGGCTGGAACTCCGCGCCGGCCGGCGTCTGCGCGGCGGCGGTCAGATCTCGCCAAGTGCGAAACAGGGCGAGATCCGGATGGCGTGGCCGCCGCCCGTTCCGGAGCGCATAGGCGCCTTCGAGGAGGAGCGCCAGGGGTTCCGCGCCCCCCGCGATGGCGATCTTTTCGCGGGCGTCGAGGGAGAGCACGGCCTGGTCAATGAGGCCGATGGTCGTCCGAGCGATGAGGGCTTCCCGCGAGGACCGCAGCGCGCTCGGCCCCGCCCCGATAAGGCGCTGGGGGGATCCGAGTCGCTCAAGTACGACGTTCGCGGGTTCCACCAACGTGGGGCCGAAGCGGAAGCTCTGGGTGAGCGGCAGCGTCGCGCCCTTCCAGGTGGCGAGCGCATCCTTCGCCCCGCGCCAGCCGTAGATGGCCTGCTGGGGATCGCCCACAAAGACCAGCTGGGCGGACTGGTGGCGGAGCACATCCAACAGCACCGGGTCCGCGTCCTGCGCCTCATCGAGCAAAATCACATCGTACGGCAAACGCGGATGCTGGAGGTCCCAGACCTTGAAGTAGACGTCGTGCGTGACGGGCAACGTCCCGTCAGGACGGGCCATCTCTCGCCAGAAATACCGGACGACGTCGAGAACGGCGGCCTCCCCCGAGGCCCGTTGAGGGGCGGACCAGGTGGCGACGGCCACCGGCGGGATGTGCGTCGCGCCAGGTTCCGCCTCGGGACTGTGCAGGAACGCCGTGAGCGTCTGCACCACGACCGCCAGCCCGGTGGCTTTATCAAAGCCCGCCTGGCTGCTGAGGCTGCGCTCAGCCCAGCGCGGGAAGTGTGCGCGGAGCGCAAAGAGACTATTGGTGAGGCGGGCGGCGTACAGGTACCCGACGGCTTTCCAGGCGAGGCTGTGGCCGGTGCGGGCGTCCACGTTTCGGGGAAAGCGGCGGCGGGCCTCGTCGGCCACCGTCTTGTTGAAGGCCAGATAGAGAATCCGGAGCCGTCCAAGAGCCTGGGCCACCATCTCGAGCGTGGTGGTCTTCGTGCACCCCGCCAGCGCCAGGACGCGGAGATGGTGGCGGCCCACCACAAAGTCGATGATCGCTTGCTGTTCGGCGGTGGGTTTCAGCACCGGCGGGCCCTCCTTGGCCAATCAGAGTCAGGGGACCAGTGGGCGCCGGGGACGCGACGCGCCGGGGGTGCCCGGCCGCGGAAGCATCGACGGGGCCATCGTGAGCGGGTGCAGGTGCGCGCCGATCACGTCCGCGAGATCGGGACCGCGGTGCACCAGGTGCAGCATGAACCAGGATTCGTACGCAATGCGGTCGTCCGTCGCCAGGGCTTGGGTCTGGTCGAGGCCCGGATAGGCGCGTTGGAGCACCGCGCGGTCCCGTGCGCCGTAGAGCGCATCCCGGGTCTCGGGGGTCACACTGGTTGGGCCCCACGCGAGCGTGAAGCCGCACGCCTGGGCGATCGCCCGCGTGAACGTCCGCAGCGTCCGGCTGTTGCCCTCGGTGAAGGGATGGCAATAGTCGAGGTCGGCGTAGAGGTCCGCCAGCGTCGCCGCAAACGCGTCCGAATCCAGCTGGGACCAGGCGGGCACGTCCACGCGCGCCAGCACGGCATCGATCCGGTTCTCCAACCCGTCGCGCGGGGCGTAGGGAACATAATAACGGGGCCCTGTCTCCAGGGCCCGTGCTTTCAGATGCTGCGGCGCCGGGGCGCGATAGCTCCCCGGCTGATATTCGGGGAAGTCCTGAAAGAGGTGGGCGTGCAGGGCCGTCAGCGCCGCGCGGTCGAACCGTGCGGGCAGGGGCTGCTCGGCCCACTCGATGATGCGGGAGGCGATGAGCCCCGCTTCATCAATCGCGAGGACCATTCGCACCCTCCTTGAGACGGGCGATGACGTCCTGAATCGTGAGCCGCCCCGCTACATACTCCGCCCACAGGGCTTCGGTCGCCGGCGTCGGCGTGAACCCCTCGAGTCCGACGTTCGTGCGGGCAAAGACCACCAGGTGCTCCCGCCGAGCCCGCGCCTGTGCGCTACGCAGGGGATGATCCGGCATCGCGGGTCCCTCCTTTGCCTTCCACGCTATCACCATGGCCATGGGGCGCGCGCGAAAATCCGGGCCACACGGCCAGGGCCGCTTCCAGCTCCGCGGCATGCCGTTCCATCTCATGAAACTGACCCTCGCTGATGAGGCCGTGGTGCAGGGCGGTGTCTCGCCGCCGGGCCCACTCGGCCCAGGCCGGGACCTCGGCGGGCGGGGGGGCGTCCACCCGATCGGCGGTCGCCCGGCGGAGCGTCGCGAGGTCGCGGGACACCGCCCGGAGGCGGACGATCTGGCGCGGCGTGAGATGGAGCCACGTGAGGAGCAGGCCGACGGCGATGGGGGTCGACGCCGCGCTCCCCTCGGGACCCCAGACGGTCCCGGGGTCCAAGAGATCGCCCACGGTGTAGCCGTAGAGGAGGGCCATCTGCTGGAGGGCCGGAAGCCCGAGCCCCTGCTGGCCGTCCTCCACGTCGACCAAGGCCGCCGGGGTCAGTCCCACGAGCGGAGCGACCTGGTCGAGGGTCACCCCGTTCTGGGTACGGGCCCACCGCAAGCGTTGCCCAATTTCCGTGCGTGAGGCGGCTTGCATGACCGATCGCTCCCTTGACGGGGGTTATGAGGCGCTTTGGACGTCGGCGGCGGCGGGCAGGGGTTCGACCGTCAGGACGAGCCGGTGGCCATAGGCGCGCGCGTGCATCTGGTTGAAGAGCCGTACTTGCTGCTCGATCCGTTGCAGGAGCCGCTCGGCCGCCTGATACTGGGCAATCGCCGCCGCGCGACGGGCCTTGACCGGTGCCGTCGGCACGACGGCCGGACTGTAGTAATGCGCCGCATACGCCAGCGCGTCGCAGTTGAGGCCGTGCTCCTGCGCGTAGCCCAGCCAAAACGTGGGATCGGAGGCGGTCTTATCGTCGGCGTGTTCGCGCGCGGCCCGGTACGCGGCCCGGAAGTGCGACCACGAGAGCGCCTGATACTCTTCCCGCACGGCGGGCGAAAAAGCCACCGCGACCTGCGCCAAGCGCTGCAGCGTATCGACCGACCGCCCCACGAGAACCGCAAAGCGCTCGATTCCTTCAGGGGTATAGTCCTGGAACAAGGTCTGGGCGATGTCGCCCCGGGTCCACTGCAGCTGAGTTTGGGGTTTCTGTAGCAATGGAACGAAAATGGCAACAGGCAGATGTGATGGGTACTGGACGAGGTAGTGTACACTCTTGACGAACCGTCAGGAATGGTACAAGAGTCGGCACATGGTTTGCTGTGGTATCAAGACAAGTCGGGAGAGGGACGGAAATCCATGCTCCGAGCTTACGCGCTGTTTGTTCTCGCGGGTCTCGCCGAAATTGGCGGCGGTTATCTCGTCTGGCAATGGCTCGCTGGGGTTGTTAGGGGGCGCTATCCTCTTCCTGTATGGCATCATTGCCACCCGCCAGGAGTTTGCATCCTTTGGCAAGATCTATGCGGCCGATGGCGGGGTGTTCATTGTCCTCGCCGTGCTGTGGGGTTGGGGCATCGACCATCGCCGCCCCGATTTCTCGGAATGGATTGGCGCCGCCATCTGTCTCGTCGGGGTGACCGTCATGCTGTGGAAGCGTTAACAGGCACCGGATCACCGCTGTACTAAAACGCCACCCACGCGGCAATCCCTAAGGCTACCAACACGGCGGCCGTGACGTGATTGGCATGCCGTTCGAGCCAGTTCCACTTCACTTGATAGCCACCCCATACGGCAGCCAGGGTTAATCCCACCATGGCGACCATGGTCACCAGGGAATAGACGACCAAGACCTCAATGGCCGTCCGGATATTGACGGCAATCGCCGCGAGGAACACTGGCAAAATGGTCGGGTCCGGGGAGGCCGCGATGCCCGCCGGAATGAGCCAGGCCCCCGGTTGCGGGAATTGTCATGGTGATGAGGGTCGTGGGCATGCACGTGTCCGTCTGGTTCGTGATCGTGGCCGTGGTCATGCCCCTGCGCGTCTTCCTGGGGGAGGCCCTCCGCCCCATGCGGATGATTGTATGGTGGCCGGGATGGCGCAGACTCCACAGAAACAGGCCGACACCGGTGAGCACGAGCACGATGCCCACGATGGGGCCTTCTAAGCGGAGGATGCCTTTGAGTCCATATCCGAGCGCGATGACGATCACGCCGAGGGCAATGGAGCCGAGGACGTGTCCAATCCCCGTCCACAGCGCGACGCGGGTGGTCCGTCCCGTCGACCAGCGTTGGGCCCGCGCGACCAGCGCAATGGGCATCCAATGGTCGGGTAAAATGGCGTGAAAAATCGCGACGCTAGCCCCGGCCAGCAAGAGGACAATCAGCGAGGTGGTCCCCATGGGCATTGCCTCCTAGATAAAGTACCGGGCAAAGGCGGTTTTGATGTCCGCAATCTTGGCCTCGGCGTTCCCGGTCTCCACGGCGTCGACAATGCAACTGTCCATGTGGTCCTCAAAGACCAGCCGCGCGACCCCGTCGAGCGCCGATCGAATCGCAGCTAATTGAATCAAAATTTCCGGGCAGTCGCGGTCGCTGACCAGCATCTCCCGGACCGCGTGGACATGCCCCTCGATGCGTGCCATGCGATTGACCATCGGCTGGCGGTTATGCGTGCGTGACATCGGTTTGCCTCCTCCCTAATAACCGTTGAGCGCGGCCCTCCGCCGTTACCACGGCGGGTGCGGGTGGACTTCGGCCTCGGTTTCGATTTGGATGGTGGAATGCGTAATCCCGTACGGCTCCAAGAGCTCGTGCAACGCGCAGAGAACGTCTTGGGGCGGCGGGGCCGCCGCGATCAGCGTGACATGGCAAGCCAACGCGGGCGCCTCACTACTGACAGTCCACACATGCAAATCATGGACCGCATCCACACCGGGCACGGCGGCCATCTGGGCTGCGATCGCCGCCAGCGGAAGCGACGCGGGGGCGGCTTCCAGCAACACCCGCACCGTGTCCCGCACCACGCCCCAACCGCCCCACACCATCAGGGCGGCAATCACGAGGGTCACCACGGCATTGATCGGGGTCCAACCGGTCCGCCACAACACGGCCGCAGCCAGCAAGACCCCGAAGGACCCCGCGCTATCCGTCGCCACATGCCAGAGCGTGCTCCGACGATTGAAATCCTGCGGGTCCCGAAATCCCCAGGCCAAGACGCCGTTCGCCACCAGGGAGATGGCCGCGGCGATTGCCATGATGGCCGCATTCGCCGCCAGCTGTTGCCAATGCTGGAGGGCATCCCACCCCAACGCACCAGCCAAGACCCACAACACGAGGGCATTGGCCAGCCCGGCGAGGACTTCCAGACGTCCCAACCCAAAGGTGAAGTGGGCTGTCGGCGGACGGTGCCGCTGGCGATCGGCATACCAGGCCAGTCCCAGCGCTCCCACATCGCCCAACGAATGCGCGGCATCCGCGCCTAAGGCGAGGCTGTGTCCCCACCACGCGCCGAGCGCCTTGGCGACAATGAGGGCCGCGGTTACGGCGATGGCGCGGCCAAACCCCTGCGCCGATCCGTGGCTGTGGTGATGGTGTTGGTGATGATCGGCCATGGCGACGACCTCCTTGGCTCATCGTGCGGGAATGGGTCTTGCCAAATCCCCCCTGGGGGGATAGTATGCGAAACGAGAGTCGGATGCAACCCCGGATTCCCCGATCCGAGGAGCGTCCACGCGAGGAGGTGTGTCACGCCGATGCGGCGACGCAACAAGGAGGGGGCGGACACGCCATCAGAGGAGAGCACGGCCCCGCTCGCCTGTGCGTTGTGCGGCGAGTACGCGGAGCGCAGTCAATGCTGGGACTGTGAACGACAGCTGTGCGCGGCGTGCCGGATCGAAGAACCGGCGGGCGCCGGGTGGGTGCTGTGGACCTGTCCCGTCTGTGCGGTACGGCATGGCACGTGGCCTCTTCACGCGCGCCGGATGGTCGCGGAACACGCGCTGCACAATGGGGTGCCTTGTGTGGCCCAACAGCCCCCCGTGCGGTGGTGGCGTCGGAGACGGTAGCCGGGAATCGGAACCGATGATCACCATTTCCAGGGGAATTGCGGTTTTGGGAATGGTTAGCGACCATATTCAGGAAAAATTCGGCGGATGACGCCGGATCACGCGCATTTTCATGCGTTTAGGCGCGTTGACACGTTGACAGTCGGTGATGTGCGCGCCTATGATGAGGGTAGGTGAATCACACAGGTCCTCGTTAGGCGAGGCGTCGGTATCAATACAGGCCACTGCGCCGACCCGTCGAAAGACGCTCAGGGGTAGACCAGAAGTTGCCGGATTAAGGCTTCTTCCAAAGTGGCTTAATCTCTGCGGAGATTCTCACGTGATGCCGTGCTGAAGCTCAACCAGAGGGGACAACGTTTTTTGACGTGTCCTCCGACCTGTCGGAGGATTTTTTCATGCGACCATGCGCAAAAGGAGGCGATCCGGGTGAGTCCAGACCCTGGCGATAGTCCCTGTCGACCGGTTATGTTGACGTTCTTATTATTCTGCGCTGTCCCGGGTGGCCTCTAGCCGAGCGCCGGCCCTCCGGGCGTGCGTTCGGAGGGATCATGATGAACAAGAACACCGCCGCCGTCCTATGGCACGAAGAGGCCCGATTGCGCGCCCAAGATCAAGCGCGCGTGGCCACGTTGCGGCAATCTCCGAGTCTCCTGAAACGTTTCTTATTGCTGGTCACCTTACTCGGTCCCGGTATCCTGGTCATGATTGCGGACAATGATGCGGGCGGGGTCATTACGTATGCCCAAACCGGCGCGACGTATGGGCTGGGGTTCTTTGTGCCGGCGCTGGTCTTAGGTGGGGTCATCGCCTTTCTCGTCCAAGAAATGACGGTCCGCCTCGGGGCGGTGACCCATCGCGGTCACGCCGAAATGATTTGGGGCCGGTATGGGGCGTTTTGGGGCTGGTTTTCGCTCATCGATTTAGTCTTGGCCAATACCCTGACTTTGATTACGGAATTTATTGGCATCACCATCGGGATGTCGGTGTTTGGGGTCCCGCCGGTGCTCAGCGCGCTGGGCGGGTTGGCCGTCGATGCCGGCATTCTCCTGGTGCTGCGCTATCGCGCATGGGAACGGGTGTCCCTCTGGATTGCGGCGGGCAACCTCGTCTTTGTGCCGCTCGCCTTGATGGCGCATCCCCACTGGGGCCGCGTGGTGGCTGCCTTTCAACACTGGTCGGTGCCCGGTGGTTGGTCCGCGGCGTTCCTTTTCGTGGTGCTGGCCAATTTCGGGACCACCATTGCTCCGTGGATGCTCTTTTTTCAGCAGTCGTCGGTGGTCGACAAGGGATTGACGGTGGCGGATGTCCGGCATGGGCAACTCGACACCGCGCTGGGCTCGCTCGCCATGGTGCTCGTGGCCGTGGCCATTGTGGTGCTCACGGGCAGTCTCGCCTTTGGACACCCCGGCGCGCAAAACTATGACATTCAGCAGATTCTGGCCGTCATCGGCCGTCGCCTCGGTCCGACCGGGGAGGATCTCCTCGCCTTGGGCCTCGTGGAAGCGGGCACCATCGCGGCCATTGCCCTGACCGCCAGCACGTCCTGGGCGACGGGCGAAGCGTTCGGATGGCCGCGCAGCATTAATTTGCCGGTCCGTCAGGCGTGGCGGTTCTACCTCCCCGGTCTGGTGAGCGCCGGGATTGCGGCGGGCATTGTGCTGATTCCGCAGGCACCGTTGGGCTTTCTCAACTTGACCGTGCAAGTCATCGCGTCGATCTTCATGCCCGCGGCGCTGTTGTTCTTGTTGCTGTTGTTGAATGACCGCGAAATTATGGGGCGCCATATCAACAAGCCATGGCAGAATGGGGCGGCGATCGCGATTGTGGGACTCTTGGTCGTGCTCAATGGGCTCTACGGGCTCTCCGTGGTGTTTCCGCACGGATTGTAAGCGAAAGGAGGCGGCGTCATGCGAAACCCTGTGGACACGCGGGTGCAAGTGGTCGAGCCCGAGGAGACCCCGGTCGTCCTGACCCGGATTACGCCCCGCCGGAGCATTCGGATCGTGTTCTGGGGCCTGCGGGTGTACATCGGCCTCATGGTGGCGTTGGTGATCGTGGGATTCCTTCGCGGCATGCATTGAGTCGCGACGGAGGACGCCGACCGGAAGCAGGCGTGTTAGGGCCCGTGATGGGCGATCTGTTGCGCCATGCGGTACAGGGTGGCCCGACTGACCTGGGTCATCACGCAGATATCGTTGACCGTGAGATGATTGCGATCCCGGGCAGCCAGGAGTTCCAGCGCATGCGCCAGGCCTTGGTGATGCGCCGTGTAGGTCCGGGGGCGTCCCTGGTAGACCCCGCGGGCTTTAGCCGCGGCAATGCCTTCGATCTGGCGTTCCTTAATCAGGTCCGCCTCGAATTCGGCAATCCCGGCCAATACCGTGATCAGCAGCTTGCCAATCGCGGTGGATGTGTCGACCACATCCCCGCCCATATTCAAGACGACGAGCGCCACCCCCCGCTCGGTTAAGGTCGCCATGGTATTGAGGGCATCTTGCGTACTGCGGGCAAAGCGGTCGAGTTTGGTGACCACCACGGTGTCGGTCCTCGTGACCCGATCAAGGAGCGCCGTGAATTGTGCGCGATTCCGCATCGATCGCCCGGACAACTTTTCGTGAAAAATCTTCTGACAGCCGTAGGCGGTCAGTTGGGCCACCTGCGCATCCAGATTTTGCGTAGCCGAGCTGACCCGCGCATAGCCATAAATCATCGTCCTGCGGCTCCTTTTTCGGTATGATTAATGAGACAAGCATACGATACACCAGAAACGGCGACAACACGTACCTCTCTGCGTGTCTCACATAGGTGTACCCATGTGAGACACGCACGCGATGTCCCGCGGAAGGAGGGATTCCCACGCCCGTCAATTTCCTCACCGAGGAGCAGGCGGCGCAATACGGCCGGTATGCCGGCGACCCGTCCCCGGCCCAACTCGCCCAGTATTTCTATCTGGACGATACAGATCGCCAGTTCCTTCGTCCGCTCCGCGGGGATCGTCAACAGCTGGGATGGGCGGTGCAACTGGGGACCCTCCGGTTTCTCGGCACGTTTGTGGAGGACTGGACGACCATCCCCACGGCGGTTATCGACTATGTTGCTGGCCAGTTGGCCATGGCCGTTCCCGATGGTATGGCGCGATACGGGAGTAGTCGTACCCGTCGAGAGCATACCCTCCGGCTGACGACGTTGTACGAATATCAACCCTTTGAGGCCCAACCCGGCCACTGGCGTGTGGTGCGGTGGTTATACCAGCGCGCCTGGCTCACGGCCGAACGTCCGAGCGTGTTGTTTGATCGGGCAACGGCGTATCTCGTGGAACACAAAATTCTCTTGCCCGGGGTGACCACCCTCACCCGGCTGGTAGCCCAGGTCCGCGATCGGGCCCAAGGACGACTCTGGCGGCGTCTCGCCGCCGTGCCGAGTGCCACCCAACGAGACGCGTTGGAAAGCATCTTAGCCGTCGACCCCAAGACCCGCCAAACCGCGCTGGATGGGCTCCGCCGTGCGCCCACCCGCCCCAGCATTCGAGGATTCCACTACGCCCTCGACCGGCTCGATCAGCTGCGGGCGTTCGGGGCCGCGGGCTGGAACCTCCGCGCTATTCCCCCAACGCGACTGACCGCCTTGGCGCGTCATGCGGCCACGGTCCGGGCGCAAGCACTGGATCGGATGCCGCCGGACCGGCGGCTGGCGACCCTCGTAGCCTTTGTCGTCGTCTTCACGATGCGGGCCCAAGATGACGTAATTGCACTCTTTGATCGCTACCTGACCGAGCTGTCCGCCCGCACGCAGCGCCGTTCCGACAAAAAACGACTGCGCACGCTCCGGGACTTGGATGCGGCGGCCCGCGCGCTGCGCGAGGCGTGTGCGGTCCTCCTGCAAGACGAGGATCCCAAAACGGATTTACGGACCGCCATTTTTGCCCGGGTGTCAAAGGAGGCGCTCGCCACCGCCATCCGCCAGGTGGATACGTTGACCCATCCGCCGGATCAAAAGATCGCATTCCAGGAGCTCTGGCCCCACTACCCGATGATTCGTCAGGTACTCCCACGACTCCTCGCCACCATGCCCTGGCAGGCGACACCGGCGGGTCAAGGCTCCTTAGAGGCCTGGCACTTTCTCCGGGATCACGAAGGCCAGGCCACGCGGAGTTGGCCCGAAGCGCCCATGACCGGCATGACGACCACATGGCGAGCCGTCGTCGTGGGGGAAAACTGCCGGGTGTCGAAGAAAGCTTATACCTTCTGGGTGTTGTTCCGGATGCTGGAATTGATGCAGTCGCACGACCTGTATGTGACCCCGAGCGAACGCTATGGCGATCCCCGGTCCCAACTCCTGCAAGGCGCGGCGTGGGAGGCGGTACGCCCGCAGGTTCTGCGCACGCTCAACTGGGCTGCAGATGCGGAATCGGCCTTAGGCCCCTTGCGAGAGGCGCTCGACACGGCTTACCAAACGACCGCCGCGCATTGGGAAACCAATCCCGCCGTCCGACTGGAAGCGTTTGCGGGTAAAGACCGCCTGGTGTTGAGCCCGCTAGACCGGCTGGAGGACCCGGTCTCTCTGCGCCGGCTACGGAGCCGGGTGGCGAGCTTGCTTCCGCGGCCCACGTTGCCGGATTTACTCCTGGAAGTACATCACTGGACAGGGTTTGCCGACGCCTTCACCCACGTGAGTCAGGGGGGCGAACGGGTCAAGGATTTGGCGCTCAGTGTCTGTGCCGTTCTACTGGCGCAGGCGTGCAATATCGGTCTCGACCCCGTGGTACATGCGGGGATCCCGGCGTTGGAATATGATCGGCTCACCTGGGTGGCGCAAAATTACGTCCGGGCTGAAACGCTCGCGACCGCCAACACCTTATTGGTGGACTACCATGCGCAACGCTCGCTCGCACAGATCTGGGGGCAAGGCGAGGTCGCCTCGGCCGACGGTCTGCGCTTTGTCGTGCCGGTTCGCACCCTGCATGCCGGCGCTAACCCGAAGTATTTCGGCGCGGGCCGGGGTGTCACCTATTACAACTTTACCAGCGACCAATTTAGTGGATTTAATGCGCTCGTCATTGCTGGAACCCTTCGGGACTCTCTGAACGTGTTAGAAGGGGTCCTCGACCAGCAAACCGGACTGCACCCCCACGAAATCATGACAGATACGGCCGGGTACAGCGATCTGATTTTTGGCCTGTTTGGCTTGCTGGGCTACCAATTCAGCCCACGTCTCGCCGACATCGGCGAGGCCCGCTTTTGGCGCATAGATGCAGAGGCCGATTACGGGGTGCTCAATCGCATGGCCCGCCAGCGCATTCGTGCCGACCTCATTATCCGCCATTGGGACGACATGTTGCGGGTCTCGGGATCGTTGAAGTGGGGGACCGTGAATGCCACCGCACTGATTCAAGCCCTGCAGCACGGGGGGCGACCGACCCTGCTGGGGCGCGCCATCGGGGAACTCGGTCGGATTTACAAAACTCGGTACCTGTTGGCTTATTTGGATGACGAAAGCTACCGGCGGCGGATTCTCACCCAGCTGAATCGGGGCGAAGCGCGACACAGTCTCGCCCGGGCGGTGTTCTACGGGAAACGGGGCGAATTGCATCAAGCCTACCGCGAAGGTCAAGAGGATCAACTGAACGCGCTGGGGTTGGTCGTCAATGCCATTGTGCTGTGGAATACGCGATACATGGAACAGGCGCTTGCATTAATCCGCCAGCGCGGAACCACGGTGTTGGACGACGACGTGGCGCGTCTCTCCCCGCTCGGGCATGACCACATTACCATGTTGGGGCACTACTCCTTCGAGGTCCCCGAGGTCGTCGCGCAAGGTCATCTCCGGCCACTATCGTCGTTGGATGAGTAGGTACCCAATCCTATTGCCATTTTCGTTCCATTGCTACAGAAACCCCTAAATCGTCGTGGCGGACGTTGACGAACTCTGCGCCATCACCGCCGCGGACCCACCTACTAACAATCCCCCCGCTATTATGGCGATCGGCACGGCCTTCCGACGCAAACGACCCATACTATGACATCCTTTCTAGACGCCCTTAGGAGTGCGTCACTTGTCGAA